>DAINQO010000005.1:0-51271 GCA_036742625.1 Microvirga sp.
TCGGCTTCGGCCAGGAATGCGGCATCCCCTATGAGCTCGGCATCATCCGCAACCACTATGTCGGCCGCACCTTCATCGAGCCGACGCAGTCCGTTCGCGAGCTCGGCGTCCGCCTCAAGCACTCGGCGAACCGCGCCGTCGTCGGGGGGAAACGCATCGTGCTGGTCGACGACAGCCTCGTGCGCGGCACGACGTCGGTGAAGATCGTCCGCATGATGCGCGAGGCCGGCGCCCGCGAGGTCCATTTCCGCATCGCTTCGCCGCCGATCACCCACCCCGATTTCTACGGCATCGACACGCCCGAGCGCGACAAGCTCCTCGCCGCGACGCACGATCTCGAGGGCATGCGGCGCTACATCGGCGCCGACACCCTCGCCTTTCTATCGGTCGACGGCATCTACCGCGCCATGGGGTACGAGCGGCGCGACCCGGCCCGGCCGCAATTCACCGACCACTGCTTCACCGGCGACTACCCGACGCCGCTGACGGATCTCGCGGTCGCGACCCCGCGCCGGCTCGCGATGCTCGCCGAGGCGGACTAGCCGCGCCGCTGTCATTCCGGGGCGGCGCGGAGCGCCGAGCCCGGAACCCATAACCGCCAGCGGTGGCGAACGCGCACCACCATTTCACAATCATCGGGAAGGTTTGCGTCTATGGGTTCCGGGCTCGCGCTCCGCGCGCCCCGGAATGACAGCGGTGGACGCTTCCCGCGTAACCGCTTAGGGCTCCGCCTCATGGACAAGCCTCTCGCGAACCGCCTCGCGGTGGTGACCGGCGCGTCGCGCGGCATCGGCCGCGCGGCGGCGCTCGCTTTCGCCGGCGCCGGCGCGCACGTGATCGCGCTCGCCCGCACGCAAGGCGCGCTCGAGGAGCTCGACGACGAGATCCGCGCCGCCGGCTCGTCGGCGACGCTCGTGCCGCTCGACCTCAAGGATTACGACGCCCTCGACCGCCTCGGCGCCACGATCCACGAGCGCTGGGGCAAGCTCGACATCCTGCTCGGGAACGCCGGGCTTCTCGGCGAGATCGCGCCGCTGACCCATGTCGACCAGCCGGTCTGGGACGCGGTGATGGCGGTCAACGTCACGGCGAACTGGCGCCTCATCCGCTCGCTCGACCCGCTGCTGCGCAAGAGCGACGCCGGGCGCGCGATCTTCCTCACCTCCGGCGCCGCCCACCGCTGCCTTGCCTATTGGGGCCCGTACTCCGTTTCGAAAGCTGCCCTCGAGGCGCTCGTTCGCACCTACGCGGCCGAGACCGCGACGACGCCAGTGCGCGTCGTGCTGGTCAACCCCGGCCCGCTCCGAACCCGCATGCGCTCCGCCGCGATGCCCGGCGAGGACCCGCAGACGCTCCGCACGCCAGAAGAGCTCGCGCCGCATTTCGTGCGGCTCGCCGCGTCGGATTGGGCAGAGACCGGAAAGATTTACGACTTCCCGCAGGATCGGGTGCTGACGCCGCAGGGGCCGGGGTGAGACGCGCGGCGGATGACCGAATCGCAGTCTACATCCAGATGGCCTGATAAACGACATCTCGGATGCGCTTGAGGCTCTTCGGGCCAATAAACGCTATGTCAAGTATCTGCTCGTCGGGCGCTTGAGCCACATCAACTATGCGACTCAGGCCAGCGCCTTCAAGTCTCGTAACTTTGTCGTCGGTAAGCCCATACGGATAGGCATTCGAGAGGCGCAGATGGCTTATCGGCTTCTGAAGAATTGAGAGATCCTCCCCTGGCGTCGCGTCAGGAATCTCGAGACGCGAGAACTCAGGGTTGGTGACATGCAGCTCGAACGGTTCGTCCGTGCCTTTCGTCCACTGTTCAGCGAGATCGCTAGTGAGGCGACTACCCGGGAGCACCTCAAGCAGGTTGCATAAATTCATGGAAAAGACCACCCCGCGCCCACCCGATTTAAGCGCCCGCGAAGCGTCTCTACGAGACATAAAGCCAGCATACTCGAGTATCTCAAAAATCTTCGAACGTCTCTGCATGATGTCACGATGAACCATGGAATAACTTACGCTTTTCTTAGCGCATGCAAGGAAAAGGAACTGAGCAACCTCCTGCGCAGGGCCAACAAGAATTTCATAGGTGCCAAGCTTAGGCGCAACTTCCTCTAGCAGAGGCCAGAAGTAATTTCCTGAAAGATATAGCATGCATTGCGTAAGCTCTGGATAACCAACACTCGAAAGTTCCTGCATGTAATTACAGGCGTAGACAAAACTCCTAAGATTCCCGGTGACCGCTCTTCCCATGATTCGTCCAAAAGACGAGCTGCCGATACTTCTGGAGGCTGCTACTTTTGCTGCCAGGGAAGGGAATCTCTTCTTTATAATTTCCTCAAATATCTCTTCAAACCCAGCCTTTCTCTCGTCACGGGAAATCTCAATTACGGTAGCATCGTTAAAAACGTCGAAACGTACACCGAATTTCGTCACGCCAGGATATATAGAAGCTTTACAAGACACTCGACTTGTTGAGATTGTTCGAAAGATGTCAAAAAACTCAACGAGAGGCCGTTCTCGACCGATGTGAGCGGCATCGTCGCGCGGAACGGGTCAATCCGAAATAACAGCGCCGAGAAGGAGGCCTCGAGAAGCCCTCGGCCGATGTACGGAGACAGGGTTCCAATTCGGCGCTCCGCCTCCTCAGCAAAAGAGCGATATGAGGCCGAATGTTGGAGAGGGGTTTTCGAATGTCGCCGCCACAGCGGTAGAACGTAGTCAGGATCGGAATTTCACGTCGCATCGCCGCTCCGCACAGCCTAACCGTGTGAATGAGATCAAGTTGTCCAGCCGCTTGCAACCCGTATAGGTAGTTGTACACAGCGTATGCCCCACGACGAATCTGCATTCGCCGCGTGCTATCGCTCTTTATTATACGGGTTCTTTCCCGTCCGCAGCGACACCCGGATCGGCACGCCTGGCAGGTCGAACGCCTCGCGCAGGGCGTTGACCAGATACCTCGTGTACGACTTCGGGAGCGCGTCGAGCTGGTTGCCGAAGATCGCGAAGGTCGGCGGGCGGGCCTTCGCCTGCGTCATATAGCGGATCTTGATGCGCCTGCCGGAGACCGCCGGCGGCGGGTTCGCGGCAAGCGCCCCCTCGCGCCATTGGTTCAGCCGCGCCGTCGCGATGCGGCGGTTCCAGACCTCGTAGGCTCCCATGACCGCCTGCATGAGCCGGTCGAGGCCCTCGCCAGCGAGCCCCGAGATCGAGACGAGCGGCGCGCCCCGCACCTGCGGCAGGAGCCGCGTCGCCTTCTCGCGCAGCTCCTTGAGGAGTCCCGGCTTGTCGGCGACGAGGTCCCATTTGTTCAAGCCGATGACGATCGCCCGCCCCTCCTGCTCGATCAGGTCGACGATCGAGAGGTCCTGCTTCTCGAACGGGATCGTGGCGTCGAGGAGCACGACCACGACCTCGGCAAAGCGCACGGCGCGCAGCGCGTCGCCGACCGACAGCTTCTCGAGCTTGTCCTGCACCCGGGCGCGCTTGCGCAGGCCCGCGGTGTCGAAGAGCTTGATCGGCCGGCCGCGCCATTGCCAGTCGATCGCGATCGCATCGCGGGTGATGCCGGCCTCGGGGCCGGTGAGCAGACGATCGGCGCCGATCAGCTGGTTGATGAGCGTCGACTTGCCGGAGTTCGGGCGCCCGACGATCGCGACCTTGAGCGGCTTGCCGTCGCCGCCCTCATCGTCCTGCTCCTCCTCCTCTTCGCCGAGATAGGGCAGGAGCGCGTCGAAGAGCTCGCCGATGCCCTCGCCGTGCTCGGCCGAGAACGCCACCGGCTCTCCGAGGCCGAGCGAGAACGCGTCGTAGGCGCCGGCCGTCCCGGCGCCGCCCTCGGCCTTGTTGGCGACGAGCACCACCGGCTTGCCGGAGCGGCGCACGAGTTCGACGAAGGGCTGATCCGCCGGCAGCACCCCGGCGCGCGCGTCCATCAGGAAGAGGATGACGTCCGCCTCGGCGATCGCCGCCTCGGTCTGATCGCGCATGCGCCGCATCAGCGAGCCCTCCTCCGCCTCCTCGAGGCCGGCGGTGTCGATGATGCGGAAGCTCAAGGGGCCGAGCCGCGCGTCGCCCTCGCGGCGGTCGCGGGTGACGCCGGGGCGGTCGTCGACGAGCGCGAGCTTCTGGCCGACGAGGCGATTGAAGAGGGTCGACTTGCCGACGTTCGGCCGGCCGACGATGGCGACGGTCGCCGTCATGGCTCCCCTCGCGGCGCGCTATTGGGTCGCTTGCGCCGGTCCGGCGTTGACGAGGGCGCTGTAGATCTCGAGCCGGCTGCGCAACGACTGCGGGGTTTCGCGGTCGGCCGCGATCTGGTCGAACCAGCGGCCGGCGGCGTCGTAATCGCCCCTCTTCAACGCGGAAAGGCCGAGCATCTCGCGCGCCGTGTGGCGCCAGGCATTGGTCGGCGTCGCGATGCGCTCGAGCGCCGGCTGCGCCGCTCCCGCCTCGGCGGTGTCGAGCCGAAGCATCGCGGCGCGAAGGCGGGCGAGATCCTGCAGGACGGCGGGAACGCCGCCGTCGGCGGCGAGCGCGTCATAGGCCTTCGCGCCCTCGGCGGCGTCGCGCTGGCCGGTCTCGGCGGCGAGCCGGAAGCGGGCGAGAAGCCGATAGCCGGCGGCCGAATCCGTCGTCAGCCCGCGCAGGATCTGCGCCGATTCCTCGCCCTTGCCGTCCTGGTCGAGACGGAGCGCCTCCTGGTAGCGCGCGGCGGCGGCCTCGGCGCGGGTGCGCTCGACGTGCTGCCAATAGCGCCAGCCGCCGACCGCCGCGACGACGAGCACGGCGAGCCCGACGATCAGGTGGTTGTAGCGCCTCCAAATCTCGGCGATGCGGTCGCGACGATACTCCTCGTCGACCTCGCGGATGAATTCGTTCGACTCGGCCAAGAAACCGATCCCTTTCGCGGCCCCATCAGGAAGGGCGGTCGCCTATCACAGTCGCTCCGGGATGGCGAGCGTCAGGCGCCCGCGCCTGGGAGCACCGGCACCCCGATCAGCCAGGCATGCAGCCGCAGAAGGAAGGCGAGCCACACGGCCGTCCCGATCGCGACCGCGATCAGGTCGTTCTTCGGCCCGGCCGGAAACGTTACAGGGCCACCATGATCGCGGACCTCGTCGCGGCGCTTCGCCGAGATCCGCGCCATGACCGCCCAGGCGAGGATCGAGCCGAAGAGGAGGATCGAGCCGAGATCGCCGTTGGCGAGAAGGTGGGCGAGGGCCCAGAGCTTCACGCCGGCGAGCATCGGGTGCTTGAGGGTGCGCTTGATCCGGCCGGGGAAATAGGGTGCGACGAACATCACGAAGGCGGGCCAGACCAGGAGAAGCGCCAAGTGGCGCGTCCAGACCGGCGGCTCCCAGACCGGGATGTATCCGGCCGCCCGATAGCGGCCGAAGCCGATGGCGATCAGGACCACGCCGGCGATCGAGAGGAGCGAGTACAGGCCCTTGTACGGTCCCTCGCCGAGGCGCGCGACGAGCCCAGCCCTCGGCTCGCGCGCCATCGAGAAGGCGTGGGTGCCGAGGAAGAGCACCAGGCCAAGGATGAGAAGCGCCATCGCGTCCGTTCTCCGAAATGCGCCGTCAACCTATCCGGGCGATGATCGCAAGGTAAGTGCGGCCAAGCTCGGGCATGGGGAAATGAGGGTTCTTGCAGCGGCGATCGTGCTTGCCCTCGCCGCGGTCGTGGGCGGGCAAGCCGTCGCCGCCGAGCCGCCGCTCGTCGCGCTGACGCTCGTCGGGCCGCGCGAGGTCGTGTTCGCGTCGACGAAGGATGCCTGCGACGGTCACGACGTCCCGGACGCGCCGGTGCGGGCGTTTCGGGACGCCAAGGGCGGGGTCGTGCTTTTCGGGATGCATTACCAGAACCGCGCCTTGCGCGGCGAAAGCTTCGACAAGCTGAAGCTCGATTGCCGGATCGTGCTGGCCTCGTCGGGCAAGGCCGATCCCGCGGCCTACGACGACAAGAGCTGGATCACGGCGACCTGGACCGAGGATGGAGCCCGGGTCGAGGCGCTCCTCCACCACGAGTACCAGGCGAACCACCATGCCGGCCGGTGCAAGGCCAAGGAATATCTCGCCTGCTGGTACAACACCGTGCTGGCGCTCGCCTCGAGCGACGGCGGCGCGAGCTTCCCGCGGCCGAAAACGCCGCAGGTCGTCGCCGCTGCGTCCTTCCGCCAGGAGGTCGGTCAGGGCCGGCACCGCGGCTTCTTCAACCCCTCGAACGTCGTCGCCGACGGGGACCTGCGCTACATGTTCGCGGCGACGACCGGCTGGGACGGCCAGCCGAGCGGCGCCTGCCTCTTCCGCACCTCCGACGTCGCCGATGCGTCGGCTTGGCGCGCCTGGGACGGCGAGCAGTTCTCGGTGCGCTACGCCGATCCCTACCGCAGCCGCGAAACGCCGGCCCGCGCCTGTCGCCCGATCGAGCCCTTCCCGGCGCCGGTCGGCGCGGTGGTGCGGCATCGCCCGAGCGGCGCCTGGATCGCGGTCTTCCAGGCCGCCGCCGATGGTGGCCGCTTCCTGGAGCCCGGCCTCTACTACGCGGCCTCGCGCGACCTCCTCGCGTGGGACAAGCCGCGGCTGCTCCTGGCCGGCAAGACCCTCTACGACAGCCCGTGCGGTGCGAGCGAGCTCATCGCCTACCCCTCGCTCCTCGATCGCGAGGCCAAGGGGCGCAATTTCGACGATGTCGGCGACGCTGCCGAGCTCTATTTCGCGACGCTGCGGATCGAGGGCTGCACGGTGACCTCGGACCGCAACCTCGTCCGCCGCAAGCTCGCGATCAAGGTCTGGCCGTAGGCGGCAGTCGCCAGGAAGTCAGTGGTCAGCCAATCTATTCACGACTGACCATTCACGACCGACGCCGTCATACGAACCCAGGCTTCGCGCGGCGGGCGTGAGCGGCCTCGGTCATCTTGTCGACGACGCCGGCGAGCGCGCCGCCGATCATCGGCGCGATGAGGAAGAGCCACACCTGCGCCAGCGCTTCCCCGCGCAGGACAAGCGCCGGACCGAACGAGCGGGCCGGGTTCACCGACAGCCCGGTCACGTTGACGAAGGGCAGGTGCAGCAAGACGAGCGTCAGACCGACAACGAGGCCGGCAAGATGCCCGGCGCCGCGCTCGCCGGTGACGCGCAGGATGACGAAGATGAAGATGAAGGTGGCGATGATCTCGGCCAGGAACGCCGCGACGAGGCCGTAGCCGCCGCCATAGGTCGGTCCCCAGCCGTTCTGGCCGAGCCCGTTCTTGGCGAGGTCGTAGGCGGCGAGCTTCCCCGAAAGAAGGAGATAGAGCAGGGCCGCGCCGGCGATGCCGCCGAGGAGCTGCGCCACCATGTAGCGCCAGGCCTCGCCCATCTCGAGCCGGCCGGCCGCAACGAGCCCGATCGTCACCGCCGGGTTGATGTGGCAGCCCGAGATCGGCCCGATGGCGTAGATCATCGCCATGACGGTCAGCCCGAAGGCCAGCGCGACAGGCAGGATGCCGAGCGGGAAGGTCGGCGCGAAGCCGCCGATCGCGACCGCGCCGCAGCCGAGAAGGACGAGACACGCCGTGCCGAGAAACTCCGCGATGAGCTTGTCCATGATTGCTGCCCCCAAAAGGCGAAGCGCCGGCCCAAGCTTAGCAAATAACGCGGCAAGGCCAAGGCAAGGAACCGCCGGGTCGCCGGGCACCGGGCCACGGGCCGAGGTTTCAACAGGCTTATTGCGGTTCAGGCCGCCGCAGCCCGAAAGCGCATGGCCGCCGCGACCAGAATGAAGAGTACCAGCGCGTTGAGCGTGTGCCAGACAAAGTGCGTCCCGAGCGGCCAGGGGCCGCAAAACGCGATGTCGAGAGTGCGGAAGGCGAGCGACACGACGAAGGCGCACGCCGCGACGAGCAGCGCCTGTCCGGCGCGCCGCCGGCGGGCGGCGAGATCGCGGCCATGGCCGCGGGCGATCAGCGCTAAGCCTACCGCAAACAGGGCGAGTGCGGCTGGAAAATAGCCGACCGAACCGTTCGTCGCCTCGATCCCGCGCGGCCCGAAGGCGAGGAGCCACGCCCGCTCGAACCCGAAGCTGAAAGCGAGGAACGCAAGCGTCAGCCCGACGCTCGCCGCAAGCCCGAGGCCGAAGAAGCGGCGCATCGCCAGCGCGAAATAGCCGTAGATGAAGACCGCGATCGGGATCACGTCGGCAAGCCGCGACCAGCGATTCGCGAAGGTATGGAAGAGGAAGCTGCCGATGCCGACGACGGCAACCGCCGCGATCAGGAACAGCGCCGGCCGGTCGCTCGCGCCGGCCCGCCGCCAGCGCGCGAAGGCCAAGACGGCGGCGACGAGGAATGCGGCATTCGACAGCGCGTTGACCGGCTCGGACCAGAAGCTCGCGTCGATCCGCTCGCAATAGGCATCGATCGGGGCCGTCCAATCGGTCGCCATCGGCCTTCTGTCTTCGGAGCGCCGGCGCTTGTCACAGGCCCGCGAACATCGGATGACGGAGCCCCCGCCCCGCCGGACCGGAACTCATGCGGATCGTGACCTGGAACGTCAATTCGGTGAAGCAGCGCCTGGAGCATCTGCTCAAGCTTCTGGCGCAGGAAGCACCCGATGTGGTCTGCCTGCAGGAGATCAAATGCGTCGACGCCGCCTTCCCGCGGCTGGAGGTCGAGGCCGCCGGCTACAACGTCATCACGCACGGGCAGAAGGCCTATAACGGCGTCGCGATCCTCTCGAAGGCGCCGCTCGAGGAGGAAAAGCAGGGCCTCCCCGGCGGCGACGCCGACGACCACGCGCGCTATCTCGAAGCGGTCGTCTCGGTGCCTTCCGGCGTCGTCCGGGTGGCATCGATCTACCTGCCGAACGGCAACCCGACCGGCACGCCGAAGTTCGGCTACAAGCTCGCCTGGATGGACCGCCTCATCGCGCACGCGCGCGATCTCCTGGCGCTCGAGGAGCCGCTCGTGCTCGCCGGCGACTTCAACGTCATCCCGGAGCCGAGGGACGCGAAGCACCCGGACCACTGGACGCGGGATGCGCTGTTCCAGCCCGAGACCCGGGCAAAGTTCCGCGAGCTTCTCAATCTCGGCCTCAGCGACGCCGTCCGCGCCTGCGACGACGGTCCCGGCCCCTACACCTTCTGGGACTATCAGGCCGGCGCCTTCCAGCGCGACGACGGCATCCGCATCGATCACCTGGCGCTCTCGCCGGAGGCGGCCGATCGCCTGCGCGGCGCCGCGGTGCTGAAATATACCCGCAGCTGGGAGAAGCCCTCCGATCACGTGCCGGTCGCGGTCGATCTCGACCTCGGCTGAGCGCGAAACGCGGCTATCGAATCAGGGCGGCCCCTTCCCGAACCACCAGATTCGGCTGCGAACCGGGGAGGCAGGCGCCGAGGCCAGCGCGATCGTGTCGCCGCCGAGCGCCGAGCGCAGCGCTGCCACGTCGAGCGACTGCGCGGCGGCGCTGCGCGGGCCTTGCAGGCTGGTGGCGGTGACGATCGCAATATCGCCCGGCACTGTCAGCGCCTGGCAGGTGCGCGGCGCGGCCCGCCGGCACACGTCGACCGCTCCCGTGGCGCCGAGAACGACGACCGTCCGGCTCGACTGCACCATTACTTCGAACTCCGTTCCCCTCACGCCGATCGTCGCATGGGGCGTGCGCACCTGGTAGACCGCCGAAGGTCCGGCGCCGGTGACGAAGCGGGCAACGCCCTTCGTCGCCGTGAGCACGACCGCCCGCGCTCCCCGGTCGGGATCGAACACGAAGCGGTCGAGCTTCACCGCCGCGGAGGCGCCGACCGCGAGCCGGGTCTGGTCGAGGAAGCCGAGCTCCGCGCTGCTTGCGCCGCCCGTCCGGATGGTCTCGTTCTGGTGGACGTCGTCGCCGGTCGCGAGCGAGCGGGAGCGGCCTTCGACCTGCCCCGAGACCTCGCGCTGGATCGAAACTGCGCCGCCGATCTGCTGCGCGGCATGTCCCGGCGATATGGCCCAGAACGCGAGCGCGAACGCCGCGCCCAAACCCGTGCCGACGATTTTCATGGGTGCTCCTCAGGCCGACCAATCGTGGCAGTATACCCCTACCGGCGCGCCACAGGCTAATGTACCCGCATGGCAGTGGATTCGCGGAGGCGCGCAAGGCCGAAGCCGACCCGGCGGCTCGGGCCGACCGGCCTCGTCGCCGCCCTTGTCCCGCTCGTGCTGTGCGCGATCCTGTCATTGTGGGAACCGTTCGGCGTCCGGGCGCTGCGCGACCTCGAGTTCGACATCTTCCAGCGCTGGTCGCCGCGAGTCTACGATCCCGAAAGCCCGATCCGCGTCGTCGCGGTCGACGACGAGTCGCTGCAGCGGCTCGGGCAATGGCCCTGGCCGCGCGTCGAGCTCGCCGCGCTGATCGACAAGCTCACCGCGGCGGGAGCCGCCGCCGTGGTGCTCGACGTGCTCTTCGCCGAGCCGGAGCGAGCCTCCGCCTCGGAGGCGGAAGGCGACCGTGTGCTTGCGGAGGCGATCGGGCGCGGCAAGCTCGTGCTCGGCATGGCCTTCGCCGAGCACGGCGCGAAGCCGATCGTCAAGGCCGGGTTCGCCTTCGCCGGCGACGATCCGCGTCCATTCCTGCCGTCCTTCACCGGTGCGCTGTTGCCGCTCGCTGCGCTCCGCGAACCGGCGACCGGTCTCGGCGCGATGAATTTCGTGCCCGACCGGGACCTCGTCGTGCGCGAGCTGCCAACGGTCTTCAACGTCGCCGGACAGCTTGTCCCAAGCCTGTCGGCGGAGGCGCTGCGCGTTGCACAAGGCGCCTCGACCTTCGTGATCCGCACCACGAATGCGAGCGGCGACTCCGATTTCGGCGAGCGCAGCGGCGTGACCGGCATCAAGATCGGTGCCATCGAAACGTTGACCGGCAAGACCGGGGCAATCCGGATCCGCTACGCCGGCACGCGGCCGGAGCGCCGCATCGAGGCTTGGCGCGTTCTTTCCGGCGAGTTCGACCCGAAACCGCTCGAAGGCGCCATCGTGCTCATCGGCGCGACGGCGAGCGCGCTCCAGGATTTGCGTGCGACGCCGCTCGAAACCGCGGTGCCGGGCGTCGACATCCACGCCGAGATGATCGAGAGCGTGCTCAAGGGCGAGCATCTGACCCGGCCGGACTTCATGCGCGGCCTCGAGACGATCCTCGTCGTCATCGGCGGGTTGTTCGGCATCGCCGCGGCATCGCGCCTGCCGCCGCTGTCCGGCGCGGTGGTGACGGGCGTCGTCGTCGCCGGTTTCATCGTCGCGAGCGCGACCGCCTTCACCTCGCTGCAGCAGCTCTTCGACCCGCTGTGGCCGAGCGCCGCCTCGATCGCCTGCTTCGGGATCGCCGGCGTGTCGGTGCTGCGCCGGACCGAGCGCGAGCGGCGCCAGATCCGCAACGCCTTCGCCCACTACCTCTCGCCGGCGGTGGTCGAGAGCCTGGCGCGCGATCCGTCGCGCCTCGTGCTCGGCGGCGAGACCCGCATCCTGACCGTGCTGTTCTCCGACATCCGCGGCTTCACCTCGCGCTCCGAGCGGCTCTCCGCCGAGGACGTCGTCGGCTTCTTGAACTCGGTCCACACGCCGCTGACGCAGCACGTGCTCGACACCGGCGGCACGCTCGACAAGTTCATGGGCGACGGCATGATGGCGTTCTGGAACGCGCCGGTCGAGGTGCCGGACCACGTCCGCGCGGCGTTGCGCGCGGCGCTCGCGATGCAGCGCACGGTCGAGGAGATCGACGACGGCCTGAGAGCGGAAGCGGCCGCCGGCAACCAGCCGCCGGCGTCGCTCGCGATCGGCATCGGCATCCATACCGGGCCCGCCTGCGTCGGCAACATCGGCTCGATGCAGCGCTTCGACTATTCGGCGATCGGCGACACCGTGAACACCGCGGCCCGGATCGAGCCGTTGTGCAAGAGCTTCAGGGTCGGGATCCTCGTCTCCGAGGCGATCGCCGCGGCGGCGCCGGATTTCGCCTATCTCTACGTCGGGGCGGTCGCGCTGCGCGGCCGGCAGAGCGAGACGGCGCTCTTCGTCCTGCACGGCGACGAGACCGCCGCGACGGCGGAGTTCCACCGCTTCCGGCAGGCCCACGACGAGGCGGTGCGGCTCTGCCTTGCTGATGATCCGAGCGGCTTCGAGCGCCTCGACGAATGCGCCCGCCACCCGATCGGCGCCGTCTACGCGCCGTTCTACCGCACCCTCGAGGCGCGCCGGGCCGAGGACCTCAGGATCGTCGCCGTGTAGGCCGGTGTAGGCCGGCGCTCAGCGCTTGCGCTTGAGGAACTGCTCGAGATTGGCGAGCGCCATCTGCCGATCGCGGTCGTTCGCGCCGGCGAAGGCCTTCTCGTAAAGGTCGTAGATCCAGCGGTCCTTGTCGGGATCGGCGCCTTCGCGGGCGATCGTCAGCCACATCAGGCCGAGCCCCCGCTGGCGCGGAATGCGATCGCCGCTGACGAGCAGATGCCCGAGCAGCGCCTGCGCCTGAGGGTGGCCCTTCTCGGCCGCGAGGTTGAACCAGCGCGCCGCCTGGCGCGCATCCGCCGCGACGCCGGTGCCCTCGAGATAGAGCCGCGCGAGGTTGTACTGCGCGTTCGGATCGCCGTAGAGCGACGCCGCGGTATGGAACATCTCGTGGGCGCGGCCGAGGTCGCGCTTCACGTAGGTGTTGCCGATGCCGTCGAGGAAATAGGTCCCGAGCGCGACGAAGGCGCTCGCCACCACCCCGGCCTTCGGCGACTCGGGCCCGACGTCCTCGTTATCGTCGGCGATCTTCGAGAAATACTCGAACGCCTTCAGGTCGTCGTGCGGAACGCCGTCGCCGTCGGCGTACATGCGTCCGAGCTTCCACAGCGCCAGCGCGTCGCCTTGCGTCGCGGCGTATTCGAGCGCCTGCGCCGCGACCGCCTTGTTGCCGGCGTTGTAGTCGCGCACGCCGCTGCGCAGCGCTTCGCGCGCCGAGCCGAAGCCGACGACCGGCGCCGGCGGCCGCAGCGGCGCCGGCGCGTCGAGCGCAACCGACGCGCTCGACCCGAGCGCGGCCGCGGCGAGCGCGAGGGCGAGCCTAGATATCCGCATAGCAGTGCTTTTCTTGCGCGCCGCCGGGATGAGTCACGGCCCCTCCCTTGGCGGAGCCGACGGTCTGCGCGTATTTCCAGAGATAGCCCGAGCCGAAGCCGCTCTCGCGGGCCTGCCAGGCCTTGCGGCGCTCGGCGAGCTCGTCGTCCGAGAGCCTCACCTCGAGCGTGCCACCGACAGCATCGATGGCGATGATGTCGCCGTCGCGCAGGAGCCCGATCGGCCCGCCGACCGCCGCCTCCGGCCCGACATGGCCGATGCAGAAGCCGCGGGTCGCGCCGGAGAACCGTCCGTCGGTGATGAGCGCGACCTTGTCGCCCATGCCCTGGCCGTAGAGCGCCGAGGTCGTCGACAGCATCTCGCGCATGCCCGGGCCGCCCTTGGGGCCCTCGTAGCGGATGACCAGGACCTCGCCTTCCTTGTAGGTGCGGTTGCGGACCGCCTCGAAGCAGGCCTCCTCGCCGTCGAAGCAACGCGCCGGGCCGGTGAAGCTCTGGCGGTCGGCCGCCATGCCGGCGACCTTCACGATCGCGCCTTCCGGCGCGAGGTTGCCTTTCAGGCCGACGACGCCGCCGGTCTTGGTGATCGGATTCGTCGCCGGGTGGACGACGTCCTGGTCCGGGTTCCAGGCGACCTTGGCGAGGTTCTCGGCGATCGTGCGCCCGGTCACCGTGATGCAGTCGCCGTGGAGGAAGCCGGCGTCGAGCAGCGTCTTCATGAGGAGCGGGATGCCGCCGGCCTCGAACAGGTCCTTCGCGACATAGCGCCCGCCGGGCTTGAGGTCGGCGACGTAGGGCGTGCGCTTGAAGATCTCGGCGACGTCGAAGAGGTCGAACTTGATGCCGCATTCATGCGCGATCGCCGGCAGGTGCAGCGCCGCGTTGGTCGAGCCGCCGGAAGCGGCAACGACGGTCGCCGCGTTCTCGAGCGCCTTGAGGGTGACGATGTCGCGCGGGCGGATTTGCTGCGCGATCAGGTCCATCACCATCTCGCCCGCCGTCATGCAGAACTGGTCGCGCATGTCATAGGGCGCCGGCGCGCCGGCGGAATACGGTAGCGCCAGGCCGATCGCCTCCGACACCGTCGCCATGGTGTTCGCCGTGAACTGCGCCCCGCAGGCGCCCGCCGACGGGCAAGCGACCTGCTCGAGTTCTTCGAGGTCGTCGTCCGTCATGGCGCCTACCGAGTGTCGGCCGACCGCCTCGAACACATCCTGTACGGTGACCGGCTTGCCCTTGAAGGTGCCGGGCAGGATCGAGCCGCCATAGATGAAGATCGCCGGCACGTTGAGCCGGCACATCGCCATCATCATGCCGGGCAGCGACTTGTCGCATCCGGCCATGCCGACGAGCGCGTCATAGGCGTGGCCGCGTATCGTCAGCTCGACCGAGTCGGCGATGACCTCGCGCGACGGCAGCGAGGACTTCATGCCCTCATGCCCCATGGCGATGCCGTCGGTGACGGTGATGGTGCAGAACTCGCGCGGGGTGCCGCCGGCGCTCGCCACGCCCTTTTTCACCGCCTGGGCCTGACGCATCAGCGCGATGTTGCAGGGCGCGGCCTCGTTCCAGCAGGTCGCGACGCCGACGAAGGGCTGGTGGATCTGCTCGCGGGTCAGCCCCATGGCGTAGTAGTAGGAGCGGTGCGGGGCGCGCTCGGGACCTTCCGTGACGTGGCGGCTCGGCAGCCTGGTCTTGTCGTTTACGCGCGCATCCATGGTCCCGACCGCTCTTCCCTTGCCTCGTGCTACCGTTTGCCGGTTGCGAAGTTGTTGTGTTCTGCGCAGCTCGCCGCCGACACGCGAACGCAGCAAGGGGCGCGGGGCGACGGTCGAACGCCTGGTTCGCGCTTCCTGGGATGGTGCATAAGCCGCTGAGAGGTAAGCCGTTTACGAGGTAAGTAGAACTCGTCCCGGACTATGGCGGGATCGCGGCGGCGGTTGGGGTCGCCGGCGGCAAACTCAGGATGTTTGAGTGATGTTGCCGCCGCGCAACAGATGTTGCGAGGCAGCCACAAGAAGCGCATCCGGCACAATGGCAAACCAGCCAGGGGCGACCCCGCGGCGTTCGTACCGACCCCTTCTCAGCCCATGACCACGCGCTCGTTCCAGAGCAGGCCCGCCTCGACGAGACGGCGGTAATCGGCCGGCGTGTCGACGTCCCACAGGGTGCGCAGCTCGGCGAGCTTGAGCTGCGCCGCGGCCGCGCGCTCGCGGGTGAGCGAGGCCACCCACGGCGTGCTCCACGGCATCTCCCGGAACAGGACCGGCAGCGGCTTCCAGGCCGCGACGAGCCCGTAGCCGCCATCCTCCACCGGCGCGATCACCACCTCGGCGCCGTCGGCGAGAAGGTCGGCGGCATCGCGCAGGTCGCGCGCGTCGAGCGCCGGGCAATCGGTGCCGATCAAGACCGCGCCGCGCGGGCTTGCCGCCTCGAAGCCGGCGAGCATCCGGTCGCCGAGATCCCCCGGCGCTTGCACGGCGAGCGTGAGATCGAAGCGCGCCGCGATCGTGGCGAACGCCTCGTGCTCGGCGTCGGGCGTGCACCACAGCGTCACCGGGCCGATCCGCGCCTCGATTGCCGTGCGCACCGCCCGCTCCATGAGGCGGCGCTGCAGATGCGCGGCGCCGTCGAGCCCGAGCGCCGGGATCAGCCGCGTCTTGGCGAAGCCCGGCACCGGCGCCCGGGCGAGGATCGCCACCTCAAGCATCGCGGGCGCCGTAGCCGTAGGCCCGCGCCAAGCGCCGCGGATCGGCGCCGAGATAGAAGGCGAGGCGCAGGCGCCACATCGCGACGATGGTGTAGAGCACGCCGCCCGCCTCCCAGCGCCGCCCGGAGGTGGTCACGGCCGCGGAAAGGCAGGCCGGCCGGGACCGGCGCCGAAGGGCACGCGACAGGACGATGTCTTCCATCAGCGGGATGTCAGCATAACCGCCGATGGCATGGAAGGCTTTTCGGGTCACAAAGATCGCCTGATCGCCGGTGGCGATCCCGGTCGCCCGCGAGCGCAGGTTCATCGCGCGGGCGACGACGCCGAGGAGCGGATGGCGGCCGTCGATGCGCACGTCGAAGCGGCCCCATTCGCACCCGGCGGCGAGCGCGTCGGCGACGAGCCGATCGGCTGGCGCCGGCAGCCGCGTGTCGGCATGAAGGAAGAGGATCGCGGCGCCCGAAGCGGCCGCGGCGCCGGCGTTCATCTGCGCGCCCCGGCCGCGCCGCGCCGTCAGGACCTTGTCGGCAAGCGCGGCAGCGCGTTCAACGGTGCCGTCGCGGCTGCCGCCGTCGGCGACGATCACCTCGGAGCCGCGCTGCCGCAGCGGCGCCAGCGCCTCAAGATGCGCCGCGATCCCCTCCGCCTCGTTCAGGGTCGGCACGACGATCGACAGCTTCACTCGGCGGCTTCCTTGAGGGCGCCGCCGCAGCTCGATCCCTGACCCGCCGTGCAGCCGTAGCAATGCCCGGCGACGCGGATCGGCCGGCCATCGAGCTCCTCGTCCAGGAGATCGCGCAGATGCGCGGCACGGCCGCCGGCGCCGACGAGCGGCAGCTTGAGCATCTGGTTGAAATCACAGTCGTGCAGGAAGCCCTCGAAATCGACGCTGACGAGGCTGCGGCACATGACCCCGGGGAGGTTCTCCGGCCGATGGGCGCCACGCAACAGCGCCATGTAGTCGTCGAACTGCGCCTTGGAGATCAGCGTCGAGCCGAAGCGCTGGATCGGCATGTTGGCGAGGACGAAGAGCTCGTCGAAGACGATGCCGTGCTCGTCGCGGAGCACCCGCTTGTAGTCGGCCTCGAGCGCTTTCTGGCCGGGCGGCAGGCTCGGCCCCTGCGGATTGAACACGAGGTTCAGCACGAGCCCGCGCCGGGGATCGCCGTAGCCCACCGCGTTGAGCGTCCGCAGCCCGCGTATGCTGCGGTCGAAGACGCCGTTGCCGCGCTGCCGGTCGACGTTGTCGGCGAGGTAGCACGGCATGGAGGCCACGACCTCGACCTCGTTCTCGGCGAGGAACGCGGCCGTGTCCTCCTGGCCGGGCTCGGACAGGATGGTGAGGTTGCACCGGTCCATCACCTTGACGCCGAGATCGCGCGCCGCGGCGACGAGACGGCGGAACTCCGGATGAAGCTCCGGCGCGCCGCCGGTGATGTCGAGGGTCGCGATGCGCCGCCTGTCGAGCACCTGAGGCACGAGGTCGATCATCGCCGGCGCCATCGCCTCGGTGCGGTTCGGCCCGGCGTTGACGTGGCAGTGCAGGCAGGACTGGTTGCAGCGGTAGCCGAGATTGACCTGGAGCGTCGTCAGCCGGGCACGGCGGATCGCCGGAAACGGGATCGCCTCGAGACGGGGCAGGGTATCGTGCATCGGCTTCCTCCTGGCGCGAAAACCTAGCGCGGGAGGCCGGAGCGGAAAGTCACGTTACCGTCAGGCGGCCTCTATTGCCGCCAGGCATGGAAGACATAGTAGCCGCTGAGCCGCGTCGCGGCCTGAGCGGAGTCGACCCGAAAGCCGCTCGGCGGCGTGTCGGTTTCCGCGACCCGGCCGCGGAACTCCCACTCGCCGGCGACAAAGCCCGGCACCGGCCGATCCTCCGGCACCGCGCAATAGAGATCCTCCTCCAGCTTGCGCCGGAACAGGTTGTAGCAGCGTGCCGCCCTGTCCTTGTTCATGGCCTGCCCCATTTTGGTTTTCAGCACTGAAGCACGGCCGGCCGCCAGGCGTCATTCACATGGGCGATTCGGGTCGCAAAATTCGCCGTGTCGGCGCCGATGGCGGAACGAAATGCGACCTTGCTTCGAGCCTGTGCTTTCTGCATCCACCGGCCGTCCACAGCTTGTCCACCGGTCGTCCACCGGCGGGCGCACAGCCTCGTCGAGCAGGGATATTCGCGAACGACGGCGCCGGGCCTTGTCGGTCGTTCATCTCAGTAAGGATTGGAACGGTGGACGGGAGCATGGGTTCTTGGCGCATCGGCAGGCAAGAACAGGACAATCGCCATGACTCTTTCCTTCTCGAAAGCCAAGCGGGCGGTTCTCGGCGCCGTCGCGGCGCTGACGCTCGGCGCCGCGATGGTCGGCTCGACCGCCCCGGCGGAAGCGCAATGGCGCGGCCATTGGGGCGGCGGCTGGGGCGGCCATCGCCCGGCGGTCTGGGGCGGCGGCTGGCGCTACCGTCCGGCCTATTGGGGCGGCTATCGCTATCGGCCGTATTACGGCGGCGGCGCGGTCGCGGCCGGGCTCGTCGGCGGGCTCGCGCTCGGCGCCCTCGCGACGGCGCCCTATTACGGCTACGGCTATCCCTACCGTCGTGCCTACTACGCTCCGGTCGCGTACGGCGGCGATTGCTGGGTCGAGCGCCGGGTGCGCATCAACCGCTTCGCGAACGCATCGTCCGCCGGGTGCAGATCTGCGGCTAAGCTTTCGCCGTCGCGTATTCAAGAACAGCCGCCGGCACGCACGGCGGCTGTTCTGCATGGAAGCTTGGCCGCAAGCTGAGCCGCAGAAAACCTCAAAGAAATGAACCTCCGGCGGGCTTCGCCGTTTCCTCTCTGATGCGCGAGCAAAAGCGCAGCGATTTCGTACAACCAGCCCAGGAGGAACCCATGCTGAAGAAGCATATGGCCGCATGTCTCGTGGCGACGGCTTTCATGGCCGCCCCCGCGCTCGCTCAGACGAGCAGCTCCTCGAGCAGCGCCAGCTCAGGCGCCGCGGCGTCGCACTCCGGCCAGTTCATCAACCACATGAACCCCGACCAGTGGCGCGCCTCCAAGCTCGTCGGCGTCAACATCTACGGCCAGAACAACGAGAAGATCGGCGACGTCAACGAGGTCCTGATCGACCGCAAGGGCAATGCCGATGCGATCGTCGTCGGCGTCGGCGGCTTCCTCGGGATGGGCGAGAAGGACGTGGCGCTGCCGTTCAGCGCGGTCGAGTGGAAATATGACCGCAACGACCTGTCGACCGCCTCGACCAACCGTCCGGCGACGACCGGCACGACGGCCGCGAACCCGCCGGCCTCCGGAAGCATGGCGGCGAACCCGCCGGCGACCGGCACCACGGCCGCGAACCGTCCGGCGACCGCCGACCGCTCCGACATGGACCGCGGCTATCCGGACCACGGCGTCGTCAAATTCAGCAAGGACGAGCTGAAGAACGCGCCGACCTTCCGCTACAGCATGACCGACGACACCTCGCGCGCGAACGCCCCGGCCCGCACCACGGCCCCGGCGAACACCAACCCGCCGGCGAGCACGACGGCTCCGGCGACGGCGCCGAAGCAGTAAGTCGGACCGCGTTCCAAGTCTGACGAAGGGCCCCGCCGCAAGGCGGGGCCTTTTCGTGTGTGTACTACGACGAGACACCCGGTTGCGGGAGGGAGAGACCATGCGCTCGCGCCGTTTCGAGCCAGGCCCCGAAGGCGATGCGCAGCTCCGCGACAGCTTCCTCCGGTGTACTGCCGTAGGCGGAGCACGATCGCAGGTCCGGCGCGTCGGCGACCCAGGCGCCGTCCTCGTCGGACCAGAAGACCACGAATGCGTAGCGGGTCATGGCGGCTAATCAACCTTTAGGCCGAACTCGACAATCACATCCCGCTCACAACTTCACTCCCACTCGATAGTCCCCGGCGGCTTGCTCGTGATGTCGTAGGTCACCCGGTTGATCCCCCTCACCTCGTTGATGATGCGCGTTGCCACGCGGCCCAGAAACCCCATGTCGAAGGGGTAGAAGTCCGCCGTCATGCCGTCGACGGAGGTGACGGCGCGCAGCGCCAGGACGTGGTCGTAGGTGCGGCCGTCGCCCATGACGCCGACGGTGCGCACCGGCAGGAGGACCGCGAAGGCCTGCCAGATGTCGTCGTAGAGCCCGGCGCGCGTGATCTCCTCGAGGAAGACGAGATCGGCCTGGCGCAGGATATCGAGCTTCTCCTTCGTGATCTCGCCGGGCACGCGGATGGCGAGGCCCGGCCCCGGGAAGGGGTGGCGGCCGACGAAGGCCTCGGGCAGGCCGAGCTCGCGGCCGAGCACCCGCACCTCGTCCTTGAACAGCTCGCGCAGCGGCTCGACGAGCCGCATGTTCATGCGCTCGGGCAGGCCGCCGACGTTGTGGTGCGACTTGATCGTCACCGACGGCCCGCCGGTGAACGACACGCTCTCGATCACGTCGGGGTAGAGCGTCCCTTGCGCCAGGAACTCGGCGCCGCCGATTTTTTTCGCTTCGGCCTCGAAGACGTCGATGAACAGGCGGCCGATGGTCTTGCGCTTGACCTCCGGGTCGGTGACGCTGGCGAGCTCGCGCAGGAAAAGCTCCTCGGCCTCCACATGCACGAGGGGGATGTTGTACGAATCGCGGAACAGCGTCACGACGCGCTCGGCCTCGCCGGCACGCAGCAGTCCGTGGTCGACGAAGACGCAGGTGAGCTGGTCGGCGATCGCCTCATGGATCAGCACCGCGGCGACGGCCGAATCGACGCCGCCCGAGAGGCCGCAGATCACGCGGGCCCCGCCGACCTGGGCCCGGATGCGGGCGACGGCTTCATCCCGGAACGCCTTCATGGTCCAGTCGCCGGTCGCGCCGACGATGCGGCGGACGAAGTTGCGCAAGAGCGCCGCGCCGTGCGGGGTGTGCACCACCTCGGGGTGGAACTGCACGGCGTAGAAGTGGCGCGTCTCGTCGGCGACCGCCGCGAAGGGTGCGTTCTCGGAGCGGCCGATGACCTCGAAGCCCGCCGGCAGCCGCGTCACCCGGTCGCCGTGGCTCATCCAGACCGGATAGCGCTCGCCCTTACGCCACACGCCCTCGAACAGCGGGCTCTCGGAGACGACCTCGACCTCGGCCCGGCCGAACTCGCGGTGATGGCCGCCCTCGACCTCGCCGCCGAGCTGCGCCGCCATCGCCTGCTCGCCGTAGCAGATGCCGAGCACCGGCACGCCGGCGCCGAAGATGTCCTGCGGCGCCCGCGGCGAGACCGCCTCGGTCACCGAGGCCGGGCCGCCGGACAGGATGACGCCCTTCGGCTTCATCTCGCGAAAGGCCTTCTCGGCCGACTGGAACGGCACGATCTCGGAATAGACCCCCTCCTCCCGCACCCGCCGCGCGATGAGCTGCGTCACCTGCGAGCCGAAATCGACGATGAGGATCTTGTCGTGGGCGGGAGTGTCTCGGGTTTGGGTCATGACGAGGCGAGGAAATCCCTCAGGCGAATCGCGCTGCCGGTCCAAGCCGGCACGGCATCGGCGGCTTGGACAAGCTCCAGGTCGGCTGTAACGACCGGCGCACCCGTTCGCCAGTGCAGCGCAATGTAGACGCAGTCCGGAACTGGGTGTCGCAGGATGCGCGAGATGATCGCGGCGTTCGCAACGAGATCGGTGGCCGGGAACAGGCGCCCGAAGATCGTCGGCAGCTTGCGCAACGCGCGGTCCATCTGGACGTCGTCGACAATTTCTCGCCGCCACGCCTTGTGAAGCGCATTCGCCACCTCGACGAGGACAAGATCGGGCGCGATCAGCGGTTCTCCAAGCGCGAGGACCTGTTCCGCCTGATCGGAGTCGGCCTCGGCGATGAAGAGCTTGGCTGCGACGCTCGCATCCAAGATCAACATCAATCCGCGTCCCGCATCTCACGGATGATCAAGGCCGAGTCGTAGGCGAGCGGCTTCAGCGTCATGGCGCGAATGTCACGAAGCTCTTCCAGAAGCTCGTCCCGGGCGCGCTGTTCCTCTGCCGTGAGCGGTCGTGCGGCTTCGCGTCCGGCCGATGGCGGCGTTTTCAGGCCGTATGCGATGAGGTCTCGAGCAAGGTCTTGTGGACGAGCGCCGCGCCGCGCGGCGACGCGTCCAAGCTCGGCGACGAGTTCGGGATCCATGCGATCGATGGTGAGGCTGTCAGGCAAGGGCCGGTCCTTGATGGGTGCTTGTCATAGCCCAACTACGAGGCTCGCCTCAACGCTGCGATATAGAAAGCGTCCGTTTGCGTCAGCCTCGGCATCAGCTGAAGGCCGTGCGCGGCCGGTCTGGTACAAACCTCAAGGTGGGTCGCGAGTTCGGGCGCGAGGAGGCTCGAGTCGACCCGCAGCTCCGGATGAACCTGGAGGGCCCGCTCCACCGCGTCGTCGTTCTCCTCCGGCAGCACCGAGCAGGTGACGTAGACGATGCGGCCGCCGGGGCGCACCAGACGCGCGGCGCGGTCGAGGACCGCGACCTGCTCCTTGCGGCGCACCTCGAGGCTGCCGGGGCGCAGGCGCCATTTCGAATCCGGGTTGCGGCGCCAGGTGCCGGAGCCCGTGCAGGGCGCGTCGACGAGCACGCAATCCACCGTGCCGTCGAGATCGGCGACCGGGTCGGCGCGGCCGCGCGGCGTGCGGACCTGGACGTTGCGGGCTCCGGAGCGAGCCAGGCGCCCATGGATCGGCGCCAATCGGCGGGCGTCCGTGTCGGTCGCGTGGATCTGGCCCTTGTTCGCCATCAGGGCCGCCATCGCGAGCGTCTTGCCGCCGGCGCCGGCGCAGAGGTCGACGACCTGCTCGCCGGGCTTCACAGCGGTCAGGAGCGCCGCGAGCTGCGAGCCCTCGTCCTGGATCTCGAACCAGCCCTTGAGGAACTCCGGCTCGCTGTGCAGCGCCGGCCCGCGACCGTCCTCGCCGAGCGCGACGCGCAGGCCGACCGGCGAATGCGGCGTCCACACCGGCGTAAGATGCGCGAGCCCGTCCTGCACCTGCTCGCGCGTGGCTTTGAGCGTGTTCGCCCGGATGTCGAGGGGGGCGCGGGTGGCGAGCGCCTGCATTTCCGGCACGAGGTCGTCGCCGAAGGCGCGCGCCAGCGAGCTGTCGATCCACTCGGGAAAATCGCCCGCCACATGCGCCGGCGCGGCGTCAAGCGACCCGGCAGTGAGCCGGCTGCGCTCGTCCTCCGTGAGCGGCGCCGGCGCGAAGCGCTCGCCCGAGCATAGCGCGGCGACCGCCTCGACGGCGAGCCCGCGCTGGAGCTTCAGCATGCCCAGGAGAACGGCCCGCGGGCTCGCCTCGCCCATGATCCACGCCGCGGACGCCTTCCGGCGGAGCGCGTCGTAGACGAGGCTCGCGATCGCGGCGCGATCCTTCGAGCCGGCGAAACGGTGCGCGAGGCCCCAATCCTTCAGGCCGTCGGCCGCGGGCCGGCGGCGCGCCTCGATATCGGAGAAGACCTCGATCGCCGCGGAGAGGCGGGCAGCCGGCGTCATCAGCCCGGCATGCCGGGCAAGAGGATGCGGGCGGCGAAGATGATCCACATGACGATGAGGATGATCGCGCCGACGGCGAAGGCGCCGCCGCGAATCCGCACCACGTTCGAGCCGGTGTGGACGAAGGCGTGGAAGAGCCGCGTCGCCACGAACATCCAGCTCATCACCACGAAGAGGAAATCGGCCTTGCGCGTGACGAGCGCCAGGATCACCAGCACATAGAACAGGAGCGGCAGCTCGAGCTGGTTCGCGAAGGCGTTGCCGACCTGCTCGGCCCGCGCCGGCCAAGCCCGCTGCCGCAGCGCGATGTCGACAGGGCGAACCTCGCCGCCGCGCAGCGCGCGTCTCCGCGCAACCGCCATCCAGATCAGGACGGCGAAGGTCAGAAACACCTGGACGAAGAGCGGCAGGAGGATGGCGGGGAAAGACATGAGGGCTCCGGAAGCGCGGCGGACCTTGGCCCGGAGCGCCCGCGAAGGCAACGCCCGCATGTGCGGCGGCAAACATCATGGATGCAGCGCCGGGCGTAGTCCCGCGGATTGGTGAACCTTGGGTCTGCTCGTGTTCCTAATCGGCATCGCGCTCTTGGGCCTTATCGCCTTTGGCCTCGGCTGGGCGCTTCTCGGCAACATGGCCGGCACACTGCTCGTGACCTTCGCCTGGTTCGGCACCGAGTTCGACCGGTTCCTGACCGGTCTCGTCATCGTCGGACCGGCGCTCGGCGCCGTCTGCATGCTCGCCGCGATCTGGCTTTCGCTGCGGGCGTCGGGCCGCTGCCGGACCCGCCGCGAGATGCTGCGCGGGAGCGCGGCCGCGCTCGCCATCGTCCTCGGCCTCGGCGGGACGGCATGGGCGGCGAACGCCGTCCGCATGGAGCTCTATAAGGCGAAGTACAACCTCTCCTACACGCACGTCGCCTTCGAGCTGCGGCTCCCCGCCGGGACAAGGGTCCCGGCCGAGAAGGGCGACATCCGCATGACGCTGTCGACGCCAGTCCTCGACAGCCCGGCGATCTTCGGCGCGCGCTGGGCCTCGGAGGAATGGCTGCGCCGCGACGGCGACCGGCCGGTGATCATGGGCCTTGCGCCGCTGCGCGCGAAGACCACCGACCGTCGCGTGGTCCTGCAATGGCCGGGCGAGCCCGAGCGCGTCTTCCGCATCGACCTTCCCGCCGCCTCGCCCTTCGGGTGGCAACGGACGGAGTGGAAGACGGTCACGGAGGTCAAGGAAAACGGCGTCGCCCGCCCGGGCCGGCCGGAGGACCAGGCCGAGATCCGCTATCGCATCGATTGACCGCGCGCTCAAGCCCGCGTCGGGTAGTTCGGGCTCTCGCGCGTGATGGTCACGTCGTGGACGTGGCTCTCGCGCAGGCCGGCGTTGGTGATGCGGATGAACCGGGCCTTGTCGCGGAACTCCTCGAGATCCTTCGCCCCAACATAGCCCATGGCGGCGCGTAAGCCGCCGGCGAGCTGGTGCAGGACGGTCGCGACCGGTCCCTTGTAGGGGACCTGGCCCTCGATCCCCTCCGGCACGAGCTTCAGCGCGTCCTTGATGTCCTGCTGGAAGTAGCGGTCGGCGGAGCCCCGCGCCATGGCGCCGACCGAGCCCATGCCGCGGTAGCTCTTGTAGGAGCGGCCCTGCCACAGGAAGGTCTCGCCCGGAGCCTCGTCGGTGCCGGCGAGGAGCGAGCCGACCATGGCGCATTCGGCGCCCGCGGCGAGGGCCTTGGCGAGGTCGCCCGAGAACTTGATGCCGCCGTCGGCGATCACCGGCACGCCGGCGCCGTTCGCGGCCTCGACCGCCTCCATGATCGCGGTGAGCTGCGGCACGCCGACGCCGGCGACGATGCGGGTGGTGCAGATCGAGCCCGGCCCGATGCCGACCTTGATCGCATCCGCGCCGGCATCCATCAGCGCCTTCGCGCCCTCCCGCGTCGCGACGTTGCCGGCAACCACCTGGACGGCGTTCGACAGCTTCTTCACCCGCGCGACGTTCTCGAGCACCCGCTGCGAGTGGCCGTGCGCAGTGTCGACGACGATCACGTCGCAGCCGGCGGCGATGAGGCGCTCGGAGCGTTCGAGGCCGCCCTCCCCGGTCGTCGTCGCCGCCGCGACGAGGAGGCGCCCTTGCGCGTCCTTCGCGGCGTGCGGATAGGCGACCTGCTTCTCGATGTCCTTCACCGTGATCAGGCCGACGCAGCGGTCATGGTCGTCGACGACGAGGAGCTTCTCGATGCGATATTGGTGCAGCAGGCGCTTTGCTTCTTCCTGGTTGACCCCGTCGCGGACGGTGATCAGCCGGTCCTTGGTCATGAGCTCGGCGACCGGCTGGTTCGGGTTCGTGGCGAAGCGCACGTCGCGGTTCGTGAGGATCCCGACGAGCCTGCCGCGGCTGCCGTTCGGGCCGCGCTCGACGACAGGAATGCCCGAGATGCCGTGGCGCTTCATCAAGCCGAGCGCGTCCTTGAGGGTCTCGTCCGGAAAGATGGTGATCGGGTTCAGGACCATGCCTGACTCGAACTTCTTGACCAGCCGCACCTGCTCGGCCTGCGGCTCCGGGTCGAGGTTGCGGTGGATGACGCCGAGGCCGCCGTTCTGGGCCATGGCGATCGCCATGCGGGCTTCGGTCACGGTGTCCATCGCCGAGGCGATGATCGGCAGGTGGAGGGCGATCGAACGGGTGAGCCGCGTCTCGAGGTTGACGTCGGCCGGCAGGACTTCGGAGTGGCCCGGCCGCAACAGCACGTCGTCGAAGGTCAGGCCCTCGATGATCTGATCGGCTGAGATGTGCGGCATCGCCAACTCCTGAACCCGGCGGCTTCTGCCGCGAGGCGCGGCCCGTCCTGAGTTGGCGCGGGTTCGTATCACGGGCGTGACGGCGTGGCAAAGGCCTGATAGCGGGCATCCCACAGATGAATCGCACCCGCCTCGTCCCGCTCATCGTCGCGACCGCGCTGTTCATGGAGAACACCGATTCGACCGTCATCGCGACCTCGCTGCCGGTGATCGCCGAAAGCCTGAACGAAGACCCGGTGGCGCTGAAGCTCGCGGTGACCTCCTATCTCGTCAGCCTCGCGATCTTCGTGCCGGTCAGCGGCTGGATGGCCGATCGCTACGGCTCGCGCACCGTGTTCCGGGCGGCGCTCGCGGTGTTCATGGCCGGCTCGCTCGCCTGCGCCGCCGCAGGCTCGCTCGGCGGCTTCGTCGCGGCGCGCTTCGTCCAGGGGATGGGCGGGGCCATGATGGTGCCGGTCGGCCGGCTCGTGCTCCTGCGCAGCATTCCGAAGAACGAGATCGTCGCGGCGCTCGCGTATCTCACCATCCCCGCCATGGTCGGGCCGGTGGTCGGCCCGCCGCTCGGCGGCTTCATCACCACCTATTTCGACTGGCGCTGGATCTTCTTCATCAACATCCCGATCGGGCTTCTCGGCATCGTGCTCTCGAGCCTCTATTTCGAGAACATTCGCGAGCCCGAGCGTCCGCCGCTCGACATGGTCGGCTTTGTCCTGTTGGGCGTCGGTCTCGCCGCGCTGATGCTCGGGCTTGCGACCGGCGGGCGCCATCTCCTGCCGATCGAGCTCTCCGTCGCGTGCGCCGTCATCGGAACCCTCGCGATCATCGCCTATGTCCGCCACGCGCGGCGGACGCCGCACCCGCTCGTGCGGCTCGACCTCCTCGGCATCGCGACGTTTCGGGCGAGCGTTCTCGGCGGCTCGCTGTTCCGCATCGGCGTCGGCGCGATCCCGTTCCTCCTGCCGCTGATGCTGCAGATCGGCTTCGGGCTGAACCCGCTGCAGTCCGGCCTCCTCACCTTCGTCTCGGCGGCGGGCGCGCTGTTCATGAAGGCGCTCGCGGCGCGCATCCTGCGGACCTTCGGCTTCCGCGCCGTGCTGACCGTAAACGCCTTCATCGCCGCGGCCTTCATCGCCGCGAGCGGGCTGTTCACGCCCGGGACGCCGCATTGGATCATCATGATGGTGCTCCTCGTCGGCGGCTGCTTCCGCTCGCTCCAGTTCACGAGCCTCAACGCCATCGCCTACGCGGACGTGTCGAGCCGCGACATGAGCCACGCCACGAGCCTGACGAGCGTCGCGCAGCAGCTCGCGCTCAGCATCGGCGTCGCCCTCGGCGCGGCGGTGCTCGAGGCGGTGAGCGGCGCCCGCGGCGGGACCGAGCTCGCGGCCGGCGACTTCTGGCCGGCTTTCCTCGTCGTCGGGGCGATCTCGAGCCTCTCCGGCTTCATCTTCGCCCGCCTCGAGCCGAGCGCCGGCGCCGAGATGTCCGGTCACGCAGTCGTGCGCGCGAAGCCCGCCGCGGATTCAGGGTAAAGGGTGGACCCCGCCCGAGGCGGTGCTAGTAAGGCCCTGCTTCCGCGTCCGGGAGAGGGCCATGGACCAGCGCATCATCGAGCTTTTCGATCGCTACACCCATGGCGGCCTGACCCGCCGCGCCTTCCTGGACCGGCTCGCCGCGATTGCCGGCGGGGCCGCCGCCGCGACCGCGCTGCTGCCGCTGCTCGAGAACAACTACGCCCGGGCCGAGACCGTCCCGGAGAGCGATCCGCGCCTTATCGCCGAGATGATCGACATCCCGGGCAGCGCGGCGGGGCTCAAGGGCTATCTCGCCAAGCCGCGGGAGGGGCAGAAATTCCCCGCCGTCATCGTCGTGCACGAGAACCGCGGCCTGAACCCGCACATCAAGGACATCGCGCGCCGGCTTGCGGTCGCGGGCTTCGCCGCGGTCGCGATCGATTACCTGAGCCCCATCGGCGGCACGCCGGCCGACGAGGACAAGGCCCGCGACATGATCGGCACGCTCAAGCCGGACGACGTCGTCGCCTGGTCGCGCGGCGCCGTCGCGACGATCGTCGCGCGCACCGACACCACCGACGACATCGGCGCGGTCGGCTTCTGCTGGGGCGGCGGCGTCGTCAGCGAGATCGCCTGCGCCGAGCCCGATCTCGATGCCGGCGTCGCTTATTACGGGCGCCAGCCGGCGCCGGAGAAGGTCAAAGGCATCGCGGCGCCGCTCCTCCTCCACTATGCCGGGCTCGACGAGCGCATCAATGCCGGCATCCCCGCCTTCGAGGAGGCGCTCAAGGCCGCGAAGAAGACCTACGAGCTCCACATCTACCCGGGCGTGAACCACGCCTTCAACAACGACACCTCATCGCGCTACGACAAGGCGGCGGCGGACCTCGCCTGGGAAAGAACGCTCGGCTTCTTCAGGAAGTACGTGCACTGAGGCGAAGCGCCGGGACCCCCTCTCCCGCTTAAGCGAGACCTCTGGGAAAGGTGAGATTCGGCGCCGCTTCGCGGCGAGTTCTTGCGCTGGGTCCCGGATCGCCTTCCACTTCGCTGCGCTCCGTTCCAGGCGTCCGGGAAAGGCCGTTGAGAGGCTCGTGCCGATCTTTGCACCGCTTTCCCGGGCGCATGGAGCGCAAGCGGAATGCGACCCGGGACCCAGCGCAAGAAGCTGCCGCGAAGCGGCGCCGAACTTATTGCGCAAAGGTCTCGCAAGCGGGAGAGGGAGTCCTTCGAAATCCCGTCGCCAAGACATAGAGCTCCGCTGAATCCGACCGGCTCGCGGCGGGCTTGACGTGGCGGACGGTCGCGAAGTCGCGCTTCAGATCGGCGAGGAGCGCGCCCTCGGTCCCGCCCTGCAGGACCTTGGCCACGAAAGCGCCGCCGGGGGCGAGGACGGCGCGGGCGAACTCGGCGGCGGCCTCGGCGAGGCCGATGATGCGCAGATGGTCGGTCTTGCGGTGGCCGGTGGCGTTCGCGGCCATGTCGGACATCACGATGTCGGCCGGGCCGCCGAGCATCTCGGTGAGGCGGTCCGGCGCCGCCGCGTCCATGAAATCGAGCGTGATGAACTCCGCTCCCCGGAGGGTCTCGATCGGAAGGAGGTCGATGCCGACGACGCGGCCTTTCCCCTCCGCGGCGCTAACGCGCTTTGCCGCGACCTGGGCCCAGCCGCCGGGTGCGGCGCCGAGGTCGACGACGCGCTGGCCCGGCTTCAGCAGCCGGTATTTGTCGTCGATTTCGATGAGCTTGTAGGCCGCCCGCGAGCGGTAGCCGTCGCGCTTGGCGCGGGCGACGTAAGGGTCGTTGAGCTGGCGCTCGAGCCAGCGCTGCGAGGAGGCGGTGCGCTTCTTCGCGGTCTTCAGCCGCTGCTTCAGCTCGCGCGCACCCGAGCCAGGCTTGTCGCTCACCCGCGCCCGCCGCGGCGCCAGACGCCGTCCTCGCGCATGAGGTTCATGAGGATGCCCTCGCGCAGGCCGCGATCGGCGATGCGCAGGCGGTCGGAGGGGAATGCCCGCCGGATCGCCTCGAGGATGGCGCAGCCGGCGAGCACGAGGTCGGCGCGGTCGCGGCCGATGCAGGGGTTTTGGGCGCGCTGGTCGAACGGCGTATCGAGGAGGTCGTCGAGAACCGCGGTCACATGCTCGTCGCGCATCCACATGCCGTCGACGCGCCGCCGGTCGTAGCGCGGCAGCTTGAGGTGGATGCCGCCGACCGTGGTGACGGTTCCCGAGGTGCCGAGCAGGTGGAACTCGGGGAGATACGCCGCCGAGCCGGCCGCGAGCTCGAACGGCGCGAGGAGATCGCTCACCTCCTCGACCATGGCCTCGAACGCCATCCGCGTCACGTCGACGCCGCCGTGCCGCTCGGCGAGCGTCACCACCCCGACGGGCAGCGAATCCCAGGCCCGAATGCGCTTTATCGGGTCGGCGAGCGGGCTTGCACCCTTGCCGTCGAGCCAGGCGATCTCGGTCGAGCCGCCGCCGATGTCGAAGATGACGACCGAATGGGCGCGCGGATCGGCGAGCGCCGCGCAGCCCGTGACGGCGAGATAGGCCTCGGTGCGCCGGTCGACGACCTCGAGCTCCATGTCGAGCTCGGACTGGACGCGGGCGACGAACTCGGCGCCGTTGTCGGCAAGCCGGCACGCCTCGGTCGCCACGAGGCGCGCCCGGGTCGCGTTGCGGTGCTGCATCTTGCTCTTGCAGACCCGCAGCGCCTCGATCGTGCGCTCGATCGCCGCCTCGCTCAGGCGGTTCGCGAATCCCAGGCCCTCGCCGAGCCGCACGATGCGCGAGAAGGCGTCCATGACGCGAAAGCCGTAAGGGGCGGGCTCGGCGACGAGGAGGCGGCAGTTGTTGGTGCCGAGATCGAGCGCCGCGTAGGAATAGCCGTTCTGCGGCCCGGCCCGGCGGTGATGCGCGTGCGGCCAGGGCGGCCGGCCGTTGTGCCGGACCGGCTGCGCCGAGGGCAGATCGCCATGCGCGCTCGTCGCGGCGACGTGCCCCGGCGAATCCGGCTGGGCAACCACTTCGTCCTTGACCGACACGGTCGAATCCTGAGGCGCCAGCGCGGCAAGAGGCCGGGGCGCGAGTTGGGACGAAGAGTGCAACGGCTCGGCGCCGCTGCCAAGCCCATAAGGCGAAGCTTCGCGTCAGGCCGCCGCCTTCTCGGCCGCCGCGCCCCCGCGCGGCGCCGGCCGCAAGAGCCCGTTCGCCTCGACGAAGCCGCGCGGACGGTTGAGCACCTCGTCGAGGCGTGACCACAGGATCTTCGGCGAGAACGGCTTGCCGATGACCTCGTTGACGCCGAGCGCCACCGCCCGGTCGACGGCGTAGCGCCGCGGCTTCGACAGCATCAGGATGATCGGCACCGTCGGGGCGGGCGAGGTCTTCGGCGTGCGGGTGAGGCGGATGAACTCCTCGCCCGAGAGGATCGCGAGGTCCCAATCGATGATGGCGAGGTCGGGTTTCGACTCGCTGAGCACGCCGAGCGCTTCGGCGCCATCCGGCGCCTCGAAGACGCGCTTGATGCCGACGCGGGTCAGCATGTCGCGCAGGATGCGGCGCATATAGAGGCTCTCGTCGGCGACGAGGGCGGCAAGATCGGGAAAGACCGGGGCGGCGATCATCGGCGTGGCTCGATATCGAGCCTACGCCGAAGGCTTTGCCGCTTTGCTAACGCTCCCCTCCCTGTGCAGGGTTGGGCTTTCAGCGCCTCGACTGCGGCACCGAGCCGGTCGCGTCGACGTCACGGGGCGATGCCGGCGTCGCGACGAGCGTCTCGCCGGGCCGAAGCGGCGGCGGCGGGAAATACAGCGCGGCGATGTCTGCCGGCGGCCGGCGGTCCTGCCGCTCCGCCGCGAGGCAGGGCGCGAAAAGGCTCTCAACGCTTGCCGGCGTCGGCTGCGAGCAGGCCTCCGGGATGCCTTTGATGAACGCCGTCATTGCGGTGGCGCCGATCATCAGCGCGCCGACGAGCACCGCATCGAGAACCGGGGAACGCTTCATGGCCGCCTCCGCGACATCTCTGCCGAGACCCCGAAGGACAACGCCAAGCACAGCGCCGGGTTCGCCCCGGCTGCCGCGACGAGCTTGAGATCGCGTCCGAGCGGATGTTAGCTCGAAACGCCGCCAGGAGCCACCATGAACGATCGCCAGCCGCTTCCGCCCCTCCCCGACCTCGCCCGCACGCTCTACACGGCCGTGCTCTCCGACGTGCTCGACGAGGCCGGGTTCATGAACCAGGCGCTCAAACCCTTCCTGCGCCCGCTCGACGAGACCTCGGTCATGTGCGGCTTCGCCAGGACTGGCCTCTACCGCAAAGTCTATCACGTCGAGCCGGGGCGGAACCCGTACGAGATTGAGATGGACCTCATCGACAGCCTCGCGCCGGGCGAGGTCACGGTGCTCGCCTGCGACGGGCCGACGGACCGGATTGCCCCCTGGGGCGAGCTCTTGACGACGGCAGCAAGCATCCGCGGCGCCGCCGGCTGCCTTACCGACGGGCTCGTGCGCGACGTGCGCCGCATCCGCGAGATGCGGTTTCCGGTCTTCGCCGGCGGCATCGGCCCGCTCGACTCGAAAGGTCGCGCCGAGATGGCCGCGATGGACATCGCCGTCGAAGTCGCGGGCGTGCGCGTCGAACCCGGCGACCTCGTCTTCGGCGACGTCGACGGCTGCGTCGCGATCCCGAAGGCGGTCGCGCCACGGGTCGTCGCCCGCGCGCTCGAGAAGGTGACGGCCGAGGATCGCACGCGCGACGCGCTCGCCGCCGGCGAGAGCCTCAGGCAGGTGTTTGAGCGCTTCGGCGTGCTATGACGGGGCTTTCCCCGGAGAGCCGCATGCCCGACACCCATCAGCCCCTCGTCTCGCCGGAGTGGCTCGCGCAGCATTTGCACCACCCCGATCTCGCGATCCTCGACGTGCGCCTCGTCGCCGGCGAGGATTGGCGCGCCGCCTTCGAGGCCGGCCATATCCCGGGCGCGACGTTCACCGACTACGCCAAGGACGGCTGGCGGGCGGCCAAGGGCATGGCGGTCGGCATGCTGCCCGACGCGGCGGCCTTGTCGGCGCTCTTCGGCCGGCTTGGTCTTGCGCCCGATCGGCACGCCGTCGTCGTGCCGACGGGCGTCAACACCGGCGATTTCAGCGCCGCCGCCCGGGTGTACTGGACCCTCAAGGTCGTCGGGCACCGGCGCCTCTCGCTCCTCGACGGCGGCTGGGAGGGCTGGCGCGCCGATCCGGGCCGGCCGGTCGAGACGGGGCCGGGCCATGCGCGGCCGCAAAGCCGATATCCGGTCAAGATCGACCCGGCACTGCGCGCCGACCTCGGCCGCGTCGAGGAGGCGGTCGCGCGCAAGGACGCGACGCTACTCGACGCGCGTGGGATCGGCTATTTCGAGGGCCGCGAGAAGAGCCCGCAGGCGATGCGGGCCGGCCGCCTGCCCGGCGCCGTGCACCTCGATCAGGCGCAGGCCTACGACGCCTCCCGGCGCGGGCTGAAGCCGGCCGGCGAGCTCGAGCGCATCTTTTCCGCCGTGCCCAAGGGCGAGGTGGTCAGCTTCTGCAACACCGGCCAGGCGGCGGCGACGAACTGGTTCGTCCTCGCCGAGCTTCTCGGCCGCCCCGACGTGCGCCTCTACGACGGCTCGATGTCGGAGTGGACGCAGGACGAGAAGCGCCCGGTCGAGACCGGGGCAGCAAAGTAGAACCAGGGCAAAGACCCAAAGCCCCTCATCCTGAGGTGCGACCCCCGGGGCTTGACCCGGGGGGAGCCTCGAAGGACGCAACCCTATCGATGCAGCGCGAGACCGCCAGTGCGTGCTTCGAGGCTCGTCGCTGCGCTCCTCGCACCTCAGCATGAGGAGAGTTGTGGTGCTTGCATCAATCCCCAAGCGCCCGCTCGAGATCCCGGATCAGATCCCTCGGGTGCTCCAAGCCGACCGACAGCCGCACGAGGCCCTCGGTCACGCCCATCGCCTCGCGCACCGCCGGCGCGAAGCGCTCGTGGGTCGTCGTCGCCGGATGGGTGATGAGGCTCTTCGCATCGCCGAGATTGTTCGAGATCTTGACGATGCGCAGCGCGTTGAGAAAGCGGAACGCGCCCGCCTTGCCGCCGGCGACCTCGATCGCGACAAGCGTCGAGCCGGCCTTCATCTGGCGGGCGACGAGCTCGGCCTGGGGGTGATCCGGCCGGCCGGGATAGATCAGGCGCTTCACGTTCGGGTGGAGGGCGAGCGCGTCGGCGACGGCCGCCGCGGTCTCGGTCTGGCGGCCGACCCTCAGCGACAGCGTCTCCAGCCCCTTCAGCAGCACCCAGGCGTTGAAGGGCGACAGCGCCGGGCCGGTCTGGCGCAGATAGCCGTGGATGCTCTTCTCGATGAACTCCTTCGAGCCGAGGATCACGCCGCCGAGGCAGCGCCCCTGCCCGTCGATGTGCTTCGTCGCCGAGTAGACGACGCAGTCGGCGCCGAGCTTCAGAGGGCTCTGCCAGAGCGGCGTCGCGAAGACGTTGTCGACGACGAGATTCGCCCCGGCGGCGTGGGCGATCTCGGCGACGCCGGCGATGTCGACGAGGTCGAGGTTCGGGTTCGTCGGGCTCTCGAGGAAGAACGCCTTGGTCTCGGGCCGCACGGCGGCGCGCCACGCGTCGAGCCGCGTGCCGTCGACGAGCGTCGAGGCGATGCCGAAGCGGGGCAAGAGCTCCTCGCAGACGAAGCGGCACGAGCCGAAGAGCTGGCGCGCCGCGACGACGTGATCGCCGGCGCGCAGCTGGCCGAGGAGCGAGGCCGTCACCGCCGCCATGCCGGTCGCGGTCGCGCGCGCCGCCTCGGCGCCTTCGAGCGCCGCCATGCGGGCCTCGAACATGCCGACCGTCGGGTTCGAGAAGCGGGCGTAGATGTAGCCCGGATCCTCGCCCTTGAAGCGCGCCTCGCATTGCTCGGCGCTCTCGTAGACATGGCCCTGCGTCAGGAACAGCGCCTCCGAGGTCTCGCCGAAATCGGAGCGTAATGTGCCGGCGTGAACGAGCCGCGTCTCGAGCTCGAGATCGTGGGCGCGCTGTGCGGGGTGAAGGGAGTCGTTCATGGGCCAGCCCTCTTCCGGGACATGCCCGGAAAACTATTCGCCGGCCGGATTGTGCGGAAAAGACCGGGCGCTCGCCCCCGACCTTTTAGCGCCTTGTTTAACGTGGCGCGCAAGCCGGCCGGCTCAAATCACCACGGGAGCCGTGGTCTTAGCCTAAGCCCTACCAGGGAGCAACACGCGACGTCATCCCGGCCGAAGCGAAGCGGAGAGCCGGGATCTTTCGACGGATCGCCTCGCCCGTCCGGGATGACCCGCATCTACACCAAGGCCGGCTTCACCCCGTTCCCGCGCTCGAGCCATGGCGGCACCGGCAGTCCCTTCGAGCGCAGGAACGGCGGATTGAACAGCTTCGACTGGTAGCGTGTGCCGTAGTCGCAGAGCACCGTCACGATGGTGTGCCCCGGCCCGAGGTCGCGGGCGAGCCGGATCGCGCCGGCGACGTTGATGCCGGAGGAGCCGCCGAGGCAGAGGCCCTCGTGCTCGAGGAGGTCGAAGACGATCGGCACTGCCTCCTCGTCCGGGATGAGGTAGGCCTTATCGACGGTGATGTCGGCGATGATCGGCGTCACGCGCCCGAGCCCGATGCCTTCGGTGATCGAGCCGCCCTCCGAGGCCTTTGCCTCGCCGCGCGTGAAGAGGTCGTACATGGCAGCACCGCGCGGGTCGGCGACGGCGATGACGATGTCGGGCTTCTTCTCGCGCAGGTAGCTCGACACGCCGGCGATCGTGCCGCCGGTGCCGATCGCGCAGACGAAGCCGTCGACCTTGCCGCCCGTCTCCTCCCAGATCTCCGGCCCGGTCGAGACGTAATGGGCCTTGCGGTTGTCGAGGTTGTTCCACTGGTCGGCGAAGAGGACGCCGTTGGCTTCCGTCTTGCGCAGCGCGTCGGCCATGCGCCGCCCAACATGCTGGTAGTTGTTCGGATTGGCGAAGGGCACCGCCGGCACTTCGACGAGCTCGGCGCGGCACAGGCGCAGCGTGTCCTTCTTCTCCTGCGATTGCGTCTCCGGAATCACGATCAGCGTGCGGTAGCCCCGCGCGTTGGCGACGACGGCGATGCCGATGCCGGTGTTGCCGGCCGTCGCCTCGACGACGAGGCCGCCGGGCTGGAGCTCGCCGCGCTTCTCCGCTTCGAGGATCATCTGCCGCCCGGCCCGGTCCTTCACCGACTGACCGGGGTTCATGAACTCGGCCTTCCCGAGGATCGTGCAGCCGGTCTCCTCCGAGGCGCGGCGGAGCCGGATCACCGGCGTGTTGCCGATCGCGGCGATGACGTCGTGGCAGATGGTCATGGGCTTGAGGCGGAAGGTTCGACGGCGCGCAGGCTCCGCCGAAAGCGCGCCGATGGCAAGCGCGCCATGCGGCAGGCGCGCCGGGCGCATGTGACGGCCGGGCTGGACAGCCGCGCCCCGAGCCGCCACTTCTCCGCTCGACAGACGTTGATCCCGCCAAACCACCTCCGGACCCCGCATGACCGCTCCTCTTTTCACGCCCTTCGATCTCGGCCCGGTGCGGCTCTCGAACCGCATCGTCGTGTCGCCGATGTGCCAGTACTCGGCGAACGACGGCTCGATGAACGACTGGCACCTGCAGCACCTCATGACGATGGCGATGTCGGGGGCTGGCCTCGTGGTGGTCGAGGCGACGGCGGTCGAGCGCATCGGGCGCATCACCCATGGCTGCACCGGGCTCTATTCGGACGACAACGAGCGCGCCATGGCGCGCACCGTCGCGGCGGCCCGCGGTGTCGCGCTGCCGGGCGTGAAGTTCGGCGTCCAGATCGGGCACGCCGGCCGCAAGGCCTCGGCCGAGCGCCCTTGGGAGGGTGGCCGGACCTTGAAGGACGGCGACGACCCGTGGACGACCGTCGCGCCCTCCCCGATCCCGTTCGACGACGGCTGGCCGGCGCCGGCGGAATTGACCGACGCCGACCTCACCCGCATCGAGACGGCCTTCGTGCAGGCGGCAAAGCGCGCCGTGCGCATCGGCTTCGAGGCGATCGAGCTGCACATGGCGCACGGCTATCTGCTGCACAGCTTCCAGTCGCCGCTGTCGAACAGACGCGGCGACCGCTGGGGCGGCAGCCCGGAGAAGCGCCTGGCCTTCCCGTTGAGCGTCGCGCGCGCGGTGCGCGCCGTCGTGCCGGCCGATGTCGCGCTCGGCGCCCGCATCACCGGCTCGGACTGGACCGAAGAGGGGCTCAAGCCCGAGGACGCGGTCGCGACGGCGAAGGCGCTGAAGGAGATCGGGCTCGACTTCGTCTGCGTGAGCTCGGGCGGCGTCGCGCTGAAGGCGCGGATCGCGGTCGGCCCCGGCTACCAGGTGCCTTTCGCGGCGAAGGTCAAGCGCGAGGCCGGCATCGCGACGCGCGCCGTCGGCATGATCGTCGACCCGGTGCAGGCGAACGACATCGTCACCCGCGGCGACGCCGACATGGTGGCGCTCGCCCGCGCCCTCCTCGACGATCCGCGCTGGGGCTGGCACGCCGCCGAGGCGCTCGGCGCCGAGATCGCCCGCCCGCCGCAATACGCCCGCGCCGCGCCGGCGGTCTGGCCCGGCGCCGCCCTCGTGCGCCCGCGCGAGGACGACGAGTTCCGCAGGAGCGCCTGATCGGCCGAGTGGCCCGGCCTAAATCTTGAGCTATAACGGGGCGTCGCCGCGTCGGAGACGCCCATGGCAGAAGCCGCCACCGAAGTCGCCCCCGCCGAGGCGCCGCCGGTCTCAGTGCCGCCCGCAATCCAGCCCGGCGTCGTCGCGGCCGGCGTCTATGTCGGCGGCCGGCGGATCGTCGACATCCCGATCGAGGACGCCGGCGCTTGGGCGGAGAAGCCCGGCCACGTCGTGTGGATCGGGCTCCACGAGCCGACCGACGAGCTCCTGCGGCGGGTTCAGCGCCAGTTCGGGCTGCACGATCTCGCCATCGAGGACGCGCGCAACGCCCATCAGCGGCCGAAGATCGAGCAATACGGCGACAGCCTGTTCATCGTCGCCCGCACGGCGCAGATGGTCGACGGCCGCATCGCCTTCGGCGAGACGCATCTCTTCGTCGGCCGCGGCTACGTGGTCTCGGTGCGCCACGGCGCCTCGGTGTCCTACAAGACGGTGCGGCTGCGCTGCGAGGCGTCGCCGAAGGTGCTCTCGCACGGCGAGGATTACATCCTCTACGCCATCCTCGATTTCATCGTCGACAACTACATGCCGGTGCTCGAGATGGTCGAGCAGGAGGTCGAGGAGATCGAGGACCACGTCCTCGCGACCGTGCTGAGCCCGGCCGAGATCGAGCGGCTCTACACGCTGCGGCGCGACCTCGTGCGGCTGCGCAACGCGATCGTGCCGCTGGTCGAGGTGTGCCGGCGCATCGAGCACGCCGAGATGGTCGCGATCGACGCCGCCATGCAGCCGCTGTTCCGCGACGTCACCGACCACGTGCGGCGGGTGCAGGAGGAGATCGACTCGCTGCGGGAGGTGCTGGCCTTCGCCTTCGAGGCGGCGCTGATGACCGGCCAGGCGCAGCAGACGAACGTCTCGCGGCGCCTTGCCGCCTACGCCGCCATCCTCGCCGTGCCGACGGCGGTCGCCGGCATCTACGGCATGAACTTCAAGAACATGCCCGAGCTGCAGACGGAATACGGCTATTTCATCGTGCTCGCCTTCATCATCACGACCTGCGCCGTGCTGTTCTGGCGGTTCAAGAAGTACGGCTGGCTGTAGCCGGCCTCACTGCCGTCGTCCCGGAAGCGCCGCAGGCGCTATCCGGGACCTTAGCCTGCGGGCTTACGTCCCGGCTCTCCGCTTCGCTGCGGCCGGGACGACCGCGGCAACTGGGGCGCTACTCCCCCGGCCGCCACGGCACGTAGTCGCCGGTCGCGGCGGGGCGGACGCCGGGACCGAGGATCGAGCCGCGCGGGCGATAGGCCGAGGGCGTGCCGGTGAGGTTCGGGAGGTGCGGCTTCTCCCACTCGCGCGGGACGTAGGTCTCCTCGCTCGGCGGCACGTCGACGGTGTGCCAGAGCCAGCCGCGCCAGCCCGGCGGCACCCGCGAGAGGTCGGCAAGGCCGCTATAGATCACCCAGCGCCGCTCCGGGCCCATGTTCGAATCGATCGGCCGGCCGACGCGGCGATAATAGCGGTTGCCGAACTCGTCCGTGCCGACGAGCTCGCCGAAGCGCCAGGTGTGGAAGCGGGTGCCGAGCGTCTGGCCGTTCCACCAGGTGAAGAACTGGGTGAAGAACTCTTTGAGGGTCATCGCCAACGTCCGCCAGGGCCGGAAATCGCGCGGACTATGGATACGGGTGACCGCCCTGTCCATCCCGTGGGACGACCGCGGCGGCGCGGCGGCAGTCCCCGTCATCCACAGCCTCTTGCCGCGCTCCGAGTCGCGTCGCGGGCTCGCACGCCGCCGTGCCACAAGCCTTTGGAACGGTTCCGGAAACCGTTCGTTAAGACTTTCGCAACGACTCGAAAAACACTATATGTAGTGGAGCAAGCGCCCGGGCATCCCTATGCGTAGTTTCGAACTTGGCCGCAAAACGGCCGTTGACGGCCCTGCGAGACTCGCTCTAGCGTCGCCCTCCGTGACGCGTTTGCCCGGCGGCCAAGGCTGCCCGGGCGGCACTTCCCACTCCCTCCGACGGCGCAGCGGTCCGGGCGAAAGCCTTTCGGACCGGCGGGTTTCCGCGCGCCGTCGCCGGGCCGGGAGGGCGGCACGCCAAGGGGTCGAAAACACGGGCCGGCGGCGGCCAGGCCGAGGCATGGGAGGGGCATGATGCGGATCGAGCGGCGCTACACCACGACGGGCCAGTCGCCTTATGCGGAGATCCCGTTCCGGCTGGCGGTAAGTGAGATCCGCAACCCCGACGGCTCGATCGTCTTCCGGCAGGACGGCATCGAGGTGCCGGCCGAGTGGAGCCAGGTCGCGACCGACGTGCTGGCGCAAAAGTACTTCCGCAAGGCCGGCGTCCCGGCGCGGCTGAAAAAGGTCGAGGAGAACGCCGTCCCCTCCTTCCTGTGGCGCTCCGAGGCCGACGCGAAGGCGCTGTCGAAGCTGCCCGAGGGCGAGCGCGCCGTCTCCGAGCATTCGGCGAAGCAGGTCTTCGACCGGCTTGCCGGCTGCTGGGCCTATTGGGGCTGGAAGGGCGGCTATTTCTCGACCGAGGAGGACGCCTCGGCCTTCTACGACGAGCTGCGCTACATGCTCGCGCGCCAGATGTGCGCGCCGAACTCGCCGCAATGGTTCAACACCGGCCTGCACTGGGCCTACGGCATCGATGGGCCGGCGCAGGGCCACTACTACGTCGACCACCGGACCGGCGAGCTGACGCAGTCGGCCTCCTCCTATGAGCACCCGCAGCCGCATGCCTGCTTCATCCAGGGCGTGCGCGACGACCTCGTCAACGAGGGCGGCATCATGGATCTGTGGGTGCGCGAGGCGCGCCTGTTCAAATACGGCTCCGGCACCGGCTCGAATTTCTCGGCGCTGCGCGGCGAGGGCGAGCGGCTCTCCGGCGGCGGGCGCTCCTCCGGGCTGATGTCGTTCCTCAAGATCGGCGACCGGGCGGCCGGCGCGATCAAGTCCGGCGGCACGACGCGGCGCGCGGCGAAGATGGTCGTCGTCGACGTCGACCACCCCGACATCGAGACCTACATCGACTGGAAGGTGCGCGAGGAGCAGAAGGTCGCGGCGCTCGTGACCGGCTCGAAAATCTGCCAGAAGCACCTGAAGAGCGTCATGAAGGCCTGCGTCAACTGCGAGGCCGAGGGCGACGCCTGCTTCGAGCCGGAGAGGAACCCGGCGCTGAAGCGCGAGATCAAGCTCGCCCGCCGCGCCCAGGTGCCGGACAGCTATATCAAGCGCGTCATCCAGTTCGCGCGCCAGGGCTACAAGGAGCTCGCCTTCGACACCTACGACACCGACTGGGATTCGGAGGCCTATCTCACCGTCTCGGGGCAGAACTCGAACAACTCGGTGTCGCTCACCGACGCCTTCCTCGCCGCCGTCGAGGCCGACGCCGACTGGCAGCTGACGGCGCGCATCACCGGCAAGCCGGTGAAGACGCTGAAAGCCCGCGAGCTGTGGGAGAAGATCGGCTTTGCCGCCTGGGCCTCGGCCGATCCGGGACTGCACTTCAACACCACCATGAACGACTGGCACACCTGCCCGGCGGGCGGGCGGATCCGGGCCTCGAACCCGTGCTCGGAGTACATGTTCCTCGACGACACGGCCTGCAACCTCGCCTCGGCGAACCTCCTCGCGCTCTACGACAAAGAGGCGAAGCGCTTCGACATCGCGGGCTACGAGCACCTCGTGCGGCTGTGGACCGTGGTCCTCGAGATCTCGGTCATGATGGCGCAGTTCCCGTCGAAGGAGATCGCGCAGCTCTCCTACGAGTACCGGACGCTCGGCCTCGGCTACGCCAACATCGGCGGCCTGCTCATGACGATGGGGCTGCCTTACGATTCGGACGCCGGCCGGGCGCTCTGCGGCGCGCTCACCGCCATCATGACCGGCGTCTCCTATGCGACCTCGGCCGAGATGGCGAAGGAGCTCGGCGCCTTCCCGCGCTATACCGAGAACGCCTCGTCGATGCTGCGCGTCGTCCGCAACCACCGCCGCGCCGCGCATGGCGAGGTCTTCGGCTACGAGTTCCTCAACACGAACCCGGTGCCGCTCGACCACGCCTCCTGCCGGTCATTGGACCAGGACGGCGAGCGCCTCGTCGAGCATGCCAAGAAGGCGTGGGACGCGGCCCTCGACCTCGGCGAGAAGTACGGCTTCCGCAACGCCCAGGCGACGGTGATCGCGCCGACCGGCACGATCGGTCTCGTCATGGATTGCGACACCACCGGCATCGAGCCGGACTTCGCGCTCGTCAAGTTCAAGAAGCTCGCCGGCGGCGGCTACTTCAAGATCATCAACCGCGCCGTCCCGGATGCGTTGCGCGCGCTCGGCTATGGCGAGGCCGAGATCGCCGAGATCGAGGCCTATGCGGTCGGCCACGGCTCGCTCGGCCAGGCGCCGGCGATCAACGTCGCGACGCTCAAAGCGCGCGGCTTCACCGACGAGAAGATCGCGGCGGTCGAGAAGGACCTCAAGGCCGCCTTCGACATCAAGTTCGTGTTCAACCGCTGGACCCTCGGCGAGGACTTCCTGCGCGACACGCTCGGCATCCCGGCGGAAAAGCTCGCCGATCCGGCGTTCGAGATCCTGCCCTTCCTCGGCTTCTCGAAGGCCGACATCGAGGCCGCGAACATCCATGTCTGCGGCGCCATGACGCTCGAGGGCGCGCCGCATCTTCGCCCCGAGCACTACCCGGTGTTCGATTGCGCGAACCCGTGCGGGCGCATCGGCCGGCGCTACCTCTCGGTCGAGAGCCACATCCGCATGATGGCGGCGGCGCAGCCCTTCATCTCGGGCGCGATCTCGAAGACCATCAACATGCCGAACGACGCGACCGTCGAGGACTGCAAGTCGGCCTACATGCTCTCCTGGCGCCTGGCGCTCAAGGCCAACGCGCTCTACCGCGACGGCTCGAAGCTGTCGCAGCCGCTGAACGCGGCGCTGATCGCCGACGAGGAGGAAGACGAGCTCGACGCCGTCGACGCGCTCCTCGCCCAGCCGACCGCGGCGCGCACCACCGAGGTCGCGGAACGGATCGTCGAGCGCGTCATCGAGCGCGTCGAGCGCATCCGCGCCCGCGAGAAGATGCCCGACCGCCGCACCGGCTACACCCAGAAGGCGGTCGTCGGGAACCACAAGGTCTACCTCCACACCGGCGAGTACGCCGACGGGCGCCTCGGCGAGATCTTCATCGACATGCACAAGGAGGGCGCCGCCTTCCGGGCGATGATGAACAACTTCGCCATCGCGATCTCGCTCGGCCTGCAATACGGCGTGCCGCTCGAGGAATACGTCGAGGCCTTCACCTTCACGCGGTTCGAGCCGGCCGGCTTCGTGCAGGGCAACGAGCGCATCAAGAACGCGACCTCGATCCTCGACTACGTCTTCCGCGAGCTCGCGATCTCCTACCTCGGCCGCACCGAGCTCGGCCATGTCGATCCTTCCGAGATCGGCCCCGACGTGCTCGGCCGCGGCCAAGCCGAGGGCAAGGCCCCGGACGAGGGCGCTTCGCCGCCCGCCCGCCAGGTGGTCTCGACCGGCTTCGTGCGCGGCAAGCAGGACCGCTTCATGCTGATCCAGGGCGGCGCCGGCTACGCCACCGCCGGGGCGACGGCGCTGGCGCCAGGCTACGACACGGCGCCGGAAGCCCGCGTCGGCGTCCTCGACCTCCCCTTCTCGCCGCCCCTCGCCGCCGCCGGCCCGTCGGCTTTGGACAAGCGGGCGGAGGCGCGCATGAAGGGCTACGAGGGCGAAGCGTGCCCGGAGTGCGCCAACTTCACGCTGGTGCGCAACGGGACGTGTTTGAAGTGCGACACGTGCGGGGGGACGACGGGGTGTTCGTGAAGCAACGAGGATGTGGAGGGTTCGACGCAAGAGCGCTCGGACGAGAACAGCTTGCTGCGTAGCGCCCCCGCCGCGTCATGGCCGGCCTTGGGCCGGCCATCCACGACTTGCGCGTCCCAGTGCTTGATGGTCTTCTCGCGCTGGATGGCGTCGCGGATGTCCTCGAAGCGCTCGTAATAGACGAGGCGCTTGAGCCCGTAGCGGCGCGTGAAGCCGTCGATCAGCCCTTCGCGATGCTGCCACACCCGATGCGAGAGGCTCGACGTGACGCCGACATAGAGCACGCCGTTGCGGCGATTGCTCATGAAATAGACCCAGCCGCCTTTCATGGCCAGCAAGGGTAAGGGACCCGCCTGCGCGCGCAAAGCGCCGGCGTGTGCGGCCCGGCGAAGGCGTGGGTGCCCGGGCCAAGCCCGGGCATGATGGCGCTTGGGTGAAGCCCCCTACCGCAGCACCGCCGTCACAGCGGCGGTGTCGTAGTAGAACGGCGTGCCGTCGACCAAGCGGTCGCCCTTGAAGCGCAGCACCTCGGCGAAGGGCTGCGCGATCGAGCGGCCCGTGGCGCGGGAGGTCAGGTGCAGCGTGCAGGCCATGAAGACGGTGTCGCCGTCGCGGGCGGAGCGCAGATCCTCGACCCTGATGTCGCTCCAGGTCTCGCGCATGGCGCGGAACAGGGCGGTGACGCCCTCCAATCCGCACCAGTCGCCGGGGTAGGGCAGCGACGCTGGCTCATGGATGACGACGTCCGGGTGGAAGGCGGTGGCGAGAAGGTCGGCGGTGCCGGAATCCGAGCGCAGGAAGCGCCTCTCCACCTCGAACATGCGTGTCAGGAGCTGGGCTGAGGTCGGTTGCTCGTCGGGTCCGTGGTCCATCGCGACCCTCAGGCTCGCCCGGCGCGCCGCCGGCGCCCGCTTTTAAGACCGCATCCTAGTCTAGGGCCGAGCCTCCCGATCGACACCCGTTTCCTGCCGGCCGCCGCTACGGGCAAGTCCCGGGCACGCCTTGGAGGCAGGGCTCGCGGCCGGGGCGTTCGACGCGGAAGGATTCGACGTAGCCGCCATTGGCCTGCGTGACGAAGACGGTCTTTCCGTCGGGCCCGCCAAAGGTCAGGTTGGTCGGATTCTTGGCGGTCAGGGCTACCCGCCGGATGACGGTGCGGCTCTGCGGATCGACCACGTCGACGGTGCCGCTTTCCACCCGCGCCACGTAGATCTTGCCGTCGACGTCGGTGCGCAGGCCGTCGAGGTCGGCGTCGAACTTCACGAGCCGGCGCGGCGCAACGAGCTTGTCGCCCTCGATGCCGTAGGCCCACAGCTCGAAGCTGCTCGATTCGCCGACATAGAGCGTGCGCCCGTCCGGGCTGAGGTCGAGGCCGTTGGTGCGCCCCATGGCGCGCGAGCTCGTCATGACGACGGCGCGCGCGCTCCCGTCGGGCGCCCGCCTGATCCGCCAGATGCGCCCCGTGCGGCGTTTCGGGTCGCTCGCGTAAAGCGTCCCGTCGGCGGCGATCGCGAGGTCGTTCGGCTGGTCGAACAAGCCGGACCGCGGCTGCGGGGGGAAATAGGGGCGGGGCGTCGCTTGACCCGGCTCGATCACGAAGATCGTGTGCGCCTTGAAATCCGCGACGTACATGCGCCCTTCACGGTCGAAGCGGATGCCGTTCCCGATGCTGCCGTCAGGGAGCTTGGCGAACAGCTCCGAGGTTGAGGCGCCGGGGCGCACCCGGCCGATCGTACCCTTCTGGCCGAGATTGACGACATAGAGGTTGCCGGCGGCGTCCACGGCCGGCCCCTCGATGCCCTCGGGATATTCGCCCGTCGCCGTCAGCCGCTGGCTCTCGAACAGCGTCTCGGCGACCGCGCCGGAGCTCGCTGCCGCGGCGAAGAGCAGCGTCGCGGCTGCGGCAGCTGTGGTGAGTTTCATCAGGCCCCCCCATCGCAATCACGTAGTGAATAACATAGGTGAAGCGATGCCGCGAGAGCTGGCGCTGCAAAGGCCCGGACCGCCGGCATGACCGGCGAGCACGACCGGACAGCCGCCGTTCACCGTGAAAAGCTGACGCAGGTGCGCACGCTTTCGCGCCGGGTTATCCTTCGCGCCGACGGCATAGAGACTTGAAGGCGCGAGAGTGGGCGATCACGTTGGCGTCTCATGCGATCGGCAAGGAGTTCCGAATGACGAAGATCGGGCAGTTCAGGACGGTCACCGCCGCGGCCCTGGCGGCGCTCGCGGGCGCGGCCGGCGAGGCGAGCGCCGCGCAGTGCGGCAACTCGGCGGCCGGGTTCGAGGGCTGGAAGCGGCAGTTCGCCGAGGAGGCGCGAAGCAGGGTCAGCGCCTCGGCCGTCGCGGCGCTCATGGGCACCCACTATGCCTCGGCGACGATCGCCGCCGACCGCGGCCAGCGCAGCTTCCGGCTGTCGCTCGACCAGTTCCTCGCCAAGCGCGGCGGCTCGGCGATCGTTTCGCGCGGGCGCGCGCTCAAGCAGTCGCACGCCGCGCTGTTCGCGCAGATCGAGCAGCGCTACGGCGTGCCGCCGGGGCCGCTGCTCGCGATCTGGGGCATGGAGACCGCCTTCGGCGCCCAGCGCGGCAACCAGAACGTCCTCTCGGCGGTTGCGACCCTCGCCTATGACTGCCGGCGCAGCGCCTATTTCACCGACCAGCTCTACGCGGCGCTGACGCTGATCGATCGCGGCATCCTGGCGCCGGGCTCGCGCGGCTCGATGCACGGCGAGGTCGGCCACACGCAATTCCTGCCGAAGAGCATCCTGAACTACGGCACCGGCGGCAGCCTCGACAATTCGAGCACGGCGCTGATGTCGACGGCGAACTTCCTCAAGGGCCATGGCTGGAGCGCCGGCGGCGGCTACCAGCCCGGGCAGGCGAACTTCGGCGCCATCCAGGCCTGGAACGCGGCCTCGGTCTATCAGCGCGCGATCGCCATCATCGGCCAGCAGATCGACGGGCGCTGAAGCGCCGCGGTTCGCGCTGCCGAGCGAAAGCCGGCGTTCCGCTCCCTCCCCTCCGGCGGCGCCGTCCGCTACATGAGCCCGCATGTGCGGACGCGTCATCCAGCGCAGCCCCCCGGACCTCCTCGGGCTGCGCATCGTCGACGGGCTCGAGGACCGCGATAACCGCTGGTCGAACGTGCCGCCGCGCTACAACGGCGCGCCGGCGCAGGACCTGTGGATCATCCGCAAGAACCCCACGACGGGCGAGCGCTCGCTCGATCTCCTGCGCTGGGGCCTGATCCCGCATTTCTGCACTGACAAGCCGAAGCCGCCGCCGATCAACGCCGCCGCCGAGACGCTGGCGACGAAAACCTTCCCGCCGGAGACGCGGCCGTTCTTCGCCGACGCCTACGTCAAGCGCCGCTGCATCATGCCGATCGACGGCTTCTTCGAGTGGAAGGCGGTGAAGGGCTCGAAGATCCGGCAACCCTTCGCCATCGCGATGAAGGACGGCGCGCCGTTCGGCCTCGCCGGGCTGTGGGAGAACTGGAAGGACCCGGCCTCGGGCGCCTGGCTGCGCACCTTCTGCATCGTGACGACGCGGGCGAACGCGCTCGTGCGCCCGATCCACAGCCGCATGCCGGTCATCCTCGCGCCTCAGGATTACGAGCGCTGGCTCGCCGGCGAGGACGACCCGCGGGAGCTCCTGCGGCCCTACCCGGCCGAGCCGATGACGATGTGGCCGGTGTCGACGCGGGTGAACTCGTACAAGAACGACGACGAGAGCCTCATCGCGCCCGCGCTCGAGGCCGACGCGAGCGCGCCGCCCGACGGCAACAGCGCCTGAGCCGGTCCCGCTCGCGTCGTGCGGCCGGACCATGGCCTTAGGAACGGCCCTGCCGGAGCAGCGTTCATCCGGCGAGCGGTCGCACGCGACCGGCATAGAGGAGACGAACGATGCGGATCACCCCATGGCTGCTCGCCGGCGCGCTCGCGCTCGGCACGAGCGCGACGGCCTCGGCCGGCCCGAAGAACATGGGTGGCCATAGCCAAGGCATAACCACCGGCTCGACCTCGCCCGGCGCCTCGGCCTATGCGCCCGGCCAGGTCAAGAAGAAAAAGGACATGCAGTCGGCGAAGAAGTTCGCGCCGGGCCAGAACAGCTCCGGCCGCTACAACACCCCTCCCGGCCAGCGCATGTAGCGCCCCCGCGAGCCGCCGGTTCGTCGGGAAAACCTTGACGAACCGGCCCCGATGGCTCATCTGGATCGCAAGGTTCGGCCGGGATTTTCCCGGCCCTTTGCGTTTGGCGACCTTGGCCTTATCGGGCCGGGCGCGGGCGCCAGACAAGAGGTTCCGACCATGGCCAAGGCCGTCACGATCAAGGTGAAGCTGCTCTCGACCGCCGACACCGGCTACTACTACGTCACCAAGAAGAACTCGCGCACCATGACCGACAAGCTCGCGATGAAGAAATACGACCCCGTCGCGCGAAAGCACGTCGAGTTCAAGGAAGCGAAGATCAAGTAAGCGGCGCGCCTGACCGGTGGACGCCAAAAAGGGCGCTCTCGGGCGCCCTTTTGAATTGGTGGCCGGCTGGGAGCGGCGATGAGGAGGCACGAACCGCCCCCAAGCCGGCCTAGCCCACGAAATACCCAGGAGATGCGGCGGACCTGAGCACCCGTAGGGCTGCTGTTGGCTTCGGGCGATGCCACACCGAGGCCGTTGAGCGCAAGGTACAGGCGGGCCCGTCCGGCACAATGGGACAAGGCCCTCCGGGCGGGCTTAATTGGTTGTTAATATTAAGGATTAGGGCTGCGCCGGATTCGCGGCCAGGGGCTCGGAACTGCCGGTGTTCATGGGTTCCGGGCTCGGGCCTCCGGCCCGCCCGGAATGACAAGCGCGCGCCGGAATGGCGCTTACGCCGCCGCTGCGATCACCCGGTTGCGGCCCTGCTGCTTTGCCCGGTAGAGGGCGAGGTCGGCGCGCTTCAGCATCTCGCCGGCCGCGGTGTCGCCGGCTTCGCGGGCCGCGACGCCGATCGAGACGGTCACCGGGATCGCCCGCGTGCCGCGGTGGATCGGGAACGGCGTCGCCTCGATGCGCTCGCGGATGCGCTCGGCGACGGCCTCGGCGCCGTCGACCGCCGTGTCCGGCACCGCGACGACGATCTCCTCGCCGCCGTACCGGGCCAGGAGGTCGATGCCGCGGGTGTGGGCCCGGACCCGGACTGCGAACTCGCGCAGCACCTCGTCGCCGGCGTCATGGCCGTAGGAGTCGTTGATCGCCTTGAAGCGGTCGATGTCGAGGAGAAGCACTGAGATCTGCCGGCCGCGCGACGCCGCCTCGTCGAACAGCGCGCCGAGATGGCTATCGAGATAGCGCCGGTTGTGCAGCCCGGTCAGCGGGTCGGTGATGGCGAGCTCCATCGACGTCTGCACCGTCGAGCGCAAACTGTCCGAGAAGCGCTTGCGGCGCACCTGGGTCCGGACCCGGGCGACGAGCTCGTTGCGGTCGACCGGACGGACGAGAAAATCATGCACGCCGATATCGAGGCCGCGCAGCACGCGGGCCTTGTCGTCGGCCTCGGCGATCATGACGACGGCGGCGTTGCGGGTGCGGTCGAGCGAACGCAGCTGGCTGCACAGACGCAAGCCGTCATAGCCGACGAGGTCGAGGCTCACGAGGATGAGCTCGAAGGAGCCCTCGGCGGCCTTGATGAGGGCTTGGTGCGGGTCGCGCTCGACCTCGACGCGGTGGTATTGCCCGAGCGCGGCGGCAAGCCGCTCATGGGAGCTCGCCCGGTCGTCGACGAGGAGCAGCTTGGCGTTGAGGCCGGTCTCCGCGACCGCCGCCGCCAAGGGGTCGCCGATGCCGAAATCGCGCGAGGCCATGGCCCGGGTGCGCATCTCGTCGGTCACCGCCTTCAGCCGCACGAGGCTGCGGACGCGCGCCATCAGCGCCGTATCGTCGAGCGGCTTCGTCAGGAACTCGTCGGCGCCGGCGTCGAGGCCCTTGAGGCGGTCGCCGGGCTGGTCGAGCGCGGTCACCATGATGACCGGAAGGTGCGCGGTCAGCGGCGCGTTCTTGAGCCGCCGGCAGACCTCGAAGCCGTCCATGCCGGGCATCATGACGTCGAGGAGGACGATGTCGCACAGGCCCTGCTCGCAGAGCGCCAGCGCGTCGGGCCCGTTCATCGCCGTGACGACGTCGAAATACTCGGCGCTGAGCTTCGTCTCGAGCAGCTTGACGTTCGGGAAGATGTCGTCGACGACGAGGACGCGGGCGGTCATGATGGCCTCACTCGCCGAGATAGGTGCGCACGGTCGCGAGGAACTTCGCGACCGAGATCGGCTTCGACAGATAGGCCTCGCAGCCGCCCTCGCGGATGCGCTCCTCGTCGCCCTTCATGGCGAAGGCGGTGACCGCGATGACCGGGATGGCCTTGAGGTCGTCGTCCTCCTTCAGCCACTTCGTGACCTCGAGGCCGGAGACTTCGGGAAGCTGGATGTCCATCAAGATGAGATCGGGCTTGTGGGCGCGGGCGAGCTCGAGCGCCTCGATGCCGTTGCCGGTCTTCAAGGTGGCGTAGCCATGCGCCTCGAGGAGGTCGTTGAAGAGCTTCATATTGAGCTCGTTGTCCTCGACGATGAGAACGGTTTTCTTCATGATGGCTGTCCCGCCGGGCCAAAGGCGAGCCGCGCCCGCCCTTCACCCCGCCCCCAATTCGCCGGATGATGTCTTAGCCGAGACTCATTGATGAATGGCAAACCCCGCTTCCGACCCGACAGGCGCCCCGCCGCCATGGACGAGGCGCGGGCGCAGGCGATGGCGATCGAGGCCCTCGCCTTCCTCGGCGGCTCGCCGGAGCGGCTGACGCGCTTCCTCGAGGTCTCGGGGCTGTCGCCCGAGACCCTGCGGGTGGCGGCGCGGTCGCCGGGGTTCTTCGCCGGCCTCATGGACTATCTCGTCTCCGACGAGGAGCTTCTCGTCGCCTTCGCGGGCGAAATCGGGGCAGATCCGGAGAGCGTCATGGCGGCGCGGCACCTGCTGTCGCCGACCGAATTCCCCGATTAGGCGCGGCCATGGGCTCACACCACTCTCCTCATGCTGAGGTGCGAAGGCGAAGCCTGAGCCTCGAAGCACGCACCGGCGGCGGGGCGTTGCACCGGCAGGGTTGCGTCCTTCGAGGCTCGCTGCGCTCGCACCTCAGGATGAGGGGCATGGGAGGGTGGCTCTGACGAACAAGCTCCCCCTCTGCCGCGACTGCCTGCGCGAGGCCGAGCCTGCCGCCCGGCGCTGTCCGGCCTGCGGCTCGCCGCGGCTGCTTGCCCATCCGGAGCGCGATGCGCTGTCGATCGCGCATGTCGATTGCGACGCGTTCTTCGCGACCGTCGAGAAGCGCGACGACCCGAGCCTGACGAGCCGGCCGGTGATCGTCGGCGGCGGCAGACGCGGGGTCGTCGCGGCGGCCTGCTACGTGGCGCGGACGTTCGGGGTGCGCTCGGCGATGCCGATGTTCAAGGCCCTGAAGGCCTGTCCCGACGCCGTCGTCGTCCGGCCGGACATCGACAAGTACCGCCGCGTCGGGCGCGAGGTGCGCGCCCTGATGCTGGAGCTCACCCCGCTCGTCGAGCCGGTGTCGATCGACGAGGCCTTCCTCGACCTCTCCGGCACCGAGCGCCTGCACCATGCAAGCCCTGCCACGACGCTCGTGCGCTTCGCGAAGCGCGTCGAAGACGAGATCGGCATCACGGTGTCGGTCGGGCTGTCGCACAACAAGTTCCTGGCGAAGCTCGCCTCGGACCTCGAGAAGCCGCGCGGCTTCTCGATCATCGGCCGGGCCGAGACCGCGGCGCGGCTCGCGGATCTGCCCGTCGCCGTCGTGCCGGGCATCGGCGCGGCGGCGCAGGCGCGGCTGTCGAAGCTTGGCATCACCCATCTGCGGCACGTGCGCGGTACGCCGCTCGCCGATCTCACTCGGCTGCTCGGGCGCGAAGCCGCCGAGCTCGTCCGCTTCTCGAACGGCGAGGATGCCCGGCCGGTGCGCCCCGAGCGGGCAACGAAAAGCGTTTCGGCCGAGACCACCTTCGACGCCGACCTGCGCGGCTTCGAGGAGCTCCAGTCGATCCTGTGGCGCCTGTGCGAGCGGGTGTCGCGGCGGCTGAAGGCGGCAG
>DAINQO010000006.1:0-49349 GCA_036742625.1 Microvirga sp.
GAGGCGCCGGCCGCGACGCGGCACTGACCGCTCGTGCCCCGCAAGGCAGCTACAGGATGCACACAACTGCGTGCGTGCGCACCTCCCCTCCCCCCTTGTGGGGGAGGACCGACTCGGCCGAAGGCCGAGCGAGGAGGGGGGCGCCGGGCATAGGGCTCCCGGTCGAAGCCGGCCCGCCGTGCATCAGCCGCAGGGGCAAGGCCCAGTGATCCGTCAGGCCCGGCCCCTGCGGCTGAAGGGACTGGGTCCCTCGTCGGTAAGGTGCTCCATGCCCGGCGACCCCCTTCTCGCTCGGCCTTCGGCCGAGTCGGTCCTCCCCACAAGGGGGAGGAGGAATGCCGCCGGCCAGATGTGTGCATGCCGTAGCGCAAGGCAGGGGAATCGGCGTGCTATGATGTGCCGATGCAGAGCCCGCCTGAAGACCTGATCGAGACGCTTGGGCGCAAATACATGTGGTGGCCTCCGGTCGGTGGCGAGCCGCATCCGCCCGCCCGGATCATCGCGCAGGTCATGAATCTCGGCACCTACGAGGACATCCGACGGCTCGAAGGCGTCGTCACGCCGGAGCGCTTGGCCGAGGTCATGCGCGCGGCGCAGCCGGGCTGGTTCAGCCCGCGCTCGTGGGAGTTCTGGCGCGGGCGCCTTTCGGCCTGCGGCCTGACCGTCCCGGACGAGCCGCCGCGAAGGTCGATTCCTGCCGCGCTCGTTTGAGCCCCGGCCCGACACGCTTCTCGCCGGCGCATGGCACCGGCTCACTGGCCGGGCCGTTGACGCATGATGACTGCCGAGCCTACCTTCCGCAACGGGAGGCGGCGCGAGAAGGGGAGACCCTGACGATGAAAGCGCTAACGCTGTCCGTATTGGGGCTGGCCATCACGGCCGCGGTGCCAGTGGCGGCCCAAACCGACACCGTAAGATCGGGCCAACGAAAAGGATATGGACATTCTTCGACTGCCAGATAGGCCGCGTCGTGGGCGGCGCCGGGACCGCGAGCAACGGTTCTGTCGAGATGCGCCAGACGACACAGAACCGGTGCGGCCATCCACAACTGCCGGTCCTCGAAGCGATCTACACGTCACGCGCCGGCTTCAAAGGCACTGACACGGTGTATCTCTACTACGGCAGGCTCAGACGGCGCCAAGTCGTCGTGAACGTCCACTAGTCTATGACATGCAAAGGGCGGCTCAGCCGCCCTTTTTCTTTGCGGGCTGTTCGGCGCACTTGCGACGCTTAACCGCTGATAGGCACGCGCGCGCGTTCCCACGGATGCCTAATGATACGGGTCGGCGGCGTCGCGCAGGCCGTCGCCCATGAAGTTGAAGGCGAGGACCACGAGGACCACCGGCAGGATCGGGAACAGCAGCCAGGGATGGAGCTGCACGGCGGCGAGGTTCTGCGCCTCGTTGAGGAGCACGCCCCAGCTCGTCACCGGCGGCCGCAGGCCGAGGCCCAAGAACGACAGCGCGGTCTCGCCGAGGATCATCGACGGGATCGACAGCGTCGCCGAGGCGATGAGGTGGCTCATGAAGTTCGGGATCAGGTGGCGCACGATGACGCGCTTCTTCGAGGCGCCCATCAGCTCCGCGGCGCGCACGAAATCCTCCTCCCGCAGCGCCAGGAGCTTGGAGCGGACGGCGCGCGCGAGGCCCGGCCAGTCGAGCAGGCCGAGGATGATGGTGATGCCGAAGAAGACGAGGATCGGGCTCCAGTTCGGCGGCAGCGCCGCCGAGAGCGCGAGCCACAGCGGCAGCTCGGGCAGGGAGCGCAGGATCTCGATCAGCCGCTGGATGACGTGGTCGACCCACCCGCCCATGTAGCCGGCGATGCCGCCGAACAGGAGCCCGAGCGTGAACGACACGGCGATGCCGACGAGCCCGATCGTCAGGGAGATCCGCGCCCCGTAGACGATGCGCGAGAACAGGTCGCGGCCGAGCCGGTCGGTGCCGAGGAGGAAGGCGGTGCCGTCCTGCGGCGGGCAGAACAGGTGCAGGTCGGCGTGGATCACGCCCCAGAACTCGTAGGCGTCGCCGCGACAGAAGAACCGCAGCGGCTGCGGCTTCGTGCGGTCGACGACGTAGTCGCGCTTGAAGGTGTCGAGGTTGAAGGTGAACTTGTAGGGATAGACGAACGGGCCTTGGAACGCCCCGTCATGGAACAGATGAAGCGGTTGCGGCAGCGCATAAAGGAAATCGCCGTGGCGCTTGGTCTGGTTGTAGGGCGCGATGACCTCGACGAACGGCACCGCGAGGTAGAAGGCGAGGAGCAGCAGGGCGGAGGCGACCGCCACCTTGTGGCGCCGGAACTTCCACCACATCAACCGCCACGACGAGGCGCGGTAGAAGACCTCGCTCTCCGCGCCCGTCGGCTCGGCGAGGCCGGGATCGAACGCCGCGGTGTCGACGTAGTGGCTCGGCCGGGGCTTCGCTTCGACGTTCACGCCTAGCTCCCTCCGAGCCGGATGCGCGGATCGAGCCAGGCGAGAAGGAGATCGGAAATCAGCATTCCGACCACCGTCAGCATCGCGACGAACATCAGGATGAACCCGGCCAGGAACTGGTCCTGGCTCTTCAGCGCCGAAAGGAGGATCGGGCCGACGGTCGGCAGGCTCAGCACCAGCGAGACCAGGATCGAGCCCGAGACGAGATGGGGAAGGAGGTTGCCGATGTCGGCCATGAAGGGATTGAGCGACATCCGGAAGGGATATTTCAGCAGCGCCCGGCGGGCCGGCAGTCCCTTCGCCTTGGCGGTCACGTAGTACTGCTTCCCGAGCTCGTCCAGGAGGTTCGCCCGCATCCGCCGGATCATCGCGGCGGTGCCGCCGAGGCCGATCACGAGCGTCGGAACGACGAGGTGCGAGGCGAGCGACTGCATCTTGCCCCAGCTCCACGGCTGGCCGGAGTAGGCGGGGTCGTAGAGCCCGCCGATCGAGATGCCGAACCAGCGGTTTGAATAGAACAGCAGGATCAGCGCCAGGAGGAAGCTCGGGGTGGCGAGCCCGATATAGCCGACGAACGTCGCGGCATAGTCGCCGAGCGAGTATTGCCGCGTCGCCGAGTAGATCGCGATCGGGATCGCCACGATATGGACGAAGATGACGACCGCGAAATTGACCAGCAGGGTGAGCCAGAGCGCGTCGCCGACGACCTCGTTGACCGGCTTGTCATATTCGAAGGACCAGCCCCAATCGCCCTCGATGAGGCCGCTGAAGACGCCCTCCGGGTTCGGCCAGACGCCGATCCAGACGAGATACTGCTCCCACACCGGCCGATCGAGCCCGTACTGACGGATCAGGAACTCGGCCTTCGCGGCGGACGCCGCCTCGCCCTGCGCGCGCAGCTCGGCGATCTGGTTGGTGAGGAAGTCGCCGGGCGGCAGCTTGATGATGAAGAACACGAGCGCCGAGATGATCGCCAGCGTCACCGCCATCGTCAGAACCCGCCGCAGGAGGAAGCGGATCATTCGCTTCTCCCGCCGGTTGCCGAGAGCGAAGCCTCCTTGCCGGCCGCCTTGTCCCAGTAGAACTCGTCGATCCGGTAGACCCCGAGCATGGCGCTCGGCTCCCAGCTGTAGAGCGCCTTCTTCGGTATGTTGACGAGCCCGTTCCTGGCGACGATCGGCTGGAACGCGCCGGCGAGCGTGCCGATCGACCACTGGTTCTCGGCGTGGTTCGCGAGCATCTCGCGCCAGACCTGCTCGTGGACGGTTTCGTCGGCGGTCGCCATCCAGCGCTCGTAGAGCGCGAGCAGGTGCTTCGCCTCGGGGACGTCGCAGGCCTCGCCGTTCTTGCCCTTGGTCTCGACGTACTGGCCCCATTTCGGCCAGGCGTAGAAGGTCTGGATCATGGGCGCGAGCTCGGTCGGCGCCATCTTGGCGGTCGGAACGGCGAGATCGAGCCCCTGCGCCGCGACCATGACGGTCATCCCGGCATAGGCGCGGTTGCGCAGGATGGTGCGGTCCTGCGGCTTGACGAAGAGCTTGATGCCGATCTCGCGCCAGAACTCGGTGATCAGCGTCAGCCCGTCGACGATGAAGCCGCCCTCGCCGTCGGTCTCGACGATGATCTCGAGCTCGCGGCCGTCGGGGAGAAGCCGGATGCCGGCGCCGTTGCGCTTCGTCAGCCCGATCTCGTCGAGGAGCCGGGACGCTTCCGCCGGGTCGTACTGGGCGTATTTGCTGCGCAGCTCCGGCGAGAACAGCGCGCTCTCCTCCAGGATCGTGTTGTTGCCTTCCCGGCCGAGGCCGAAGAGAAGCGCGTTGTTCAGCGTCCTGCGATCGATGCCGAGCGACAGGGCGCGGCGGAAGCGCACGTCGCGGTTCAGCGTCCGCCACACCGGGTCGGCGGTGTTGAGGTTGGGGTAAAGCGCGAGCTCGCTGCCGCGGGCGTAGAGCCAGAGCAGGGTTCTGTAGCCCTTGGCGTGCTCGCCCTCCTTGAGGATCGGGATGTCGCTCATCGAGAGCCCGCGGGACAGGAGGTCGGTCTCGCCGGCGTTCGCCTTCGCGGCCATGAGGCCGCCGGCCGCGACGTCGAAGATCACGCGGTCGATATAGGGCAGCTGCTGACCGGTCGCGTCGACGCGGTGGTAGTAGGGGTTGCGCTCGAAGGTGAAGCGGGTCGCCGGGGCGGCATTCATCACCCGCCAGCCCTGCAGGGTCGGCAGGTCCGGATTGGTGTTCTCGAACATGTCGTCCATGCGGTTGTGCAGCGCCGCCCAGGACTTGAGCTTCTGCTTCTTCGCTATGTCCTCGAGCTTTCCCTTGTTGGCGTATTTCGTGTGGAACTGCTTCAGGTAGTGGGCCGGCCGGTACAGGAAGGGCTCGCGCGGCCCGGCGAGCTGCGACAGGAAGCGCGGGTTCGGCTTGTCCCAGCTGTATCGGACCGTGCGCTCGTCGAGGATCTCGAAGCGGGGCGGCTTGCCGTCCAGCATCATGAACTCGGGGATGCCGGCCGGCGAGATCTCCGGGTTGTGCGCCACGTCCTCCCAGTAGTAGCGGAAGTCGTCGGTCGTGAACGGATGGCCGTCCGACCAGCGATGGCCGTCGCGGAGCCGGAAGGTGAATATCTGGTCGTTCTCGTTCTCGAGCTTCGCCAGCAGGTCCGGCTCGAGCGCGAGCTTTTCCGTGTAGCCGACGAGCCGGGCGTAGGACTGGACCGACATGTAGCGGATGTCGCGCCCGCGGGCGACGAGCGACGTCACCTCGCCGCCGGGCCTGCCGATGCTGCGGCCCTTGGCGGCAAGGTCGACGACCAGCGGCTCCTTCGGCAGCCGCTGCGCGACGGGCGGCAGCTCGCCCTTGCCGACGCGCTCGGCGAAGAGCGGCGTTTCGACGTAGCTCTGCGCGAGCGCGGGCAGACCGGCGAGGAGGAGCGCGGCCGCGGCCGCGAGACGCGCCGCGAAAGGCCCGATCATCGATTTCGTCGTCGCCATCAAGCCGCCTCCCTGACGGTTGCCCGCGTTACGCGCACCCTATGACCACTCTCGATCTCGGTCATCGCGCCGAACTCGCCGCCGACGAGGCGGAAGGGTTGCGGCCATTGCGCCGGATCGGAGAAGCGATCCGTCTTGAGCTTGGCGAAGTCGAGCGGCCTGTCGATGTCGGGGTCGGGCACCGCGGCGAGGAGCGCCTGCGTATAGGGATGCACCGGGTTGCGGAACAGCGTCACCTTCGGCGCTTCCTCGACGATGTAGCCCCGGCACATGACGGCGATCGTGTCGGCGATGTAGTCGACGACCGCAAGGTTGTGCGACACGAAGAGGTAGGACAGCCCGAGCGCGCTCTGCAGGTCCTTCAGGAGATTGAGGATCTGCGCCTGGACCGAGACGTCAAGCGCCGACACCGGCTCGTCGCAAAGCAGGACGCGCGGCTCGAGCGCCAGCGCCCGGGCGATGCCGAGCCGCTGCCGCTGCCCGCCCGAGAAGGAATGCGGGTAGCGCCGCAGATAGCGCCGGTCGAGGCCGACCATCTCGAGGAGCTGCTTTGCCCGCTCGAAGCGATCGTCGGAGGTGCCGATCTCGTGGATGCGCAGCGGCTCGGTGAGGATCTCGTACACCGTCATGCGCGGGTTCAGCGACGAGAACGGGTCCTGGAACACGAACTGCACCGCCCGCCGGTAGGCCTTGAGGTCGTCGCCCTCGAGCGCGAACACGTCGCGCGGCCCCGCGCCGTCGTCGAACGTCACCGTGCCGGAATCGGGCTGAAGCGCCCGCATGATCATCTTCGACACGGTGGTCTTGCCGCAGCCGGATTCGCCGACGAGCCCGAGCGTCTTGCCGCGCGCAAGCTGCAGGCTGACGCCGTTCACGGCGTGGATCTTGCGCGTTCGGCCGCTGAACCATCCGGCACGCAGCGTGAAGCTCTTGCACAGATCCGCGGCGGCGAGAACGGGTCCTTTCGGCTCGGGCCGGGCCTGTGCCGCCTCGGTCCGCCGCGCCAGGATGGCGCTCTTCACCTCGCGGATCGGCGTCAGGCGCTCGCCGGGCGCCATGGCGAAGCGCGGCACCGCCCGCATCAGGGCCTTGAGATAGGGGTGCTGCGCGCGCCTGAAGAGGTCCTCGCGCGGCCCGGCCTCGACGACCCGGCCGCGATACATCACGACGACGTGGTCGGCCATGTTGGCGACGACGCCGAGGTCGTGGGTGATGAGCAAAAGCGACATCTGCGCCTCGCCCTGCAGCTCGCGCATCAGGTCGAGGATCTGCGCCTGCGTGGTGACGTCGAGCGCCGTCGTCGGCTCGTCGGCGATGAGCAGGGCCGGGCGCGTGATCAAGGCCATCGCGATCATGGCGCGCTGGCGAAGGCCGCCGGAGAGCTCGAACGGATAGGTGACGAGCGCGCGCTTTGGGTCGGGGAAGCCGACCCGGGCGAAGACGTCGACGGCCCTGTCGAGGGCTTCGGCCTTGCCGACATTGCCGTGCAGCAGCAGCGCCTCGCTGACCTGGTCGCCGACCGTGTGCAGCGGCGAGAGCGAGGTCATCGGCTCCTGGAAGATCATCGCGATCCGGCCGCCGCGCAAGGCCCGGATGGTCTCGCCCTCGGGATCGAGCGTGGCGATGTCGAGCGGCGGCTCGTCGTTCGCCGGATCGTCGAACAGGATCGATCCGCCGCCGATGCGGGCGACCTTCGGCAGGATGCGCAGGATCGCCTGCGCGGTCACCGACTTGCCGGAGCCGGATTCGCCGACGAGGGCGACCGTCTTGCCTTTCGGCACGTCGAACGACAGCCCGTCGACGGCGCGGAAGGCGCCGACGTCGGATTTGAAATCGATCGACAGGTCGCGAATCGACAAGAGGGGAGCGTTCAAGCGTTTCTTCTCCGAACCCGCGGCGTCTTCGCACCGCTCGATAAACAGCATCGTCGTGGATTTATGGGCGGCGCGCCATGCTCCTATGGAAATAACGTCCGTGGCGACGGATAGCTCAGATGTTCATGTCTTTTCAAACGGTCGAGAAGCGTCTCGCAGAAGCGCCAGACACCCTCATCGTGGATGAGGTGATGGGTCAAGAGGCCGATCGGCTCGTCCGCATCGGCGTCGCCGTCGAGCCGCGCCGCGATCGCGGCCGCAAGCCGCGCCACGACCGTGTCCTCGGGAAGGAGGCCGCGGCTGCCGGTCCAATCGATCGGATCGATGTGGGTGTTGATCTGGCGAAGCCCCGGCGCGGGCTCCCTCATGCGGTGGTCCCCGAAACTCGAGAAGCCGCGATAGCCGAGATCCGAAAGCAGCGGCAGCAGCTCGGGCGCGGTCCGATTCCACGGCGGAACGAAGACGGGGAGGAGCTTTGCCCGGCACGCCGTCTCGGCAAGGCGAAGTCCGGCTTCGGCGTCGCGGACGAGCGCCGCGAGCGGACGATGCCGGCCGAACTCGGCCTTCCTCTGCCCGGGCGGGGCGTGGTTCAGGTGGGCGAGACCGTGCACGAGGATATGCGCCTGCGGCTCATCGCCGAGGCGTTCCATGAGCGACCGCTCGACGCCGCGCGGGATGGCGGCGAGGGCGATCGGAAGGTCAAACGCACGTGCCACCTCGAGCAACCGATCGAGCGCCGGGGTCGCGGCGACGGCATCGTCGTCGCGCCACCAGACTGCGACGGTCCGGCCTTCGCCGGCGGTGCGGCGGAGCACATCGTCGAGCGGCGACCAATCGGCACGAGGCGGCGCGACCGCGGGACGGTGCGGCCTCCGGGCCAGGTCCTCGACCCGGGCGACGGTTCGTTCGGCGCCGTCGAGCCTGATCTCCGGTCGCGGCGGCGCCCCGCCGGCAAGCTGCATCCGGACGCGTTCGGCGAGGGTCGCGGGCGCGAGCTCGGCTTCCGGCAGAAGCCGGGCGAGGCCGAGCGCGGCGAGACATTCGGCGCGCAGGCGCTGCTCGGTCTCGTGCCCCGCCTCGAACGGCACCAGCACGGCCGCGGCCCCGGCGCGCAGAAGATCGACGGCGGTATTGTAACCGGCCTGGCTCACCGAAACCGCGGCTCGTGCGAGCAGCGCCCGGAAGTCCGGACGGGCGCGCTCGACGGCGACATGGGCGGGCGCGGCGCGGCGGAGATCCTCGAACGCCGGTTGCGCGACGCCGGCGCCGACGACGACGCGCCAGGGGCGCTCCGTCACCGACGCGGCGGCAGCGAGCGCCGCGCGATAAAGCGGCAGGCTCGCTGCGCTCGATCCGCCCGAGACCAGAATCTCGCTTCGCTTAGCCGTCGTCGGCTCGGCGACGGGCCCGCCGCCCTCGTCGACATAGCCGGTGTAGCGGACGAGCGCCGCCGCCTCGCGGCTCAAGGGCCACGAGCGCCCGAGACCGACGAGATTCGGGTCGCCATGCACGAGCACGGCGTCGTAGAGCGCGCCGACGCGGCGGTGCGTCTCCTCGATCCGCTCGGGCTTCGCCGGACAGGCGAGGATGTCCCGGACCGAGGCGACGATCAGGGGCCGCGGCGCGACGGCGCGCGCCGCGTCGACGAGGGCCATGAACTCGCCCGCCAGGACGCGGCGCCCGAACGGGAAGAGCTCGGTGACGACGACATCCGGCCGAACGGACCGGAACGCGTCGAGAAGCATGCGCTTTCGCAGGTCCAGGCGATCGGGGTCGACCCGAGCGCCGCCCTCGTCGAGGAGCGTTTCGAAATCGGTCCCGGCGGTCCGTACCGGCGGCAGCTGCACGAGCGCCGCATCGCCGAGCGAGACGAGCGGCGCCGGCATGCCCCCGGAGACGAGCGTCGCCGGATGCCCGGTCCGCGCGAAGGCCCGCGCCAGCGCGGCCGCGCGGGTGAGATGACCCGCGCCGAGGAGATGCGTCACCGCGATGAGGATTTTCACGGCGGCGGCCGGCCGAGGAGCGGCAGGAGCCCGGCACGGAGGCGCTCGGCGGCCGGGTCCAATCCGCGCTCGCCGCGGACGAACTGCCGCGCGGCTTGCCCGAGCGCGCGGCGGCGGGGCGCGTCGCCGACGAGCCGGGCCAGCGCCTTCGCGAGGCCTAAGACATCGCCGGGCGCCGTCAGCTCACCGGTCTCGCCGTGGCGGACGACGCTCGCGACGCCGCCATAGGCGCTCGCGAGGACTGGGCAGCCAAGCGCCTGGGCCTCGAGGAGCGCCATGCCGTAGGCCTCGTTCACGGCCGGCCAGACGAAGAGATCGGCCGCGGCATAGAACCCCGCCAGCGACCCGCGGTCGTCGAGGCGGCCGTGGAACCGCACATGGGGTGCGAGGTCCGCAAAAAGGGTCTCGACCTCGGGGCGGGCCTCGCCGTCGCCGACGACATCGAGCGTCCAGCCGTCGTCCGGCAGCCCGGCCAGCGCCGCGGCAAGCATCCGGTAGGACGCGAGCTTGTCGCCGTGCCGCATCATCGCGACGGTGAGGAGCCGCACGACTCCCGTGCCTCTCGGCGTCGCCGTGGTCGGGTCGGACCACTCCTTGAGATCGATGAAGGGCGGAAGCTCGAGAAGCCGCTGTCCGTTGCGGCGGTGCCGCTCCAGAGCCTCGCGGTCGGCCTCGGTCATGACGAAGATCGCGTCGGCGCGGTCGAGCGCCGCTTCGGCGCCGGCATGCGCCGCCGCCCAGGCACCGCGCGCGCGTTTGCCGGCGCGCGAAGCCTCCGCCAGGACATAGGGAATGCGCAGAGCGTCGGCGACCCGCGGGCCGATCCAATCCGGCGCCTTGTAGTACAGATGATAGGTGAACCAGAGGCGGGGCCGATCGCCGGCGCGAGCGTCCGTCCAGCGCGCGACGAGGCGATCCGCTTCGGCGCTGCTGCTGCGGCGCACTTCATCCTGGAAGGCTGCGTCCCCGGCCCGGTCCCAACTGCGCAGCGCGCTTGCGAGCTCCGGCCGGAAGCCGGCCTTGACGAGCGCCTTCAGGAGCAGGCGCGCCATGGTGCGGTCGCCGGAGGGCGCCGGATGGTCCGGGGCCTTCATCGGCGCATAGAACGCGACCGGCACCGCCTCGGACACGGCTCACGCCAGCTCCTTGACGACGGCCGCAGCGTCCGGCGGCGGGCCGAGCAGCGCGCGGAAGCGCCCCTCCAGGAGATCGATGGCGCCGGAAAAGCCGAAGTCCTGGCGAAGCCGGTCATAGGCCGCCCCGCCGAGAGCCGCGCGGCGGCGCGGATCGCGCGCCAGGAGATTGATCGCGTTCGACAGCGCCTCCCATTCGCCTGGGGCGACGAGCTCGCCCTCGCGGCCCGGGCGGATGAACTCGGGGATGCCGGCGAACGCCGTCGCGACGATCGCGAGCCGCTGGCTTGCGGCCTCGAGCAGGACGTTCGGCAAGCCGTCGCGATCGCCCGAGGCCGCGGCTTTCGCCGGCAGCACGAAGAGATCGGCGCTGCGCAGGAGATCGATCACCTCCGGCTGCGGCCGGCCGCCGAAGAACGCGACTTTGCCGCCGATCCCGGCGGCTTGCGCGGCGCTCTTCAGCCGCTCCAGAAGCTCGCCGCCGCCGACATGGGCGAAACGCCAATGCAGGTCCGCCGGCAGCGCCGCCAAGGCGGCGAGGAGGTCGTCATAGCCCTTTTTGGCGACCGCCCGCCCGACCGAGACGATGCGGATCGGATCGGCCGGATCGGAGCCGTCCCGCGCCGGGCGGCGCTCGGGCGGGGCGGGGAAGCGGGCGAGGTCGAGGCCGTGATAGGCGAGCGCCACCCGGGCCGGTTCCGGGGCAAGCGCGCCGAGGTGGCGCGCGCCTTCCCGCGTGCAGGTCACGCCCCACAGGGCGTCGGCGAGCTTCTCGCGCTTCTCCCACGCCGGCGTCGTCCAGATATCCTTGGCATGGGCCGAGAAGGTCCAGGAGCGCCCGGTGAGGACGGCGGCGTAACGGGCGACCGAGGCCGGCGTGTGCAGATAATGGACGTGCAGATGGCCGATGTCGTCGCCGAGCTCGCGGGCGAGGACGAGAGCCTGCCCGAGCCGCCGGCCGCGGTTCGGCGTCGGGTCTCTCAGGAGATCGCGCCAGAACAGGCGCAGCAATCGCCGGATCCCGGGTTGCCGCAGGCTCCAGACGAGTCCCCGCAGCACCCGGAGCGGCTCCTGGTAGAGGTATTCGGGCAGATAGCGCGCTCTCGCCCGGATGCGCGCGTGCATCGGGTGGATTTGCGTCTCGGTCGGATGCCGGAGCGACCAGATTTCCAGCGGGATGCCGCGCTCCTCGAGCGCCAGGAGCTCCTGCGCGATGAAGGTCTCGGACAGCCGCGGATAGCCCTTGACCACGACGGCGATCCGTCCGCCCGCGCCTCCGGCCCGCATGCTCGCTCTATTCGGCCGCCTGGTGGATCGGTTGCGAGACGCGGGGTTTGTCGAGAGCGTCGGCGAAGCGGGCGCGGATGACGTCGAGCCCGTCGAGCAGCCCCGGGATGTACACGTCCGACGGCCGCGGCTGGTTCGGCAGCTGGCGAAGGGCCGCCGCCATCAGCCGCGGGTCGCGTTTGCCGCGGTCCTCGGACAGCATGCGCACGAGCCCGAGACGCTCGGCCTCGACGGCGCGGATGTGCTGCTCGAGGCGGGGATGGGTCCGCGGCACGATCAGGGCGCGCTTGTCGAGCGACAGGATCTCGCAGAACGTGTTGTAGCCGCCCATCGCGACGATGGCGGCGGCCTTGTCCATCAGCACCTCGATCTTGGTGTCGAAGGCGATGGCGTCGAGCTTCGGGTGGCGGGCGATGCGCTCGAGGAAGCCGCGTCGCCGGTCCCGGTTCACGAACGGCCCGAAGACGACGACGGCCGGCAGCTCGATCTCGGGCTCGGCCTCGTAGGCGGACACCACCCAGTCGATGAGGTCGTCGCCGTCGCCGCCGCCGCCGGTCGTGACCAGCGCGAAGGGCGATTTCGTCAGCTTCGGGTAGCGCGTCAGCGCCGAGCGCTGCGGAATCTCGCGCCGCAGATAACCCGTGTAGGCGATGCGCCGCTCGACGTCGCGCGGGAGGTCGAGCGCCATCAGCGGCTCGTAGATCTCGCTCAGCCCGTAGACCCAGACCTCGTCGTAATAGCGCCGCAGCGCCTCGACCGCGCCTTTGCGCTCCCATTCGGTGGCGAGCAGCGCCGGCTCGTCCATGACGTCGCGGATGCCGAGCACGAGCCGGCAGCCGTGCTGCTGCAGGCGCTCGAGCGCCGGCACGATCTCGCCGCGAAAGCCGGTCGGCTCCTTGTCGACGATGAACAGGTCGGGCCGGAAGCTCTCGGCGGTCTGCAGGATGATGGTTTCCCGCAGCTCGGTCGCGTCGTCGATCGAGACGTTGAGGTTGAGGCTGCGGTAGTCGCCGTCCGGGAGCTTGGTGACGCCGGGGATGCGCACGTAATCGACGCCGCTTCCGAACTCGAAATTGCCGATCACCGGCGATCCCGAGATGATCAGGACCGAGACGCCGGGGCGCTCGCTGACGAGCGCGTTGGCGATCGCCCGCGAGCGCCGCAGATGCCCGAGGCCGAAGGTGTCGTGGCTGTAGATCAGCACCCGCGCGAGCGATTGGCGCGAGAAGGGCGGACCCGCCGCCGCGAATGGGAAGGCTTGCATATCCCTATCCGTCGCGTCCAATCTGCGCCCGTTCGGCGGGTTCTTGTTGACGCCATCCTAGCCGGATCGGCGGCCCGGGCAAAGGCGGGTTTATGGGCAAGGCGACAGCCCCCGACCATTAGGCTAGGCTGCCGGCATGGAAAAAAGCCTTTTCCGGTACATCTGGCGGCATTCGAAGCGCGACCAGCTGATTGTTTTCGCGGTCGTTCTGGCTTCGTTGCCGTTCTATTTCGCCTCGCTCGACCTGCCGCGACGGATCGTCAACGAGGCGATCCAGGGCAAATCCTTCGCCCAAGGCAACGAGACCGCGCCGTTCCTCCAGCTCTCCCTCGGTTTGCCGGACTGGCTCGGCGGCGCCCATGTCAGCATCTTCGGGGGCTTCCAGGTCGATCGCCTGACGCTGCTGTACGGCTTGTCGGGGCTGTTCCTGTTCTTCGTTCTCATCAACGGCGTCTTCAAGTACTGGATCAACGTCGCCAAGGGCGCGCTCGGTGAGCGCATGCTGCGCCGGATGCGCTTCGACCTGTTTGCGCTGGTTCTGCGGTTCACGCCGGATGCGCTTCGCAACGTCAAGTCCTCCGAGACCGCGACCATCGTCAAGGACGAGGTCGAGCCGATCGGCGGCTTCATCGGCGACGCGTTCATCCTGCCGGCCTTTCTCGGCACGCAGGCCGCGACCGCCCTCATCTTCATCATGGTCCAGAACTTCTGGCTCGGCCTGATGGCGGCCGGCGTGGTGAGCATCCAGTTCACCATCATCCCGCGGCTGCGCCGGGAGCTCCTGAAGCTCGGAAAGCAGCGCCAGCTCGCCTCCCGCCGCCTCGCCGGGCGGGTCGGCGAGGTCGTCGACGGCATGGAGGCCGTCCACGTCCACGACACCCACAAATGGGAGCGGGCCGAGATCGGCCATCGCCTCTTCGAGCTCTTCGACCTGCGCTTCCGCATCTACAAGCGGAAGTTCATGGTCAAGTTCCTGAACAACCTTCTAGCGCAGATGACGCCCTTCTTCTTCTACTCGATCGGCGGCTATCTGGCGCTTCGCGGCAGCCTCGACATCGGCCAGCTCGTCGCCGTGATCGCCGCCTATCGGGAGCTGCCGCCGCCGCTGAAGGAGCTGATCGACTGGGACCAGCAGCGGCTCGACGTCCAGGTCAAATACGATCAGGTCGTCCAGCACTTCTCGCCGGAGCGACTCATGCCGGCTCCCGACGAGGAGGCTCCGGCAGGCGACGACGAGCCGCTCGCCGGCCCGCTCGTGGTCAAGGGGCTCACGGTCATGGACCCGCATGGCGGAGCGGTGATCGACGGCGTCTCGCTGACCTGTCCGCTGCCGGCCCATGTCGGCATTGTCGGCGACGGCGGTCCGGCCGCGGGCGCCTTCGCCCGCATCATCGGGCATCGCAGCGCCGATTACGGCGGCGAGGTGCTGGTCGGCGAGCGCAAGCTCGCCGACCTCCCGAAAGGCGCCGCCGGACGCCATATCGCCTATGCCGGGGTCGAGCCGATCCTGTTCCCGGGGACGATCCGCGACAATCTCGTCTACGGGCTCCGGCACGACCCGCTCGGCGACCCCGACGAGGATCCGAGCGACACGATGCGCCGGATCGCCGAGGCGAAGCGCACCGGCAATCCGGTCGAGGCGATCAAGGCACCCTGGATCGACTGCACGCTGGCGGGCGCCGCCGACGAGGACGAGCTCGATCGCATCCTCATCGATCTCCTCGACAAGATCGGCCTCAAGGAGGACATCTATCGGTTCGGCCTTTCCGGGATGGTCGACCCCGAGAAGCATCCGGAGCTCGCCGGCCGGCTGATCGAGGCGAGAAACCTCCTGCGCGAGCGGCTAGCGGCCTCGGGCATGGCCGAGCTCGTCGAGCCGTTCGATGCCGAGCGCTACAACCATCAGGCGACGATCGGCGAAAATCTCCTGTTCGGCGTCCCGACCTCGCGGGCCCTGATCGGGCGCGCCCTTGCCGAGCACGGACCCTTCCGCGAGGCGCTGAAGGCCGAGGGCATCGCCGAGGAGCTCGCCGCCATGGGCGCGCAGATCGCCGAGACGATGGTCGAGATCTTCCGCGGCCTGCCGCCCGGACATCCGCTGTTCGAGCAGTTCTCGTTCGTCGCCGCCGACGAGCTTCCCGAGTACGAGGCCATCATCCGCCGGCGGGCGCGCCGCAACGGCGAGGGCTTCAGGGGCAACGACCTGACGCGGTTCCTGGCCCTGCCGCTCGCCTATATCGAGCCGCGCCATCGCCTCGGCCTTCTCAACGAGGAGGTCGAGGCTCGCCTCGTCAAGGCCCGCCGCGCCGTGCGCGAGCGGCTCGAGCGCGAACCCGATCCCGGCGTCGAATTCTACGACGCCGAGAAGGTCTGCGCCGCGGCGCCCCTCAAGGACAACCTCCTCTTCGGCCGGGTCAATCACAGCGCCGCCAACGCGCAGGCGCGGGTCACGGAGGCGATCACCGCCGTCGTCGACGAGCTCGGCCTGCGGCCCGGCGTCGAGCGGGTCGGGCTGTCGCATCAGGTCGGACCGGCCGGGCGGCTCTTGACCGCGCAGCAGCGGGCGAGCGTCAACCTCGTGCGCTGCCTCGTGAAGCGGCCGGACATCATGGTCGTCGACGGCGCCCTCGCGCCCTTCGGCGAAACGCAAAAGCGCCAGCTGCTGACGCTGCTGATCCAGGTCACGGACGGACGCAGCCTGTTCACGGTCCTGCCGAACGAGCGCGAGACCGAAGGGCTCGACGCCGTGATCCGGTTCCAGAAGGGCAAGGCGAGCCTCGAGGCGACGGCCTCGGGCGCCAAATCCCCATCCACCCAAGAGTCCCCATCCACCCAAGAGTCCCCATCCACCCAAGAGTCCCCATCCACCGAAGAGGAAGCCGAGCCCGTCGAGCCGCTCGGCAAGCGCGTTGCGGGAGGCGTCGCATGACATTGGAAACCGAGGTTCAGTCGCTGCGGCAGGTCCCGATGTTCCGCGACATCGATCCGGCCCGCCTGAAGCTGCTGGCCTTCACCAGCGAGCGGGTGAACTTCGCCGAGGGGCAGAAGTTCTTCCAGCAGGGCGACGCCGCCGACGCCGCCTACGTCGTCCTGCAGGGCAAGGCCGACGTGACGATCGATTCGCCCGGCGGCGACATCAAGGTCGCCGAGCTCGGCCAGAACGCGATCGTCGGCGAGATGGGCATCCTCTCGGACAGCCCGCGCTCGGCGACCATCGTCGCGGCGGCGCCGACGACCGCGCTGCGCATCGACAAGCGGGTGTTCCTGGAGCTGCTGACGCAATTCCCGCAGATGTCGATCGCCGTGATGCGCGAGCTCGCCTCGCGGCTCGAGAAGATGAACACGCAGCTCGCGCGGCAATCGCGCAGCTGAGCCGGAGGGCATCCCCGTGGCACCCGCCGCCCGGCTCGCGCGCCGGCTGCGCGACCCGCGCCTGCGCGATGCGCAGACCTGGCGGCTCGTCACCGGGCTTATTCTTTTCACGTTCGCGCTGACGCATTTCCTCAACCACGCGCTCGGCCACGTCTCCGTCCAGACGATGGAGGAGGTGCAGGCGGTGCGCCGCGCGATCTGGCGCTCCTGGCCGGGCACGATCGCTCTCTACGGCGCGCTGGCGCTCCACGTCGGCCTCGCGCTGTGGAAGCTGATCCTTCGCCGCACCTGGCGCCTCGCCCCCTGGGAGGTGGCTCAGATCGTGCTCGGCCTGTCGATCCCGTTCCTCGCCGCCGCCCATGTGGCGGCGACCCGCGGCCTCGCGAGCCTCTATGGCTTCGACGACACCTATGGCCGGCTGCTGAGCTTGCTCTGGCCCGGCCTCGCCTTCAGCCAATCGTTCCTGCTCGTCGTGGTGTGGCTGCACGCCGTCATCGGCCTGCATTTCTGGCTCCGCACCAAGGCCTGGTACGAGCGCTGGAGCCCGCTCCTTCTGGTCCTGGCGGTGATGATCCCGACCGTCGCCTTGACCGGCTGGATGGAGGGCGCGCGCCGGCTCGCCCTCATGGCGAACCCGCCGACCGTCCCGGATTTCGTGTTCGAGAAGGGCGGACCGCTCATCGACAGGGTGAAGATGGGCGTCTGGTTCGTGTTCGGCGCCGCCGCCGTGGCGCTCGTCGCGATGCGGGTGCGCGACTGGTTCACCCGCGGCCCGGCGATCACCTATCCGGGGCGCACCGTCCGCGGCGCGCCGGGGGCGACGCTTCTCGAGATCAGCCGGGCGGCCGGCGTCCCGCATGCGTCGGTCTGCGGCGGGCGCGGCCGCTGCACGACCTGCCGGGTGCTCGTCACCGAGGGCGAGGACCGGCTCGCGCCGCCGAACCGCGCCGAAGCGGCGGCGCTGACCCGCATCCACGCGCCGGCAGGCGTGCGGCTCGCCTGCCAGATCCGGCCTGACCACGCGCTGAAAGTGCGCCCGCTGATCCCGCTTCACGATGCCGAGCCGGTCGCCAACCGCGACATGTACCGCTGGGGCGTCGAGCGGCGGATCACGGTGATGTTCTCGGACCTGCGCGGCTTCACGACGTTGGCGGAGCGGCTCTATCCGTACGACTCGGTGTTCCTCCTGAACCGCTATTTCGAGGTGATGAGCGAGGCGATCGAGCGCCACGGCGGCGAGGTCGACAAGTTCTTGGGCGACGGCATCATGGCGCTGTTCGGCGTGCCGGCGGCGCGGGGCGCGGGGAGCCGTGCCGCGCTCTTTGCCGCGCGCGACATGTTCGCGGCGCTCGAGCGGCTGAACCAAGAGTTCGACGCCACCCTCGCCGAGGGTTTGCGCATGGGGATCGGGCTGCATATGGGCCCGGCCGTGCTCGGCCGCGTCGGCGCCGAGCGCTCGGCGAGCCTGACCGCGCTCGGCGACACCGTGAACACCGCAAGCCGCCTGGAGAGCCTCAACAAGGAATTCGGATCCGTCCTCGTCGTCTCGGACGCGACGGTGCGCGCCGCCGGGCTTGCGATCGAGGGGGCCGAGATCCACGAGATCTCGGTGCGCGGCCGGGGCGAGATGCTGACCGTCCACGTCGCGACGGCCGTCGGCGCGCTGACGGAACGTGAGGCCGAGGTCGAGGCGGCGTGAGCCGTAAAGGCGAGGGGCGGGGCATGGATCTGGCAGCCGGCATCCGAGGCAAGCGCGCCTTCGTCACCGGCGCGTCGAGCGGGCTCGGCACCCATTTCGCGCGCGGCCTCGCGGGCTGCGGCGCCGCGGTCGCGATCGGCGCGCGCCGCCGCGAGCGGCTCGACGCCCTTCGGCGCGAGCTCGACGCTGCCGGCGCCGAAACGTCGGTGGCGGTCGATCTCGACGTCGCCGACGAGAGCTCCGTCTCGCGGGCGCTTGCCGCGGCCGAGGCGGCGATCGGGCCTCTCGACGTCCTCGTCAACAACGCCGGCATCGCCGACGGCGGCGCCGCGCTCGATACCGCGCCGGAGGCCTTCGACCGCGTCATCGCGACGAACCTGCGCGGCGTCTGGCTCATGTCGGTTGCGGCGGCTGAGCGCTGGCGCCAGGCCAAGCGCGGCGGCGCGATCGTCAATATCGCCTCGATCCTCGGCTTTCGCGTTTCGGGCGGCACGGCGGCCTATGCGGTCTCGAAGGCCGGCGTCGTGCAGATGACTGAGGCGCACGCGCTCGAATGGGCGCGCTACGGCATCCGCGTCAACGCGCTCGCGCCGGGCTACATCGCGACCGACATCAACGCCGGCTTCTTCGAGACCGACCACGGCCAGGCGATGCTGAAGCGCATCCCGATGCGCCGGCTGGGGCAACCGGAGGACCTCGACGGCGCCTTCCTGCTCCTCTGTTCGGACGCCTCGCGCTGGATGACCGGCGCGACGATCCCGGTCGACGGCGGGCACCTCGTGTCGACCCTGTGAGGAACGCACGCCTGTCGTTCCGGGGCGCGCGGAGCGCCGAGACCATGAACACCCCTTCTTGTCGTCGCCGGCCTTGTGCCGGCGATCCCGATCCGGCAAGGCTCGACTGAGGTGATCGAGATGGCCGGGACAAGCCCGGCCATGACAGCGAGGGTGAGAGCGTGCTGCTGGGCGTCATCGCCGACGACTTCACCGGCGCGAGCGACATCGCCAACACGCTCGCCAAGGGCGGGCTTGCGACCGTGCAGTTCCTCGGCCTGCCGACGAAGCCGGCGCCCGAGACCTGCGAGGCCGGCGTCGTCGCGCTGAAGAGCCGCTCGATCGCGGCGGCCGACGCGGTCGCGCTCTCGATCGAGGCCTTCGAGTGGCTGCGGGCGCAGGGGTGCCGGCAATTCGTGTTCAAGTACTGCTCGACCTTCGATTCGACGCCGGAGGGCAATATCGGCCCGGTCGGCGAGGCGCTGGCGCGCGCGCTCGGGGTCGGCGGCGTCGCCGCCTGTCCGGCGTTCCCGACCGCCGGCCGCACCGTCTACCAGGGGCATCTCTTCGTCGGCGACCGGCTCCTCAACGAATCCGGGCTCGAGAACCATCCCCTCAACCCGATGACCGACCCGGATCTGCGGCGCTGGCTCGCCCGCCAGTCGAAAGAGCCGGTCGGGCTCGTGCCGTGGCCCGTGGTGAGCCGCGGCGGGGCGGCGCTCCGCCAGGCGCTCGACGCCGCCGCGGCGCGCGGCGAACGGCTCGTCATCGTCGACGCGATCTCGGACGACGACCTGCTGTCGATCGGCGATGCCTGCGCCGAGGCGCCGCTCCTCACCGGCGGCTCCGGCATCGCGCTCGGGCTGCCGCGCAACTTCATCCGCCAGGGCCTCGCGACCGGGAAGGGCAGCGCCTTCCAGGGCGTCGACGGCGCCGAGGCGGTCCTCGCCGGCTCCTGCTCGAAGGCGACGCTCGCCCAGATCGAGGTCCACCGCGCCGGACATCCGGTGCTGCAGGTCGAGGTCGAGGCGGTCATGGAAGGCGCCGTCACGCCGGAAGCGCTTGCCGCCTTCGTGCACGCGCACGCGGGCGAGGCGCCGCTCGTCTATTCCTCGGCCGCGCCCGACAAGGTCCGCATGCTCCAGGACGCGCATGGGCGCGAGGCGATCGCGGCGGCCCTCGACGCGCTCTTCGCCGAGACCGCGGCGCGGCTCGTCTATGACGGCGTGCGGCGCCTCGTCGTCGCCGGCGGCGAGACCTCGGGCGCCGTCGTCTCGGCGCTGTCCCTCGATGCCCTCGCCATCGGTCCGGAGATCGACCCCGGCGTGCCGGCGCTCGCCGCCGCCGACGGACGGCCGCTTGCGCTGGCGCTCAAGTCCGGCAATTTCGGCGCCCCGGACTTCTTCGCCAAGGCGCTGCGAATGTTGAAAGCCGTGCCTTCTCAGCTCTCCTCATCCTGAGGTGCGACCCCGGCCTTGAGTCGGGGGAGCCTCGAAGGACGCGCCCTGCCGCCGGTGCGTGCTTCGAGGCTCAGCCCTTCGGGCCTCGCACCTCAGCATGAGGGCGATTGTGCCGGTATAGAGAGAAACAATGGACTTCACCGCGAACATCGCCTTACTGTTTCCGGACCTCCCCTTCCTCGCTCGCATCGACGCCGCGAAGAAGGCCGGCTTCGACAAGGTCGAATGCCATTTCCCCTACGAGTTCCCGCTTCCGGTCCTCAAGGAGCGGCTCGAGCGGGCCGGCGTCGCGCTCACCGGGCTCAACACGCAGCCGGGCGATCGCGCCAAGGGCGAGTGGGGGTTTGCCGGCGTGCCGGGGCGGGAGGACCAGTTCCGGCGCGATTTCGCGCAGGCGGTGTCCTATGCGACGGCGCTCGGCGCCGCGGTGATCCACGTCATGGCCGGCATCGTGCCGGAGGAGAGCCGCGAGGCGGCGCTGCGCACCTACGTGTCGAACCTGCGCAGCGCCGCGCGCGAGGTCGCCGGCACCGGGCTGACGCTTCTGCTCGAGCCGCTGAACGTGCGCGACGCGCCGGGCTATCTCGTCTCCCGCTCGGACGATCTTTCCGGCATCATCGCCGAGATCGGCGCGCCGAACGTGAAGCTGCTCTTCGACGCCTACCATGTGCAGATCATGGAAGGCGACCTGATCAGGCGCATGGAGAAGCACCGCGCCGTCATCGGGCACGTGCAGGTCGCGGGCGTGCCCGACCGCGCCGAGCCGGACGAGGACAACGAGATCAACTACGCGGCGATCTTCCGGGCGCTCGAGCGCATCGGCTACGGCGGGCTCGTCGGCCTCGAGTACAAGCCGCGCGGCGACACCGTCGCGGGGCTGAAGTGGATGCGGGAGCTGGGGCTGCGCTGAATCACCTCTCCCGCTTGCGGGAGAGGTCGAGTCGGCGAAAGCCGATCGGGTGAGGGCAGCGCCGGACTCCCCTCACCCCGACCCTCTCCCGCAAGCGGGAGAGGGGGTTACGCCGCCGTCACCGCACCGCTGGAAAAGACCTTCCCCGGCCGCGGCCCCGGCTCATCGTTCAGGTGGCACGCGGAGAAGCGCCCCGGCGCGATTTCCTTGAGCGCCGGCCGGTCGACGCGGCAGCGCGCGAAGGCGAAGGGGCAGCGGGGGTGGAAATGGCAGCCGGGCGGCGGCCGGAGCGGGGAGGGGATCTCGCCCTTCAGGGCCGAGAACTTCTTCTTCTTGGCCTCGAGCCGCGGCACCTCGTCGAGAAGCGCCTGCGTGTAGGGGTGGTTCGGGGCCGAGAAGACGGCGTCGGCCGCTGCGAGCTCGACGATGCGGCCGAGATACATCACCGCCACCCGGTCGGCTATGTGCTGCACGACGCCGAGATCGTGGCTGACGAAGAGGTAGGTCAGCCCGAACTCCTCGCGCAGGCGCATGAACAGGTTCAGCACCTGCGCCTGGATCGAGACGTCGAGCGCCGCCGTCGACTCGTCGCAGACCAGCACCTGCGGGCGCACCGCGAGCGCCCGGGCGATGCCGATGCGGGCGCGCTGCCCGCCCGAGAACTGGTGCGGATAGCGCCGCCGGCTCGCCGGATCGAGCCCGACCCGGCCCATCATCTCGCAGACATAGGCGTCCATGCCGGCCGCGGGCACGATGCCGTGCACGACCGGCGCCTCGCCGATGATCTCGACGACGCGCCGGCGCGGGTTCAACGACGACATCGGGTCCTGGAAGATCATCTGCACGGCAAGCTGCGCCGCCCGGCGCTCGGCGCCGGTCAGCGTCTCGCTGGCGCGGCCCTTGAAGCGCACGATGCCGGCGCTCGGGTCGAGGATGCCGGCGACGATCCGGCCGAGGGTCGACTTGCCGCAGCCGGATTCGCCGACGAGGCCGACGACCTCGCCCTCGCCGATCGCCAGGCTGACGTCGTCGACGGCGCGCACGACCTCGTCGCTCAACCCCGCCCCGAACAGGTTGGCGATCTTCTCGGCCGCGTCGAGCGGCTTGACGAAGCGCTTCGAGACGCCGTCGAGCTCGATGATGGGCGTGCTCATGCGGGTCACGCGGCGAGCGGCTCGCCGGCGAGCGGATGATGGCAGCGCGCCATGCGGGCGCCGGCATAGGGCGTCTCGGCCGGCATCATGCTGCGGCAGGTGACGGTCGCGCGCGGGCAGCGCGGCGAGAACGGGCAGCCCGGCGGCAGCTTCGCGAGCGAGGGCGTCATGCCCGGGATCTGCGCCAGCGGCACGCCGCGCTTGTTGCGGCTCGGCACCGAGCCGATCAGGCCGCCGGTGTAGGGATGGATCGGGCGCTCGAGCACGTCGACGACGGATCCGGTCTCGACGATGCGGCCGGCATACATCACGGCGATGCGGTCGGCGAGGCCGGCGATGACCGAGAGGTCGTGGGTGATCCACAGCATCGCCGTGCCGGTCTCGGCCGCAAGGCTCTGCACCTCGGCGAGGATCTGCGCCTGGATGGTGACGTCGAGTGCCGTCGTCGGCTCGTCGGCGACGAGCACCGCCGGCCGGTGCAGGAGCGCGATGGCGATCGCGACGCGCTGGCGCATGCCGCCCGAGAACTGGTGCGGATAGGCGTCGAGCCGCTCCTCGGGGGACGGGATGCCGACGCGCAGGAGCGCCTGCCGGGCGCGCTCGCGCGCCGCCCTTTCCGACACGCGCTCGTGCGCCCGGATCGCCTCGATCATCTGCGTGTCGATGCGCAGGACGGGGTTCAGCGTGTTCATCGGATCCTGGAAGATCATGGCGAGGCGCCGGCCGCGTAAGGCGCGCAGCTCCTCTTCCGGCCGGCCGAGCAGCTCGGCGCCGTCGAGCATGATCGAGCCGGAGGCGATCCGTCCTGGCGCGTCGATGAGGCCGAGGATGGCAAGCCCGGTGACCGATTTTCCCGAGCCCGATTCGCCGACGAGCCCCAGCACTTCGCCCGCGTAGAGGTCGAGGGAGACGCCGTTGACGGCGGTCAGCACGCCCTCCCGCGTGCCGAACGTGACGACGAGATCGCGGACCGAGAGGATGGGCTCCGTCACCTTGCCAGCCTCGGGTTGAGCACGTCGCGCAGGCGGTCGCCGACGAGGTTGATGGCGACGATCGCGATGACGAGGGCGATGCCCGGGAAGGTCGAGATCCAGTATTTGCCGGAGAGCAGGTAGTTGTAGCCGTGGGCGATCAGCATGCCGAGCGAGGGCTCGGTCACTGGCACGCCGACGCCGAGGAAGGACAGCGTCGATTCGAGCGCGATCGCGTGCGCCACCTGCACGGTCGCGACGACGATCAGCGGCGGCAGGCAGTTCGGCAGGAGGTGGCGGAAGACGACGCGCGATTTCGGCAGAGCGAGGCAGCGCGCCGCCTCGATGTATTCGCGCCGCTTCTCGACGAGCGCCGAGCCGCGCACCGTGCGCGCGTAATAGGCCCATTGCACGATCACGAGCGCGATCACGACCTTGTCGACGCCGCGCCCGAACACGGCGAGCAGCACGAGCGCGACGAGGATCGCCGGGAACGAGAGCTGCAGGTCGACGATGCGCATCACCACCGACTCGACGCGGCCGCCCGCATAGGCCGCGAGCACGCCGACCGAGGCGCCGATGGTGCAGGCGATGACGACCGAGATCGCGCCGACGGCAAGCGAGATGCGCAGGCCGTAGATGATCGCCGAGAGCATGTCCCGGCCCTGATCGTCGGTGCCGAGGAACGCCGTGACGCCGGAGCCGAGCTTCTCGCCGGGCTTGAGCACGTTGTCCATGATATCGAGCCGCGACAGGTCGTAGGGATTCTGCGGCGTGATCGCGGGGGCGAGGACGGCGATCGCAACGAGCGCGACGAGGACGGCAAGTCCGGCGACGGCGCCGGGACCTTTGAGGAACTCGGAGACGTGGCGCCGCAGGAGGCTCTCGCCTTTGTCGTCGCCGGGCGCGACCGGCTCGGGCGGCAGCTCGGGGGCGATCGCCACCCGGTCGGCTTCAATGTAATCGGCCATCTCTGATGCCTGCTGCTCCAACGTCCTCATCCTGAGGTGCGACCCCGGCCTTGAGCCGGGGGAGCCTCGAAGGACGCACACCGCCGACACGGCGCCCAAGCGGCGGTGCGTGCTTCGAGGCTCGCGCTGGCGCGCGAGCGCCTCAGCATGAGGAGGTGGGCGGCCCTCATCGCACTCAGCCCTTCGCCTCGGCGAGCCTGACGCGCGGGTCGACGGCCGCGTAGAGCAGATCGACGATGAGGTTGATGACCACGAAGATCACCACGGTGAGCATCAGGTAGGCGACGATGATCGGCCGGTCGAGCCGGTTGATCGAGTCGATCAGGAGCTTGCCCATGCCCGGGTAGGCGAACACGGTCTCGGTCACCACCGCGAAGGCGATCATCGAGCCGAGCTCGAGGCCGAGCACGGTGACGACCGGGATCATGATGTTCTTCAGGACGTGCACGCCGATGATGCGCGACGGCTTGAGGCCCTTGGCGCGCGCGAAGCGGATGTAGTCCTGCAGCATCACCTCGCGCGTGCCGGCCTGGGCGATGCGGATGACGAGCGCCGATTTGTAGAGCGCCAGCGTCACCGCCGGCAGGATGAGGTGCTTCAGCCCCTCGAGCGAGAAGATCGCGGTCGGCACCCCGAGGACGGTGGTGGTCGGCCCGCGCCCGCCGGCCGGAAGGATGCGCAGCTCGACGGCGAAGAGCAGGATCAGCATCAGCCCGATCCAGAAGTTCGGCAGCGAGAAGCCGAGGATCGAGCCCGACATGATGCTGCGGCCGGCAGCTGAGTGCGGCTTGAGGCCGGCGACGACGCCGAGCGGGATGCCGATCAGGATCGAGAAGGCGAGCCCGACGAGCGCGAGCTCGAGCGTCGCCGGCAGGCGCTGCAGGATGACCTCGACGGCCGGCACGTTGTAGACGAAGGAGCGGCCGAGATCGCCGTGCAGCGCCCGCCAGACGAACAGCCCGAACTGCTCGTAGAGCGGCCGGTCGAGCCCGAGGCGCTTGGCGATGGCGTCGCGCTCGAACTGGTCGGCGTCGGGGCTCGCCAGGATGTCGACCGGATCGCCGACCGCGAACATCGCGACGAAGACGAGCGTCGCCATCACCGCGACGACGAGGAGCGACTGGCCGAGGCGCCGGATGAGATAGACGAGCATGGCCTAAACCTCGTCGTTCAGCGCTAGCGCGGCCCCTAGAATCCCTCCCCGTAGGGGAGGGCGGACTCGGCGAAGCCGAGCCGGATGGGGAGCCGGCGCCGACGCATGTCGGCGCCTCTTCTACGCGCCGGCGCTGGAAGCCGCTTCGCGGCTGTCCCCACCCCGCTCGGCCTTTCGGCCGAGTCGGCCCTCCCCTGCGGGGAGGGAGTCGCGCCTAGGACCCCACCTGCATCACCTCGGTCGCGAGCGTGTACTGGTCGACCCGCGGCCGGTAGGAGAGGCCCTTCTTGAACGCCCAGGGCGTCACCTCGAAGTGCAGCGGGATGATGCCGTAGTCGCTCATCGCGAGCCGGGAGGCGTCCTGCAGGAGCTTCTCGCGCTGGGCGTCGTCGACGGTCGCCATGGCTTTCACGACGAGCTCGTCGACCTGCTTGTTCGAGTAGCGCCCGCGGTTCGTCGGCCCGAGCCCCTTGTCGGGCTGGAGCGTGACGACGAGCGAGTTCATCGAGTTCGACATCTCGCCCGAATCGGCGCCCCAGCCGGCGAGATACATCGAGAACTCGAACTTGTTGCGGCGGGTGAAGAAGGTCGAGGCGGTCATCGCGTCGATGTTGGTCTTGATGCCGACGCGGGTCAGCATCTGGGCGATCGCCTGGGCGATCTTCTCGTCGTTGATGTAGCGGTCGTTCGGCGAGCCGAGCGTGACCTCGAAGCCGTTCGGGTAGCCGGCCTCGGCCAAGAGCTTCTTTGCCGCCTCGGGATCGTATTTCTCGACCGGGAAATCCTTCGTCGCGCCGAACAGCGGATAGGGCAGGAGCTCGCCCGCCGCGACCGCGTGCCCGCCCATGATGCGGTCGACGATCGCCTGGCGGTTGATCGCCTTCGAGACCGCCTCGCGCACGCGCTTGTCGAGGAACGGGTTCTTGTCGGTGCCCTTGACGCCGGGCGTCTTCCAGCTCGGGTCCTGGAACTGGTCGAGGTGGAGGTAGATGATCCGGTTCGACAGCCCCTCGGCGATCTGGAAGCCGGCGCCCTTGATGCGCTCGAAATCCTGGATCGGCGGGTTCTCGATGAAGTCGACGTCGCCGGCGAGAAGCCCCGCGACCCGCGCGCCCTGGCTCGACATCGGCCTGAACGTCACCTTCGCCCAGTGCGGCGCGCGGCCCCAGTAGCTGTCGTTCCGCTCGAGGATGATGCTCGTGCCGCGGGTGTAGTTGGCGAGCCGGTAGGGGCCGGTGCCGACCGCTTTCGCCGGATCGTTGAAGTCGACCGATTTCGGCGGCGTGCCGAGCCCTTCGCAGCCGCCGGCGCGGAACTTGACGTTCTCGCCGCCGTTCGCCTTGGCCGAGAGGATGCCGATCGTCGCGAGGTTGTTCGGGACGAGCGGCAGCGGGTTTGCGGTCTTGATCACGACCGTATGCGGGTCCGGCGCCTCGACCGCCGTGAAGCCGCGGACCGCGAAGGTGAAGGACGAGGGCGAGTTCTCGACCGTCGGCACGCGGCAGAAGGTGTAGATCACGTCCTTAGCGGTGAGCTCGGCGCCGTTCGAGAACTTCACGTTCGGCCGCAGCTTGAACTCCCAGGTGGTTTCGTCGACGGCGCGCCAGGAGCTCGCGAGCTCGGGCTGGACCTTCTGCTCGGCGTTCTGGCCGACGAGCCCCTCGAAGACGTGGCGGCGCAGCGCGTTGTTGGGGCCGAGGTTGTGGAAGTGCGGGTCGATCGAGGTCGGCTCCGAGGCGAGGCCGATCTTCAGCTCCTGGGCGGCGGCCGGCGCTACGAGCATCAGCGGCAGCCCGGCAAGCGCAAGCATCCTCAGCGGTTTCATCCTGTTCTCCTCGTGGCGCGGAGCTTGTTCCCCGCGTTCTTGGCCCGGATCGAACACGCTTTGCCGGACAGGCGCAAGCGCGCGGCGCCGTCGCTCAGAACGCCTTGAAGGTGATGATCGTGCGGGTGTCCTGGATCTCGGGGATCGTCTGCACGTTCTCGGCGACGAAATGGCCGATGTCGACGCCGTCGTCGACGTGGAACTTGGCCAGGATGTCGTAGTTGCCGGCGGTCGAATAGATCTCCGAGGCGATCTCGCGGTCGGCGAGCGCGCTGGCCACCGGATAGGTCTTGCCGAGCTTGCACTTGATCTCGACGAAGAAGGTCTGCATCGCGCGCTCCGGGTCCTGTGCGTCCGCCTCTATGCCATGGCGGCGCCGACCGTGGATAGCCTCAGGCGCGGGCGAGCGCGGCGATGCGGCGCGTCATCGCCGAGCCGGGGTCGGCGAGCGGCGCGATGACCGTGAAGTGGTTTTGGCCCGGCACCGCCTCGTAGCGGGTGTTAACGCCGGCGCTGCCCCAGCGCTCGGCGATGGTCCGGCTCTGGCGCAGATATTCCGGGCTCTCCTCGCCCCCGACCACGGCGTCGAAGCGAAGGCCCGCCGGCGCCTGCCAGGTGAGCGGGCTTTGCAGCTCGGCCTCGGCGTCGTCCATGCCGAGCGCCGTGTTGATGCTCGTCTGGACGAGCGGCTGCAGCGCGAAGATGCCCGAGATGGCATAGCCCGCGGTGACGAAATCCCGCGGCAGCTTCTCGTCGACCGCCGGCCAGCTCGTCGCGGTCATGCAGGCGGTGAGGTGCCCGCCGGCCGAGTGGCCGGCGACGACGAGCCGCCTCTCGAAGCGCGCGAGCTCGCGGCAGGCGGCGCGCAGCTGTTCGACGATCTCGCCGACCCGCACCTGCGGGCAGAGGTCGTAGCCGGCGACCGCGACGTCGAGCCCGTGCGCGTTCGGCCCGCGCGCCAGATGGCTGAAGAACGAGGGCGCGAGATTCTGCCAGTAGCCGCCATGGATGAAGACGACGGTCGCGGCGGCGCGGTCGGGCTCGCCGGCGTGGAAGAGGTCGATGAACTGCCGCTCCGACGGCCCGTAGGCGATCCGCAGCGGCGGGTTTAAGTCGCGATAGGCCTGGGCATCGCGGGCCCAGCCTTCGATGATCGCCGGATGCTCGGGCACCCGGGCGCGGTTGTTGTACTCGGCCTCGTAATCGATCGGCGGCATCGCGGCTCCGGAGGCGGTCTTTGACCGTCAAGCTGCACCAAAGCGGCGGGGGCGGCGAGTCTTCCGGGTCTCGTCCCGCAGCCGGCCTTTGACAGGCCCGGCGCCGCGCCGCACAAAGCCGCGCTCTTTTACAGGCGGCGTCATGGACAATCCGGTTCTGGTCGAGGTCACCCGCGGCGCCGAGGTCGAATCGCGCCATCGTGGCGCGGTCTCGGTCGTCGACGCCGAGGGCACGGCGGTGCTGGCCGTCGGCGACGTCGAGTGCCGCGTCTATCCGCGCTCGGCCGTCAAGGCGCTGCAGGCCCTGCCGCTTGTCGAGGGCGGGTTTGCCGACAAGTACGGGCTGACGGAGGCCGAGATCGCGCTTGCCTGCGCCTCGCATGCCGGCGAGCCGGAGCACGTCGCCGCCGCCGCCGCGATGCTCAAGAAGGCCGGGCAGCCGCCGAGCTGCCTCGAATGCGGCACCCACTGGCCGCTCGGCGAGGACGCGGCCCGGACGCTCGCCGCCTCGGGCGGGCAGCCTTCGGCGCTGCACAACAACTGCTCGGGCAAGCACGCCAGCTTCGTCTGCCTCGCCTGCGGCCTCGGCGCCGACCCGGAAGGCTATGTCAGGCCGGAGCACCCGGTGCAGCGCGCGGTCGGCGCGGCGCTCGAGGACCTCACCGGCGCCTCGCATGCCGCCGAGACGCGCGGCATCGACGGCTGCTCGATCCCGACCTATGCCGTGCCGCTGCCGGCGCTCGCCTTCGGCTTTGCGAAGTTCGGCGCCGGCATCGGCCTGTCGAAGGGCTGCGCGCGGGCGGCCGAGCGGATCCGCGGCGCGGTTGCCGCACACCCGTTCATGGTCTCGGGCAGCGGCCGCTTCGACACGCGGGTCATGGAGCGCCTCGGCGCGCGGGTCTTCGTCAAGACCGGCGCCGAGGGCGTCCACTGCGCGGCGCTTCCGGAGCTCGGCTACGGCGTCGCCGTGAAATGCGACGACGGCGCCAAGCGCGCCGCCGAGGTCGTCATGGCGAGCGTGATCCTGCGCTTCCTCCGGCTCGACGACGCGGAGCGCGCGTTCCTGCAGGGGATTGCCCGGCGCCGGCTCGACAACTGGAACGGCATCATGACCGGCGAGATCCGCCCGACCGAAGCGCTGAGCGCCTGAGGTCGTGTACTCATAAGCGGCTTGTCCGCTTCTGGCCGTGAGCGGACTGTCTGCTTCCGGGGTGCTAACCAGCAAAGCGGACGCTGACCTTGGCACTCCGCTCGGCAGTGTCTGACCCAAAGCGGACTCCACCGGCACTCTTCCAGAACGCCAATTTGAGCTACGATGCCTCTCCCGAGGCTGAGGACTGACATGAGGCGGCGCGACTTTATCGTGGCCCTGGGCGGCACGGCGGCCATACCGCTCGCCGCGCGTTCGCAGGAGCGCGTGCGGCGCATGGGCGTGCTGATGCCGTATGCCGAGAGCGACCCGGACGGACGAGCCTTCATCGCAGCGTTCCGCGAGGGGCTTCAGAAGCTGGGATGGACGGAGGATCGCAACATCCGGATCGACTATCGCTGGGCGCCACCAGGCGATGCGAAGTTGAGACAGGGATACGCCAAGGAACTCGTCGCGCTGCAGCCCGAACTCATTCTTACGCAAAGCACGCCCACCACGACGGCGCTGATGCAACAAACACGCACAATCCCCATCGTGTTTGCTCAGGCCATCGACCCGGTCGGTAGCGGCTTCGTTGCGAGCTTCTCCCAGCCGGGCGGTAACGTCACCGGTTTCGTTTCTATGGAGCCGACGTTCGTCAGCAAGTGGTTGGAGCTGCTCAAGGAGGTTGCGCCGCACGTCAATCGGGTCCTGATCCTGTTTAATCCGATCACGGCGACTTATGCCGAATACTTTCTGAACCCCTTCAAAGCTGCCGCGGCGCACTTCAACGTGGAGGCGATCACGGCGCCGGTACGCGACACATCTGAGTTCACATCGACCATAGCAGCACAGGCTCGTGCGCCGAATGGCGGCCTTGTCGTGATGCCGGATACCTTCATGAACACCCATCGCGTGGAGATCACATCGCTGGCGGCTCGCTATCTTCTCCCGGCCGTTTATCCATATCGTATCTTCGCTGAAGTCGGCGGCCTGATGGCCTACGCGAATGACATTCTCGACAATTATCGGCGCGTCGCGATGTATGCCGATCGCATCCTCAACGGCGCAAAGCCGATCGATCTCCCGGTCCAGGCGCCGGTCAAGTTTCATTTGGTGATCAATCTCAAGACCGCCAAAACACTCGGCCTCACTGTGCCGCCTACGCTGCTCACAACCGCCGACGAGGTGATCGAGTGAGGTCTGCTATTGGCACGCGGCAGACCTGTCGACCTACTACTGCAATGTCGGCTTTTGGAAGCCGAAATGCCTGCCTTTGCGACCGGGATGGGCGCGAAACGGACATTAGAGGAGCGCGGCCGCAACTTCCGCTCCTGGCAAAAGCAGACCTAGGCCATCTCCGCTGTAAGCGGTTATGTGCAACCGCCTAGTCACGACACCGCGCGCTTGACGGCAGCGGCGGCTTTGCGGTTGGCGTTGTCCTGCGCCTTGTCGGCGGCTTTTGCCGCTTTTTCGGCCATGAAGCCCTTGGCCCGCTCCTCGCAGCGCTTGCGGATCTCCTCGAGCTCCTCCTCGGTCAGCCGCTCGATGCCGATGTAGAGGTTCTGCGCCGCCGAGGTGCGGATGAGCTCGTCGAGCTTGACCTGGATCGCCGCCCCGTCCCGGTTCTGGGTGTTCTGGATCAGGAACACCATCAGGAAGGTGACGATGGTGGTGCCGGTGTTGATGATCAGCTGCCAGGTGTCGGAATAGCCGAACATCGGCCCGGTGATCGCCCAGACGAGGATGATCAGGACCGCCGCCACGAAGGTGAACGGCCGGCCCGAGGCGTGCGCGACGTGGGTCGCGACGTCCGTAAAGGTCTTCGAGAGCCACATGGCGGCCTCGCTCAAGCTTCGCAGTTCCGAAAAGGACAAAGCGCGGTGCGGCTTTGGGTTCCCGCTTGAGGCGCCGGGGAAAGCCGCGCCGGCGCCTCAAAGGCCGAGGATGTCCGAGAGGTCGGCGACGACCGCGGCGGGCGGCAGCTCCGCATATTCCTCCGGCAGGCCGGCCCGGTTGACCCACACCGCGCTAAACCCAAAGGCGGCGGCGCCGGCAACGTCCCAGCGGTTCGATGAGACGAACAGCACCTCCTCCGGGGCGCTGCCGAGCGCCGCGGTGACGAGGGCGTAGGTGCGCGGGCTCGTCTTGAACACGCCGGCGGCGTCGACCGAGAGCACCGCGTCGAGGAGCGGCCCGAGACCCGCCGATCGGACGGCGCTCGCGAGCATCGCCGGGCTGCCGTTCGAGAGGATGCCGGTGCGAAACCCGCGCTCGCGCAGGCCGGCGAGCGTCGCGGCGGCGTCCGGGAAGGCGTCGAGCGTGCGATAGGCGTCGAGCAGCGCTTCGCGCAAGCCCCGGTCGACCGTCGGGCAGCGGGCGAAGGCGTGGTCGAGCGCCCGCTCGGTCAAGGTCCAGAACGGCTCGTAGCGTCCGGCAAGCGACAGCACCCAGCTGTACTCGAGCTGCTTTGCCCGCCAGATCTCCGACAGCCGCGCCGCATCCGGCCCGACCGCGGCCGCGTGCCGCGCCACCGCCGCATGCACGTCAAAGAGCGTGCCGTAGGCGTCGAACACGACGGCGCGGCGTCCTGCGAGGAGGTCGACGGACGGCGGCATGGCGGCTCCGAGCGACGCGAAGGCCGCGAGGCGAGGATCAGGTCACCACTGCAGGGTGGCGTTGTAGCCGAGGAGGAACACCAGAAAGCGCTGGAGCGCCAGGATGTCCTCCCGGACGATGCGGATCGTGAAGGCGTCGACCCGCTCGATGCCGTCGAGCATGAGGATGTACTCGACCGGCTGGCGATAAAGGAAGCTGACCTCGAGCGTGATCGGTCCCGGAATGGTAAAAGGCGCGATCTCGCGGCGCCGGGTAAGCGCCCGGCGCGCACCCTCGGCGATCAGCGGATAGGAGGCGGCGGGCGTGAGCGTGCGGGCCGAGCGCCGGCTATGCGCCCATTTGACCGTCACGGTCTCGACCTGCGGTAGGATCGCCTTCGTCTCGGCGACGCAGACATCGTCGCCGGTGACGAGCAGGACCGGCACCCCGTGATGGCCGGCGAGCGCCGCATTGATCGTCGCCTCGGGAACCGAGACGCCGTTGAGCCGGACCTCGCGCAGCGTCGCCGAGCGGAAGGTATGCGCCAGGATGCCGCCCGGATTGGTGGCGCCGGCGTGATAGCCGATGAAGAAGCAGCCCCCGTAGCGGCCCGCCTCGACGCCCTGCATCATCGACAGCGGGCGCGGGTGCGAGCGGACCACCTGGATCTCGGGCCGCAGCCGGTCGAGGAGGAGGTTGTGGCCCTGGCCGTGGCTGTCGGCGACCACGACCTCGATCGCGCCGGCCTCGAACGCGGCCTCGGCCGCCGCCGCGACGCTGTCGGTCATCCAGAGGCGGGCCGATTGCCACTCGATGCCCTCGGGAAACTGGTGCTCCCGCGAGACGACCCCGGCAATCCCCTCGATGTCGGCCGAGATGAAGATCCTCATCGGCGCGGTCCGGGCGGACGGCCCCTCACTTCAACGACACGCCGGTGAACTGCTGGCCGCCGAAGAAGTGGATCTTGTAGCCGACGACGTTCTTGCGCACCGGCGTGTAGGCCTGCGAGTTGGCGAAGAGCAGGCCGCCGACGTCCTCCTGGAAGATCTCCTGCATCCGGCGATAGAGCCTCGTGCGCTCCGCCGTGTCCGAGATCGAGTTCGCCTTGGCGAGGAGATCGGAATATTCGTGATTGCACCAGCGGGCGCGGTTGTTGCCGGTCTTCGCCGCCTCGCAGCTCCAGCCCGAGGTCAGGATCTGGCTCGGATCGGGGTAGTCCCAGGTGTAGCCGAGCATCGCGATCTCATGCTCGCCCTGGCGGGCGCGCTTCAGGTACTCGCCCCATTCGAACGAGGTGATCTGGGCCTCGACGCCGACCTTCGCCCAGTCGGCCTGGATGAGCTCCGCGGCGCGCCGTCCGTTCGGCATGTAGGCGCGGGCGACCGGGATCGCCCAGAGCGTGGTCTTGAAGCCGTTCGGGAACCCTGCCGCGGCGAGAAGCTCCTTGGCCTTGGCGGGATCGTAGGGCCGCGGCTTCAGGCCGTCGTGATGGCCCCAGAGGGTCGGCGGAATCTGCGCCGCCGTCTGCTTTCCGGTGCCGAGATAGACGCCGTCGATGATCGCCGGGATGTTCGTCGCATAGACCAGCGCTTCGCGCACCCGCCGGTCGTCGAAGGGCTTCTTCTCGTTGTTGAAGGCGAGGAAGCTCATGTCGGCGATCGTGCCCGACAGGAGCTCGAGATTGGGCTCGGCGCGAAGTGCTGCGAGATCGCCGGGGTTCGGATAGCGGGCGATCTGGCATTCTCCCGACTTGACCTTGGCGAAGCGCACGCTCGCATCCGACGTGATCACGAAGACGAGGTCGCTCACCTGCGCGGTGCGGTCCGAGAGGCCCGCGGCCTTGGCCCAGTGATCCGGGAAGGCGCGAAAGCGGACGGTCGCGTCCTTCTGGTAGTTGACGAGGACGAAGGGCCCCGTCCCGATCGGCGCCGACACCGTGAGATCGGGCGTGCCGGCCTTCAGCATCGCCTCGGCATATTCGGCCGAGAGGATCGACATCGGATCGACCGAGAGCGCGCCGAGAAGCGCCGCCTGGGGCCGCTTCAGCACCAGCCTGACCGTCAGGTCGTCGACCTTCTCGACGCGCTCGAGGGTCGGCTGGATGATGGTGCCGAAGAACTGGTAATTGACGCCGCCGACCTTCGCATAGGGGTCGCGCTCGTCCATCATCCGCCGGAAGGTGTAGACGACGTCGTCGGCATTGAGATGGCGCGTCGGCGTGAAGTGCCGGTTCGAATGCCACTTCACCCCCGGCCGGAGCTTGAAGGTGACGATCAGGCCGTCGTCCGAGTCGGACCACGATTCGGCAAGACTCGGCACGAGCTTCGAGCCGCCGCGCTCGACCCCGACGAGGCGCTCGTAGATCTGCGTCGAGACGTCATAGGCGGTGTTCTGGTTCGAGAATTGCGGGTTGAGGAAATCGGGGCTCGCTTCCGTGCAGACGACGAGCGTCTCGGCGGACGCGCCGGCCGCCGTCGCGATCGTGAGCAGGCCGGCGGTGAAGGCCGAAACGATGGAGCTGCGCGTCATCCGTGAATCCACGATTGCGGTGAAGATCGATCCTAGCCAGCGGCCGGTGCGATGGCTAGTTCGCGGCTCCGCGACGCGGGCCTGAAGGTCGCACGGGCTTTTCCCTCGCAATGGCGCGCCATCCTCGGCTATAAGCCGCGCCTTGCCGAGGGCAGAATGGCGCGTCACCTTGAGAACGGCGCTGGACGACCAGGAGAGTTTGAGATGAGCGAGCGGTGGACGCCGGACAGCTGGCGGGCAAAGCCCATCCAGCAGGTGCCGACCTATCCGGACGCGGCGGCGCTGAAGGGCGTCGAGCGCCAGCTCGCCGGCTTTCCGCCGCTGGTCTTTGCCGGCGAGGCGCGGAAGCTCAAGCGCGCCCTCGCCAAGGTCGCGGCCGGCGAGGCGTTCCTGCTCCAGGGCGGCGATTGCGCCGAGAGCTTCGCCGAGCATTCGGCCGACAACATCCGCGACTTCTTCCGCGTCTTCCTGCAGATGGCCGTGGTGCTCACCTTCGCCGGCTCGTCGCCGGTGGTGAAGCTCGGCCGCATCGCCGGGCAGTTCGCGAAGCCGCGCTCGACGCCGACCGAGACGGTCGGCGGCACCGAGCTGCCGAGCTACCGCGGCGACATCGTCAACGACATCGCGTTCACGGCGGACGCGCGCACGCCCGATCCGCGCCGCCAGACCGAGGCCTACCGGCAATCGGCCGCGACGCTCAACCTCCTGCGCGCCTTCGCGACCGGCGGCTACGCCAACCTCGAGAACGTCCATGGCTGGATGCTCGGCTTCGTGAAGGATTCGCCGCTCTCGGGACGATACCGCGAGCTCGCCGACCGCATCACCGAGACGCTCGACTTCATGCGCGCCATCGGCATCGACCCGGAGACCCATCCGGAGATGCGCATCACCGATTTCTACACCAGCCACGAGGCGCTGCTGCTCGGCTACGAGGAGGCGATGACCCGCGTCGATTCGACCTCGGGCGACTGGTACGCGACGTCGGGCCACCTGATCTGGATCGGCGACCGCACGCGCCAGCTCGACCACGCCCATGTCGAGTATTTCCGCGGCATCAAGAACCCCGTCGGCCTGAAATGCGGCCCGTCGCTCACCGCCGACGAGCTCGTGCGGCTCATCGACATCCTCAACCCCGAGAACGAGCCGGGACGCCTCACCCTCATCGGCCGCTTCGGCGCCGACAAGGTGTTCGACAAGCTGCCGACCCTCGTGCGCGCGGTGAAGCGCGAAGGCCGCGCCGTCGTCTGGTCTTGCGACCCGATGCACGGCAACACCATCAAGGCCGGCTCCGGCTACAAGACGCGGCCGTTCGAGGCGATCATGCAGGAGATCCGCAACTTCTTCTCCGTCCACCAGGCGGAGGGCACGCATGCCGGCGGCCTGCATCTCGAGATGACCGGCAAGCCCGTCACCGAATGCACCGGCGGCGCGCGCGCCTTGAGCGACGCCGATCTCCACGACCGCTACCACACCTTCTGCGACCCGCGCCTCAACGCCGAGCAGGCGCTCGAGGTGGCTTTCCTGACCGCCGAGCTGATCAAGCGCGAGCGCCAGGGGCGCGAGCGGCCGCGGGTCGAGGCGGCGGAATAGGCCGAGGGCCAAAATAAAAAAGGACGGCCCGTCGGGCCGTCCTTTTCGCTCCGCGCGCCATTAAGGGCGCGACATCCGTCCTCAGTGCAGGTAGCCGAGGAAGAACAGGATCAGGATGATCGGCAGCGGAATGCCGATCAGCCAGAGAAGACCACCCTTCATCATGGTGAAACCTCCAGTTCGTCGGCGGAACAACGTGCGTCGCCGCGGGCGGTTCCATGCTCAAGCTTGACATAGCCGAGCTTCGCGCCGCGCCGTTGCCGGCCTCCGGTGGGCGGGCTAAACCCGGCCCATGACCGCCCGAAAGACCCTCCGCATCGCCCTCGCGCAGCTCAATCCGACCGTCGGCGACGTCGCCGGCAACGCCGCGAAGGTGCGCGAGGCGCGCGCCGAGGCGGCCGGGCTCGGCGCCGACGTGGTCATGTTCCCCGAGCTCTTCCTCGCCGGCTATCCGCCCGAGGACCTCGTCCTGAAGCCCGCCTTCCAGGACGTCTGCCGCGAAGCGTGCGAGGCGCTGGCGCGCGAGACCGGCGACGGCGGGCCGGCGGTGCTCGTCGGGCTGCCCTGGGCCGAGGATGGCGGGCTCTACAACGCCTATGCGCTGCTCGACGGCGGCCAGATCGCGGCGCTGCGCTTCAAGGTCGATCTGCCGAATTACGGCGTCTTCGACGAGAAGCGCGTGTTCACGCCGGGTCCGCTGCCCGGGCCGGTGGTGATCCGCGGCGTGCGCATCGGCATCCCGGTCTGCGAGGACATCTGGGGCGACGAGATCGTCGAGTGCATCACCGAGACCGGCGGCGAGATCCTCCTCGTCCCGAACGGCTCGCCGTACTGGCGCGGCAAGACCGACGAGCGCATGAACATCGCCGCCGCCCGCGTCACCGAGAGCGGGCTGCCGCTCGTCTATCTCAACCAGGTCTGCGGCCAGGACGAGCTCGTCTTCGACGGCGCCTCCTTCGTCGTCAACGCCGACGGTGCGCTCGCCTGCCAGATGCCGGCGTTCCGCGAGGCGGTCGCGCTCACGGTCTGGGAGAAGGACGGCGAGGGCTGGCGCTGCCGTGAGGCGCCGCTCGAATTGGTCGAGGAAGGCGACGAGGCCGACTATGCGGCCTGCGTGCTCGGGCTTCGCGACTATGTCGCCAAGAACCGCTTTCCGGGCGTGGTGCTCGGGCTTTCCGGCGGCATCGATTCGGCGCTCTGCGCCGCGATCGCGGTCGACGCGCTCGGTCCCGACCGGGTCCATTGCGTCATGCTGCCCTACCGCTACACCTCGAACGAGTCGCTCTCCGACGCCGCCGAATGCGCCGAGCGCCTCGGCGTCCGCTACGACACCGTGCCGATTTCAGAGCCCGTCGAAGGCTTCGAGGCGACGCTCAAGCCGCTGTTTTCCGGACGCGCGCGCGACATCACCGAAGAGAACCTCCAGGCCCGCACCCGCGGCACGATCCTGATGTCGATCTCGAACAAGTTCGGGCCGATGGTGGTGACGACCGGCAACAAATCCGAGATGTCGGTCGGCTACGCGACGCTCTACGGCGACATGAACGGCGGCTACAACCCGGTGAAGGACCTCTACAAGATGGAGGTCTACCGGCTCTCGGCGTTGCGCAACCGCTGGAAGCCCGCCGGCGCGCTCGGGCCGGACGGCGTCGCGATCCCGGAGAACATCATCGCCAAGGCGCCGACGGCGGAGCTGCGCGAGAACCAGAAGGACCAGGACTCGCTGCCGCCCTACGATGTCCTCGACGACATCCTCGAATGCCTCGTCGAGCGCGAGATGCGGGTCTGCGAGGTGGTGGCGCGCGGCCACGACCTCGAGACGGTGAAGAAGATCGAGCGCCTGCTCTATCTCGCCGAGTACAAGCGCCGGCAGGCGGCGCCGGGCGTCAAGGTGACGCGCAAGAACTTCGGCCGCGACCGCCGCTACCCGATCGTCAACCGCTTCCGCGACCAGGGCCAGGTCGCGTTCCGGCCGGACGAGGCGCTGCAGCAGGCGGCCGGGAAGGCGCGGAGCGAAGCCTACGAGGCCTGAGCCGCGCCCCCGGAGCGATCGACCCCGCGGCTACTCGATCATCGCGCCGTAGATCAGGTTCTTGAACAGCATGCGGGTGTGGCCGCGGTTCGACGGCCCCTGCGCCATGAACACGGCGACGAGCTGCTCCTTCGGGTCGACGGTGAAGCTCGTTCCCCAGGCCCCGGCCCACATGGCGTCCCCGGTCGAGCCCGGCGCGACCGCGAAGCCGTCCTGCAGCCGCACCGCAAAGCCGAGCCCGAAGCCGTAGCCCGGTCCGGTCGAGGCGGTCGGCGAGCCGCCCGTGCCGACCGTGTGGTTCGACAGCATGTAGGCGACGGTCTTCGTCGAGAGGATGCGCTCGCCGTCGAGCTCGCCGCCGTTCGCGATCATCTGGGCGAAGCGGTGATAGTCGGCGACCGTCGAGACGAGGCCGGCGCCGCCCTGAAGTACTGCTTGCCGGTCGGGTCCTGAGTGATCCGGTAGGACTTGACCATGCTCTCCTTCTGCGGGTCGCTGTCGAGCGTCTGGGCGAGGCGCGCGACCTTGTCCGGCGGCACGAACCAGGCGGTTTCCTTCATCCCGAGCGGATCGAAGATGCGCTCCTTGAAGATGCGGCCGGCATCTTGGCGACGCGCTCGATGAGGAGCCCGAGCACGTCGGTCGAGATCGAGTACTCGAAAGTGGTGCCGGGCTGGTGCGCCAGCGGGATCTCGCCGAGCCGCTTCAGCATCTCGTCGCCGGTGATGTCGGCGTCGCGGCCTTCGATGTTGGCCTTGTCGTACATCTCCTTCAGCCGCGGCGAGCGCACGCTGCCGGCGTAGAAGAAGCCGGAGGTGTGACGCAGCAGGTCCTGCACGGTGATCGGCCGCTCGGCCTTGACGTCCTCGAAGCTCGATTGCCCGTCGGCGCCGGCGCGGCGCACCTCGACCTTCATGTCCTTCAGCTCGGGCAGCCAGTTCGACACCGGGTCGCTCAGCTTGAGCAATCCCTCCTCGACCATCGACATCGTCGCGACCGAGGTGATCGGCTTCGTCATCGAGGCGAGCATGAAGACGGCATCGGCCGTCATGGGCTTCGTCTTCGCGGCGTCGAGGAAGCCATGCGCCTCCTGATGGACGATCTGGCCCTTGCGGGCGATCAGCGTCACGGCGCCCGGGAACATGCCGCGCTCGACCTCGCGCTTCATCGCCGGGCCGATCCGCGCCAGGCGCTCGCGCGACATTCCGGCGATGACGTCGGCACTCGGGCCTTCGGCCGCTCCGGCCGTGACGGCCGGCAACGCGAGGAGCGCTCCCGCTGACACCATGGCGGACAGGACCAGCAACTTCTTAGATCGCATCGTCATGAGCGCCTCCTCGCTTCCGGCGTCCGGCGCGCCGGCTCAGGCGACAGGAGACCACCCGTCGGGGTGCTGGTCAATGTCGGGAGAATCCGCCCTGCGCGCGTCCGCGAGGGCGACGACTGTCGTCGTTCAGCGCCCGTATGTCTTTTTTAGATCGCGGTCGTGAAGCTTAGTCGCGACCCATGCCCCAAGAACAACGAGGGCCGGTAAGACGAGCGTGACGAAAACAATTTCGAGCGTCATTGGTCGAGCTTGTCCGATTGCTTCCGGGCGGGGGTCAATGCGATTGGCGCGCTTCGAGCTTCTGCTTCTCGGCCCGCTCGCGGGCGATGTCCCGATCGACCCAGCGGTTGTGGAACCAGACGAGAATCGACGCCCCGATCACGATAGAGATCGGCAGGATCACCGAGACGAACAGAACTTCCGGTCTCAAGAGATCGTTCATTGGTCGAGCCTATCGAGTACCTTGCTTCCCAGCAAATGTAGGCCCACGGCGGCGGAAAGCCAAATTGCGGCGTTCACGATCAGCACCGTCATGGACACTTTCGTTGCCACATCGCCGAGGTTGATGAACACGGCGACGAGCGGCCCGATGACCCCAACGGTAAAGCTGGAACCGGCCGCCGCATTCAGCGCGTTGGCCCTTAGCTTGATCTTCTCGTCCCGCGCTTTCGACACATCGAACCCATTCGTTGCACCGCTCCTCGAACAGGCTACAACGCCGCCATGGTCCCTGTCGTCCGCTTCGCCCCCTCGCCGACGGGGCTCCTGCACATCGGCAACGCCCGCACCGCGCTCTTGAACGCGCTGTTCGCGCGGCGCGAGGGCGGCACCTTCGTGCTGCGTTTCGACGACACCGACCTCGAGCGCTCGAAGCCGGAGTTCGCGGCGGCGATCGAGGCGGATCTCGCGTGGCTCGGCATCCCGCCGGACCGCGTGGTGCGCCAGTCCGACCGCTTCGCGCTCTACGCGGACGCGGCCGAGCGGCTGAAGGCGATGGGCCGGCTCTATGCGGCCTACGAGACGCCGGAGGAATTGGAGTTCCGGCGCAAGCGCCAGCTCGCCCGCGGCCTGCCGCCGGTCTACGACCGCGCCGCGCTGCGCCTCACGCCGGAGGAGAAGGCGGCGCTCGAGGCTGAGGGGCGGCGCCCGCATTGGCGCTTCCGCCTCGACCACCGCACCGTGGCGTGGTCCGACCTGGTCCGCGGCGCGTCGCACGTCGACTGCGGCTCGCTCTCGGACCCGGTGCTGGTGCGCGCCGACGGCAGCTATCTGTACACGCTGCCGTCGGTCGTCGACGACATCGCGCTCAAGATCACGCATGTGATCCGCGGCGAGGACCACGTCACCAACACCGGCGTGCAGATCCAGATCTTCGAGGCGCTCGCCGGCGCCGCGCCGGCCTTCGCGCACCACAACCTCCTGACGACGGCGAGCGGCGAGGGGCTGTCGAAGCGCCTCGGCCACCTGTCGCTGAAGGGCCTGCGCGAGGGCGGGCTCGAGCCGCAGGCGGCGGCGTCGCTCGCCGTGCTCGTCGGCTCGGCCGAGGCGGTGCGGCCGGTCGCGACGCTCGACGAGCTCGCGCGCCTTATCGACTTCGCGCATATCTCGCGCGCCCCGGCGAAGTTCGACGAGGCCGAGCTCGAGCATCTGAACGCGCGGCTCGTCCACGACCTCGCCTTCGACGAGGTCAAGGATCGTCTCGCGGCGCTCGCGGTCGGCGGCGGCGAGGCGTTCTGGCTCGCCGTGCGCACGAACCTCACGCGAGTCGCCGATGCGGTGCAGTGGTGGGCCGTCGTTGCGGGACCGGTGCAGCCGGTGATCGAAGACTTGGGGCTCGTCGCCAAGGCGGCCGAGGCGCTGCCGGCTTCGCCCTGGGACGCTTCGACCTGGAAGCGCTGGACGGACGCCGTCAAGGCCGCGACCGGCGCCAAGGGCCGGGCGCTGTTCATGCCGCTGCGCCTCGCGCTCACCGGCCTCGATCACGGCCCCGAGCTCGCGCAGCTTCTGCCGCTGATCGGGCCCGAACGCGCCCGGCGCCGCCTCGCCGGCGAGACCGCCTGACGCTCAACGACCTGCCGGCGCCTTTCGGGCTTTGCGCGCCGCCTTCCGCGGCGCGGCCTTTGCGGTCTTCCGCGGCCCGGCCTTGGCGGCCTTGCGCGCCGGCGCCGGAGGACGCCGCTCGGGCCTTGCCCGTCCCGGCCTCGGCGTTGCCGCGGCGTCCTCGGCTCCGGCGCGGTTGCTCTGCCAGACGTTCGGGCCGCTTCCGGCGCCGGCGGCGATCTCATCCAGGCTGCGTCCGGTCGCGACCGAGCGCGGCGCCTCGTCGAGAAGGTCGGGCTCGTCTTCGGCGCGCGCCCATTCGTCGTCCGACTTGATCAGCAGCCATTGCTCGTTGCGCTCGCCGGCGCGGCTGCGCATGCGCACGAGGTGCCAGCGGCCGTGGAGCTTCTCGCCGTCGAGCCGGAAGGTGAGGCGGCCTTTGCCGTAGTCCTTGCCCGGATCGCCCTCGGGCTCCCAGCTGCCGCGGTCCCAGAGCATGACCGTGCCGCCGCCGTATTGCCCCTTCGGGATCGTGCCCTCGAAGCCGCCGTAATCGAGCGGGTGGTCCTCGACATGGACGGCAAGCCGCTTCTCGCCGGCGACGAGGCTCGGACCCTTGGCGACCGCCCAGCTCTTGAGCACGCCGTCGAGCTCGAGGCGGAAATCGTAATGGAGGCGGCTCGCGGCGTGCTTCTGGACGACGAAGCTGTTGCCGGCGCCGGCGGCGCGCTTGCCGCGCGGCTCGGCGGTCTGCCGGAAGTCGCGCTTGGCGTTATAGGCGGACAGAGGCTTCGACATCGCGCAAGATCAACCGCAGACGGTGGCGCCGCGTTCCGCGCCCCCGAGGAAGGCCGCGGCGACGAGCTCGCGCGTGTAGGGCTCGCCCGGCGCTTCGAGGATCCGCTCCGCCGGCCCCGATTCGACGACGCGGCCGTCCTTCATGACCAGGATCCGGTCGGAGACGGCGCGCACGACGGCGAGATCGTGGCTGATGAAGACATAGGCGAGCCCGTGCGCTGCTTGCAGGTCGCGCAGGAGCTCGACGATGTCCTTCTGGACCGAGCGGTCGAGCGCCGAGGTCGGTTCGTCGAGGACGACGAGCCGCGGGTGCAGGATCATCGCCCGCGCGATCGCGATGCGCTGGCGCTGGCCGCCCGAGAACTCGTGCGGGAAGCGGTTGCGCCCTGAAGGGTCGAGCCGCACCTCCGCGAAGGCCTGCGCGGCGCGCCGGTCGCGCTCCTTCCGCGAGATCGCCGGCTCGTGGACGAGGAGGCCCTCGGTGACGATCTCGCCCGCCGTCATGCGCGGCGACAGCGAGCCGTAGGGGTCCTGGAAGACGATCTGGAGCCTGCGCCGCAAGGGCCGCATCGCGGCGCGGTCGAGGGGCGCGAGGTTGCGGTCCTCGAAGCGCAAAATCGAAGCTCCTTGCCCGGCCGCCGGGACGAGCTTCAGGACCGCGCGCCCGAGCGTCGACTTGCCGGAGCCGGATTCGCCGACGACGCCGACGGTCTCGCCGGCCCGGACCGTCAGATCGACGCCGTCGACGGCGCGGATCGCGTGCCGGCCGCGCGTAAGCAGCCCGCCGCGCAGCGCGAAGGTCACGCGCATGTCGCGGGCCTCGAGCACCACCGGCGCGTCGGCCGCCGGCGGCGTCTTGCGGCCGCGCGGCTCGGCCTCGATCAGCCGGCGCGTGCCGGCATGGCGCGGGCGCGCGAAGATCTCAGGCGTCTCGCCGCTCTCGATCATCTCGCCGTCGCGCATGACGTAGGTGCGGGAGGCGAGGCGCCGCACGATGCCGAGGTCGTGGGTGATGAACACCATCGCCATGCCGAGCCGCGACTTGAGGTCGGCGAGAAGCTCGAGGATGCGCGCCTGGACCGTGACGTCGAGCGCCGTCGTCGGCTCGTCGGCGATGAGGAGGTCGGGGTCGTTGGCGATCGCCATGGCGATCATGACGCGCTGGCGCTGGCCGCCCGAGAGCTCGTGCGGGTAGGACGACAGGCGCCGCTCCGGGTCGGCGATGCGCACGAGATCGAGGAGCTCGACCGCCCGGACCCGCGCCTGCCGCCGCGACAGGCCGCGATGGGCGATCAGCGGCAGCGCGATCTGGTCGCCGATCCGGTAGAGCGGATCGAGCGAGGTCATCGGCTCCTGGAAGATCATCGCGAGCTTGGCGCCGCGGATGCGGTTCAGCGCCGCCGGCGCGAGGCCGATGAGCTCCGTGCCGCGGTAGCGCACCGAGCCTTCGGCCCAGCCGTTGGCGGAAAGCAGCCCCATGACGGCGTGCGCCGTCTGGCTTTTGCCGGAGCCGGATTCGCCGACGATCGCGACCGTCTCGCCGGGGGCGACGTCGAGGTCGAGGCCTTTCACGGCATGCAGCACCCCGTCGCCGGTGCGGAAGCGGACGTCGAGGCCGCGGAGGGAGAGGAGGGGAATGGCCACCGGACAGGTCGGGCGCGATCGCGTGCGAACGTCAAGAGTCTCGGCGGGCGGCGCCGAGGAGGTCGACGGCAACGTCGGCGAAGGCCGCGGCGAGCCGCTCGTGCCAGCCGAGCCGGGCCGGCTTCGCGCCGGGCCGGCGGCGCCGCTGTCGCGGCGGCCGCGGGATGTGCAGGAACAGCACCGGCATCGGCGCCGCGAGCGCGGCGAAATAGGACGCGTTGCAGAGGTAGCGCCCGGCATCCTGGGAGAGGCGGCAGGGCAGGCCGGCGCGCCGCAGCCGCGCCAGCGCCGCGGTCGCGCCGGCGCGGCTCGCCCGGTGCGACGGGCCCGGCGCCAGCGCCGGGGCGGTGCGGCGGCGCCGCTCGACGTCGGGCGAAAGGAGGCTCGCGCGGTTTGCGGCCCGGCGCTCGACGCGGACATGGCGCGCGCGCCCGGCGACGCCGATCATCAGCACGGCGTCGAAGCCGCCGGCAAGCGCCGGCGCCAGCACGGCTTCGATCGCGGCGTAGGCGGTCGGCATGACGAGCGCCTCGGCCTCGATCCCGAGGCGCCGCCAGCGCGGCGAGGCCGCGACGCGGCGGGCGACCTCGGCGCTCGGGTTGACCGATACGCCTGGGAAGCGGCCGAAACCGGTGACGAGAAGGCGAGGTTTCAAGGGTCCGGGCTCTCCGCCGTCGGGAACTTACCGCCTAACTGCCAAGTTATGTTTCCGCGTCGGCGAACACGAACGATGCTTCGCGGCGGGAAATCACGGCTGGGAGAGCCTACGATGACACTTGGCACCATTCTCCTCATCATCCTGATCCTGTTGCTGATCGGCGCCATCCCGAACTGGGGCTACAGCCGCGGATGGGGCTATGGCCCGAGCGGAATCGTCGGGGTGATCCTGATCGTCGTCATCATCCTGCTGCTCATGGGCCGCCTCTGACAGCATCTTGAGACTCCGGCGGATCGTAAATCCGCCGGGCCGCGCATCACAGCGCCGCGATCATAGCGCCAAGAGCGCTGCGATCTCGTCGGCGCCGGCGGCGGGCGACATCGCGCCCTTGGCGACCGCCTGCTCGATCCGGCGCATCCGCTCGCGGTGGGCGGGCTCGCCGGCGAGCCGCGCGCGCAGGCGCTCGTCGACGAGCGCCCACATCCATTTGCCGTCCTGGTCGCGGCGCTTGCGCTCGATCTCGCCGGTGGCCGTCAGCCTCGCGCGATGGTCGAGCACCTTTCCCCACAGCGCATCGAGCCCCTCGTTCAAAAGCCCCGAGACCGTCACGACCGGCGGCGACCAGGTCGGCGAGGCCGGGGTCAGGATCTGCAGCGCGGCGCGGTATTCGGCGGCGGCCGCCGAGGCGCGCGGCGCGTTGTCGCCGTCGGCCTTGTTGACGGCGATCATGTCGGCGAGCTCGAGCACGCCCTTCTTGATGCCCTGCAGCGCGTCGCCGGCGCCGGGCAGCATCAGCACCAGGAAGAAGTCGGTGAGGTCGGCGACGGCGGTCTCGGACTGGCCGGCGCCGACGGTCTCGACCAGCACGACGTCGAAGCCGGCGGCCTCGCAGAGCAGCATCGTCTCGCGCGTCTTCGCGGCGACGCCGCCGAGCGTGCCGGAGGTCGGCGACGGCCGGATGAAGGCGTTCGGGTCGGCGGAGAGCCGCGCCATGCGGGTCTTGTCGCCGAGGATCGAGCCGCCGCTGCGGGTCGAGCTCGGGTCGACGGCGAGCACCGCGACGCGGCGTCCCGCGGCCGTGAGGTTCGATCCGAGCGCGTCGATCAGCGTCGACTTGCCGACGCCGGGCACGCCGGTGATGCCGACCCGCACCGCCCTGCCGGCCGCCGGCATCGCCGCCTCGAGGAGGCGCCGCGCCGCGGCGCGGTGATCGGCGCGCTTCGATTCGACGAGCGTGATGGCGCGCGCCAGCGCGGCGCGGTCGCCGGAAAGCAGCTTGTCGAGGTCGACCTCGGTCTTGGGGCGGGTCATGGCGGAAGTTGTGACCGGTCGGGGCGCGGCCGTCGAGGGCGGAGCGCCCGTTCTCAACGGCCGTTGCGGTCGCCCGCGCCGGGCATCAGCTTATTCCCTTGTCACCCAAGTTGAGAACGGGTAGTTTACTTGTAGGGAAGTAGTGTAGCGTATGTTTCGTAATATGATCGTAATGCACACAATCTGAATCGTACAAGTTTGGCCCGCTTGCAATGCGGGCGGAAGACCGCCGCTGGCGGTCGCATATTGGTCCGGCCGAGAGCGTTCCAGGAGGTGCCTCGTGCGCCTTGCGCCCTGCGTTCCGGCGATGGTCGCGCCACGCGTTTGCTTCGCCGATCATCCCGGTTGCCCGGAAGCTCGTCGACGACGGCCGCTGGCGAGGTGACGCGCGGCTCATGAGCGTATTCGCGCCAGAGCGCCGGACCCGTCTGCACATCGAAACGCGCTTCATCATTGGTTTCTTACGCGACGCAGCCTTTATTTCAGGAGGCCATCATGGCGAAGACTCCTCAGTCGCCCGCGCAGCGGGGACGAATTGTTCTTGACGGTTTGGCGCAAGGCGGCGAGCGGCCGCAGCTCGCGGTGCACGCCCTCGACGACACCGGCAAGGTTCTCGCCTCCGTCGCGGTCGGCGACGACGGCTCGTTCCCCCTCGAGGCGGCGTCTTCGGAGCGCGCCGAGCGGATCCTCATCGGGCCAGCCGAGGCGAAGCCCGACGAGCGCCGCAAGTTCTTTGCGCTGCCGGGGGCCGAGTTCCGGAAGTTGACGGGCGCCGGCCAGGAACTGGCGATCGCCGCCGGCGTCTGGCAACGGTGGCACCTGCTCCGGCGCTGCGTCAGCGGCCATGTCAGACGCTGCTTCCCGTTCCCGTACGTCCTCGACGACCTCCTGGTCAGTCGGCAGCTGGCGCGGCTGCCCGAGGTGCGCAAGCTGGTGAAATTCCGACCGCTGGTGCCGTATCCGTTCCTGCCCTGCTCGCCGATCTGCTTCGGCACGGTCGAGGTCTACAAGCGGATTTGCTGCTGCGAGCCGCCGATCATCGTCGACCCCGACCTGCCGGTCGAGATCAACCCCGATTTCCCGTTCCCTCCTCCGGAGGACCCGCTCGATCCGAGCGACCCCATCGGCCCGATCGGGCCGCGCCCGGGCCCGGATCCCGCGCCGATCGAGCTCCAGCGTCTCGTGCTGACCGGGGGAGCGGTCGACGAGGCGAAGGTCGCGCGCCTTCAAGCCAAGGCTTTGCCGAAGCGCCTCTCGGCGGAGCTGCGGCGGGAGTTCCTGCTGCGCTATCCGTTCTTCTGGTGTCATTGCGGCGCGCCGAAGAAGGTCGGGCAGGGCTTTGTCCAGGACGGCGGCGCATTCAGCGTCTGTTGGCAGGAGTACCCGACAATCCTGGTGCCGTATTGCCATGAGGAGTTCGCCTACATTGTCCGGCAGCCGATCGGCGGCGTCCTGGTGACGATCTACAACGGCGTCGCCGCGAACCAATGGTTCAGCGGCTCGGCGCAGCCGACGCTGACGAGCTACCATTTCAGGGCCGTCGGCTGCCGGGAGTCGGACGTGCCCGGCGAGGGCCCGTTCGTGGTCCTTGAGGATATCGGCGCGACCCCTTCTCATCTCCTTTCGACGCCGTCGCAGACCTCGTTCCAGTCGGTCGCCGCGCCGGCCTACAACTCGGGCCTGCTCAATCCGGTTGCCAATCCGAACGACGCCGTCGGGCAACTGCTGAATCGCAATCTCGGCGGCGACGTCGCCCTCCAGTACCACTTCACCGAATCGATGCGGCCGGTCGGGGCGATCTACTACCGCATCCAGGTCGCGAGGTCCGACGCATCGGGCAATCCCACCGGGTCTTGGACCCCGCTTCCGCCGATGATCTGGAGCACCTGGAAGCTCAACACCGCGAAGCCAGGCTCCATCGCGCTCGGCCCGCACACGGTCGGACCGGAAAGCGGCTTGTCGATGATCCCGTACGACACCGGCGCCCCGCTCGGCGCGAACGAGGAATGGCAGGACGGCCAGTATCACGGCGTCACCTCGACGAGCGGCCTCGCCGACGGCCGCTATCTCGTGATGATCGAGGTGTTCAACGCCGCCGGCGCCCGCCTGAAGCCGCTTGCGGCGCCGGCCGCGGAGGCCGGTGTCGGTGCCGGATTCACGTTCCGGCGCTGGAACGTGCCGGCGAGCACGATCGCGGTGCCGTTCGCGGCGCTGACGCACATGATGTGGTGGGACAATCGCCAGGCGGTCGCCGACATCGTCGACATCCAGCTCAACGGCGTGGCGAGCTCGGAGCAGTGCCAGTTCCTCGAGGGTGGGACCGGCGACAACGTCGAGATCCGCTACCGGGCCTATCATCCGCAACCCGGCACGCCCTCCTTCCTGCACGACCATTCGCTGATCCTGACGCGCGGCCTGAACGGGCCCTCCTGGCAGGTCGCGAACACGCCCGGCCTCGAGGTCGGCGAGGCAGGCCCGCCGCAACCGAGCGTTTCGAAGACCTTGGCCGACCTGCTCGACGCCACGCCAGTCCCGCTCAAGAAATGCGCCTTCGCCGTGAATCTGCAGGCGCATGTCAAGACGACGAACGGCGCCGGCACGCTGACCAATCTCAATGCAGGCGAGACGGCGGCTTTCGCGGCCGAGATCGTCTAAAAGCATGATCCCGAAAAGTGGCGACCGGTTTTCGGAAAAGATCATGCTCGAACAAAGAGCTAGAGCGGGATGACGACTCGAAGAAAAATCATCCCGCTCTAGCTGTGAGCCGGCGCGGGCGGGTCGGGCCTCAGGCGCCGACGCCGATCCGCCCCCAGCCGGGGAGCTTCAGCGCCGGGCGGCGCAGGTCGAGGCCGGCGACGAGGCCGAGGAAGTTGATCTCGATGCCCTCGACCCAGCCGACGGCGACGCCGAGGACGCCGCCGAGCGACAGCTCGATGCCGGTGCGACTCGGGGTCCAGCCTAAGAGGCTGCCGCTCGGGTGCCAGTCCTTGCCGAGCGCGGTCGGCGGCAGCACTGCCGACAGCTCCGGCACCTCGCGCATGACGTGGGCGACGAACGTGTTCGAGTTCGGCCCCGGCCAGGCGCGGTAGCGGCCCCACTCGCCGTAAGGGTAGCCGGCGACGGCGGCGCGCACCCGCGGCACCAGGCGCTCGGCCGCCTCGCCCTCGATCGCGACGACGAGCTCGGGCGGGTTCGAGAACC
>DAINQO010000007.1:0-42771 GCA_036742625.1 Microvirga sp.
GGCCGATCCGGCCGGCGAAGGCCGCCTCGATCACCGCCATCACGGACGCGATCTCAGTCTCCGGCGCGAAGCTCGGCAGGATCGCGCGACGCACGAAGAGCCCGTCGGCGAGCGTCGAGACGAGGGTCGCGAGCGAGCGCGCATCGACGTCCGGAGCGACGAGGCCCCTTTCCTGCGCCTGCCGGAAGAGTGCCTCCATCCGTCCGTGAATGTCGCATTCGAAGGCGCTGGTCATCGCCGCGAAGGCCGGATTGCGGGTCGCCTCGGCCCAGATCTCGAGGCAAAGGATCGCCTTCTCGCGCGGCTTCTCCTCGAAATGCTTGCGGCCGAGGCGGGCGAAGCTGTCGATGAAATCCTCGGTGCCGGCGAGGGCGTTGAAGTCTTCCGCCACCTCGGCGCGGTCGCGCTCGGCGAGGCCGCCCGCGATCGCGTCTTTCGAGGGAAAGTAGCGATAGAGGTTGCCGGGGCTCATCTTCGCCTCGGCGGCGACGTCCTGCATGGTGGTGCGATGGAAGCCCGAGCGCACGAAGCAGCGCTCGGCTGCGTCGAGGATGCGGGCGCGACGCTCGGTCTGGGCTTCGTCGTCGAACGGGCGATCGGGCTGAAGGGCGGCCAAGGGGCTATCCAGATGCATGAGAATGAACGTTCATTCTCATATGCGGCATGCGCGCCGGTCAAGCTTTGCCGTGGGGCCGTTTTGCGGCTGGATGCAACCCGAGCCCTGGAAACCGCACCCTGTGGCAATACGGCCACGGTTTACACGCGGGGGACTTCCCATTGGCTGGCGCTATGGCTAGACCCAAGCGTTCAGGGCTCCGTCCGAACATTTGCCGGAGGATGGCGCGCCGGCGTCCAAGGAGATGAGATGAAGAAGGTCTATCCGGACGGCAAGGCTGCCCTTGCCGGTCTCCTTCGCGACGACATGACGATCATGGCCGGCGGCTTCGGGCTGTGCGGCATACCGGGCGTCCTGATCGAGGCCATCCGCGATGCCGGCGTCAAGGGCCTGACGATCATCTCCAACAACGCCGGCATCGACGGCGTCGGCCTCGGGATCCTGCTCGAGACGCGGCAGGTCAAGAAGATGATCAGCTCCTACGTCGGCGAGAACAAGACCTTCGCCAAGCAGTATCTCGCAAACGAGCTCGAGATCGAGTTCAACCCGCAAGGCACGCTCGCCGAGCGCATCCGCGCCGGCGGCGCCGGCATTCCGGCCTTCTACACCAAGACCGGGGTCGGGACCTTGGTCGCCGAAGGCAAGGAATTGCGCGAGTTCGACGACGCGACCTACGTCATGGAGCGAGGTCTCTTCGCCGACCTTTCCGTCGTGCACGCCTGGAAGGGCGACACCGAAGGCAACCTCGTCTACCGGAAGACCGCCCGCAACTTCAACCCGATGATGGCGACCGCCGCGCCGGTGGCCGTCGCCCAGGTCGAGAACCTGGTCGAGCCGGGAGAGATCGACCCGGACCACATCGTGACGCCGGGCATCTTCATCAAACGGATCATCCACGTGCCGAGCGTCGAGAAGCGCATCGAGCAGCGCACCACCCGCCCGCGGCAGGCGGCCTGAGGAGAAACTCAAAATGGCTTGGACCCGCGAACAGATGGCGGCCCGCGCCGCCCGGGAGCTGCAGGACGGCTACTACGTCAATCTCGGCATCGGCATCCCGACGCTGGTTTCGAACTACATCCCGGCGGGGGTGAACGTGCAGCTGCAAAGCGAGAACGGCATGCTCGGCATGGGGCCGTTTCCCTACGAGGGCGACGAGGATCCCGATCTCATCAATGCCGGCAAGCAGACCATCACCGAGCTGCCGACGACGAGCTTCTTCTCGAGCGCCGATTCGTTCGGAATGATCCGCGGCGGGCATATCGACCTGTCGATCCTCGGCGCCATGCAGGTGGCCGAGAACGGCGACCTCGCCAATTGGATGATCCCGGGCAAGATGGTGAAGGGCATGGGCGGCGCGATGGACCTCGTCGCCGGGGTCAAGAAGGTCGTCGTCGTGATGGAGCACACCGCCAAGGGCAAGGACGGGTCGGAGGAGCCGAAGCTCCTTCACCGCTGCAACCTGCCGCTCACCGGGCAGGGGGTGGTCGACATGGTGATCACCGATCTCGGCGTTTTCCGCATCGACAAGAAGGGTGGCGGCGGGATGGATCTGATCGAGCTCGCCGACGGCGTCTCGGTCGACGAGGTCAGGGCCAAGACCGAGGCGAGCTTCCGGATCGGGCTGACGACGAGCGCCGCCGCGTAGGCCGAGCGGGCGATTCGCACCGCCATTTCGCGCCTGCTGGCCCCGGCGGGGGCGACAAGCGCCCTGCGGGGCGGTATAAATCCCGACAGAGTGCAGGACGGAGTGCAGGTCGCGGGTTCCCGCGTGACCAACCGCCTTGACGGCGGCGCCACCGTGACCTCGTGACCCGGCTCGAGCCCAGCCTCGGGAGGGACACCCATGGCGAATTTTCACGTAATTGCCGGCCCGGACGAGACCACGGCCCACCCGGTCATCGTCCGCGATATCGGGGCCGCGGAGCTGAAGGAGGCGCTGGCCAAGGGGTTTGACGACTTCAAGGCGATGCCGACGCATCTTGCCTTCATCGGCCTGATCTATCCCGTCTTCGGGATCGTCCTCGCCGGCCTGACCTTCTCGAATAACGCCCTGCCGCTGCTTTTCCCGCTGGTATCGGGCTTCGCGCTGCTCGGGCCGCTTGCGGCGATCGGGCTCTACGAGCTCAGCCGTCGGCGCGAGCTCGGCCTCGATACCTCGTGGGAGCACGCCTTCGACGTGCTGCGCTCGCCGCAGCTGCCGGCGATCCTCGCGCTCGGCGTCGTGCTGATGGTGATCTTCGGGGCATGGCTCGCGACCGCCCAAGGGCTCTACGAGTGGCTCTACGGCCCGATGGCGCCCGACTCCTACACCGGCTTCGTGAAGGACGTCCTGACCACCTCGCGCGGCTGGACGCTGATCATCCTCGGGCACCTGATCGGCTTCGTCTTCGCCGCCGTGGTGTTCAGCATCAGCGTGATCTCGTTTCCGCTGCTCCTCGAGCGCGATGTCGGCGCTGCGGTGGCGGTCCAGACCTCGGTCCAGACGGTGCTGATGAACCCGAGGACGATGTTCTTCTGGGCGCTGATCATCGCCGCCGCCCTGATGGTCGGCTCGGCGCCGCTCCTCGTCGGCCTCGCGGTGGCGATGCCGGTGCTCGGCCATGCGAGCTGGCATCTCTATCGAAAGATGATCGCACCCGAAGCGGCGCCGACGCCGGCCGAGTGAGATTCCGGGGCGCGGGGTTCTACCTCGCCCCGGTTCCGGCCGGTACCGATCCGGTCACGGTGACGTCCCCGACGAGCCGCGGCCCGTCGCGGCGTGTCCCATCGCGGCGCAGCGCCCGCGGCGGCGAGGCCGCGATCTTGACACTTGCCGCCTGCGGCGTCTTGCGGGTGAGCGCGAGCACGGCGCGGCGCGTGCTGTCGGCGACGGCGCTCGACGAGCGCAAATCCTCGAAGTCGCGCGGCGAGTGCGACGATCCCGGCGCGCCGGTGAAGACCTTGGGACCCTTCGGGAACACGACGATGTCGCCGCGCCGCAGCGTCGGATCCTTCAACAGGCCGGCGACGACCTCCGCGTCCGAGAGCACCACGGGGTCCTTCGGCACCTTGGGCATCTCCCGCACCGGCGGCAGGCTGGCGAGCTCGATTTTCGGCCGCGGCCGCTTGACGATCACCCTGCGGCGCACCGGCGGCGGCACGTAATATCCGTAGGACGGCTCGAAGCGCTGCGAGCGGATTCCGAACAGCGACTCGAAGATGCCGAGCGCCCGGGCCGGCTCGGCGTAGCCGGCGAACAGCACAACGAGCGCGGCAGACGCGGCAAATGCCGGAGCACGGCGCCGCGACGCCGGGAGCGACTTGCCGATGTCGAACGACATCGCCTTCTCCGTCGCCCATCCCGATTGCCCGCCGCCCTTGCTACCCGGGCCCTTCGGCGTCGCCTCGTTCGGGCAAGAACCTACGGGAGAAGCGGCCGGTTCCGCAAGCGGGTATCGACACGAACCGGCGGAACCGCGCAACCGCGCTACTTGGCCAGGAACTCCGCGATCTTCGCGCCGGCCTGCGCGATGTGGAGGACGCCGTTGAGGTGGCCGTTCGGTCCGGTGATCTCGACCGTCTCGACCGGCGTGCCGTTGGCCTTGATCGCCGCCGCGGTGCGCTCGATCCATTCCTGGCGGAAGACCTGGTCGGTCGGCGTGTAGACGATCAGCGCCGGCGCCTTGATCTTCGTCGGGTCGGCGGCGGCGAGCTGGTTTGCGCGCACGAGGTAGAGCATGTGGTTGGCATCGGCGACGCCGGCCCGGGCCGCGCTCGCCGCATCCAGGGCGGCTTCGAGCTTGAACCGGTTCTGGAGCGCGGCAGCGGGATTCTTGCCTTCCTCGGCCGGCGACCTGCCGAAGTTCTTTGCCGCCCATTCGGGCCCTTGGGCATGCAGGGTCACGACCTTCAGGGCCGCCGCGAGGCCCTCCTTCGGCGGGTCTTGCGGGTCGTAGGCGCCACCCTTCCACTTCGGATCGAGGCGGATCGGCGCGCCCCAGACCTCGACCCAGGCGCCGAGATAGGCATCCCCGCCCGCGGCCCCGATGACCGGTACGATCCTGTCGACCATCTCGGGGTAGGCGACCGCCCACTCATAAGCCTGGAGCGCTCCCATCGAAGCGCCGACCACCGCCTTGAGCTTGCGAATGCCGAGGCTGTCGAGAAGCGCCTTCTGAACATTGACGAAATCGCGGATCGAAACCACCGGGAAGCTCAAGCCGTAGGGCTTCCCGGTCGCCGGGTCGATCGTGGCCGGCCCAGTCGTGACGACGTTCGGGTCCTTCGGGCTGAGATTGACCAGCGTATCCGACGAGATGACGAAATAGCGGTTCGTATCGATCGCCTTGCCGGGACCGATGATCGGGTCCCAATAGCCGGGCGCCCGGTCCTCGGGCTTATACTTGCCGGCGGCGTGGCTCGTGCCCGAGAAGAAATGCGTGACGAGGATCGCGTTCGAGCGGTCGGCGTTGAGCTGGCCGTAGGCCTCCCATCCGACCTTCACCCCTTTGATCGTCGCGCCGCCGGCCGTCGTGTAAGTCGGCAGCTCGAAGGTCTTCTTCTCGACGATGAGGTCCTGCCCCTGCGCCGACGCGGCGGCGAGGGTCAGCGCGATGCCGACCGCCATTCTCACAAACAAGGTCATGGGAGGAGCCCTCTTAGGCCCAGGATAGTCCGGCCGGCGGCGATCAAAGCCGAAAACCGCGCCTGCCGGAAGCGTAGTTTTCGGGTAGCGCGTTTGTGCTAGGACGGCGCGCCCTCACGAGGATCGCCATGCCCGCCATCCGCTCGATCGAACCCGGCTTCTTCCGCATCCCGCTGCCGGAGGTGCTGACCGACTCGACCCATGGCGAGATGAGCGCCTTCGAGCTCAACACGGTGCGGGTCCGCGACGCCGACGGCGCCGAGGGCGTCGGCTACACCTACACGGTCGGGCGCAACGGCGGCGCCGTCGACGCGGTGCTGCGGCGCGAGCTCGTCGAGATCATGGCCGGCGAGGAGGCCGACCACATCGAGCGCCTGTGGCTCAAGGCCTGGTGGGCGCTCCACTACGGCGGCCGCGGCGGACCGACGGTGCTCGCGCTCTCCGCCTTCGACATGGCGCTCTGGGACCTGAAGAGCCGCCGGGCCGGGCTGCCGCTGTGGAACTTCCTCGGCGGCTTCGACCCCCGCGTCCCTTGCTACGCCGGCGGCATCGACCTCGATCTTCCCCTCGACGCGCTGCTGCGCCAGACCGACGGCAACCTCGGCAAGGGCTTTCGCGCCATCAAGATGAAACTCGGGCGCAGGAAGCTCTCCGAGGACGTGGCGCGGGTGCGCGCGATGCGCGAGCACCTCGGCGCCGACTTCCCGCTGATGGCCGATGCCAACATGAAGTGGGGCGTCGACGAGGCGATCCGGGCCGCCCGTGCGCTGCAGCCGTTCGACCTCACCTGGCTCGAGGAGCCGACGAGCCCCGATGATCCCGCCGGCCATGCCCGCATCCTGCGCGACGGCGGCGTGCCGATCGCGACCGGCGAGAACCTGCGCACGCTTTGGGAGTTCAAGCTCTTCATCGCCGGCGGTGCCGTGAGCTTCCCCGAGCCTGACGCGACGAATTGCGGCGGCGTCACGCCGTTCATGAAGATCGCGCGCTTGGCCGAGGCCTTCAACCTGCCGGTCACCTCGCACGGCGCCCACGACGTCACGGTGCACCTCCTCGCCGCCTGCCCGAACCGCTCCTATCTCGAAGCGCACGGCTTCGGCCTCGACCGCTACATCGCCGAGCCGCTAAGGATCGAGGACGGCGTCGCGCTGGCACCCGATCGGCCGGGCCACGGCATCGCCTTCGACTGGTCCGGGCTCGCCAAGGTGGCGGCCTGAGGCCCGAAGGATGCACACGCCCCACTTTCCTCATGCTGAGGTGCTCGGCCGAAGGCCGAGCCTCGAAGCACGCAACCGCGGTGAGGCGCTGCACCGGCAGGGCGGCGTCCTTCGAGGCCCGCTTTCGCGGGCACCTCAGGATGAGGAACTGGGGAGGATGGCCCGGATGAAAGATCCCCGTCGCGTTCGAGACCGGATCGATGACCGGCATCGTTGATAGCTTCGCGCCCGGCCTCTTCGCCGGCCGCGGCGTGCTGGTCACGGGCGGTACGAGCGGCATCGGGCTCGGCGCCGCGCTCGCCTTCCGCAACCTCGGCGCCGGCGTCGTCGCGACTGGCGCGACCGAGGCCGAGTGCGAGCGCGCCGGCGCCGACGCCGCGAATGGCGGCATTACGTTTCGCCCCCTCGACGTGCGCGAGGACGCCGCGATAGGAGCGCTCGTCGAGGGCTTGGCGCGGCTCGACGTGGTGGTGAACGCGGCCGGCGTGATCCGCCGCGACGTCGAGCATGATCCCGAGGTGTTCGCCGAGGTGGTCGCGATCAACCTCACCGGAACCATGCGGGTCTGCGCGGCCGCGAAGGGAAAGCTCGCCGTGAGCGGCGGCTCGGTCGTCAACATGGCCTCGATGCTGGCTTTCTTCGGCGGCCCGCGCGTGCCGGGCTACAGCGCCTCGAAGGGCGGCATCGCCCAGCTGACGAAAAGCCTCGCCGCCGCCTGGGCCGGCGAGGGCGTGCGCGTCAACGCCGTCGCGCCGGGCTGGATCGCGACGCCGCTGACCGAGGCCCTGCGCCAGGACGCGGAAAAGAGCGCGCCGATCCTCGCCCGCACGCCGATGGGCCGCTGGGGCACCCCGGAGGAGGTCGCGGGCGCCATCGTGTTCCTGGCATCGCCCGCCGCCCGCTTCGTGACGGGGGCTATCCTCGCGGTCGACGGGGGGTATCTGGCCGTGTGACGGATTCAATCTTGCGCGGGGTCGTCCCGGAAGCCGCGTCAGCGGCTATCCGGGACCCATGGCGCCGCGGGTGGGGAGTGGGTCCCGGCTCTCCGCTTCGCTCCGGCCGGGACGACTTGGGAGTTTCGGGATGAGCAAGCCGCAACACGCCGCCTCGCCGGACGACAAATGGCAGCCCTACCGGCACCCGCAGCCGAAGGAATCGCCGCCGGAGCTCGTCGTTCCGAACGCCATCCCGACCGACGAGCGCATCTGGGTGCCGGTCGAGGAGAACGTCTGGTTCCGGCCGCTCTTGATGTGCGCCTCGCGCGGCTACTGGATGAACCTGCTCAAGGTGAAGAAATCCGGCGTGCTCTCGCGCCACCGCCACCCGCTGCCGGTGCACGGCTTCGTGCTGAAAGGCGAGTGGCGCTATCTCGAGCATGACTGGATCGCGACCGAGGGTGCTTACGTCTACGAGGCGCCGGGCGAGACCCACACCCTCGTCGTCGATCCGCATGTCGAGGAGATGATCACGCTGTTCCAGGTCAATGGGGCCATGATCTATGTCGATCCGGAAGGCCGCACGACCGGCTACGACGACGTCTTCACGCGCATCGACAAATGCCGGGCGCACTACGCGACGAACGGACTCGGGGTAGACTATATCGACCAGTTCATCCGATGAGCGGGGGTCGACGACCCGCGGCGTGTTATCGGCTCAGGCTGCGAGTTCCTTGAGGGTTGCTTCGCCGGCGATCTTCTTGGAGGCGTTCAGGAACTCGAGAGCCACGATGCGCCCGTCGCCGTCATAATCCAGGATAAGGCCCGGCGAGATCTCCTCGCTCTCGATGATGTCTGTCTCAGTGAAGCGGACGAATAGCGTGTCGTTGCGCTCGTCATAGATCGTCTTCATCGTCTTCGCCTTCGGTCGAAAAACACGGTCATGATCCGGCGATCCTCGCCGTCAGGTCAGGATCGCTGAGGGTCCTTTCGAATCCAGTCGAGCGCTATCCGGCGTTCTGCGAACTTCTCCAGCGCGTGTCTGGTGTAGACGAGCCGCAGAGCCATCTGCCAGGGACGCCAGCCACTCGTTCCAATGGCCTCAGCTCTTCACCGCCCCCGCCGTGAGCCCGCCGACCATGTAGCGCTTGAAGGTGTAGTAGATCGCGGCCGGCGGCAGCGAATAGATCAGGCCCGTGGTCATGAGCAGCTCCCACGGCGAATCGTCGGCGGCGAGGAAGTTGCCCAACGCGACCGGCAAGGTGATGTCGGTGTCGCGGGAGAGAAGCAGGAAGGCGTAGAGGTACTCGTTCCAGGCGAGCAGCAGCGCGTAGGTCCCGATCGCGACGAGCGAGGGCATCATCAGCGGCAGATAGACGAGACGGAAGAGCTGCATGGGCGAGGCGCCGTCCATCACCGCCGCCTCGTCGAGCTCGTAGGGCAGCTTGTCGGAGGCCTGCTTCAGCACCCAGATGGCGTAGGGCGAGGCGATCGTCACCATGGCGAGGATCAGCGCCCAGTGGTTGTTGAGGAGGCCGTAGAGCCCCATGGTCCGGTACATCGGCACGGCAAGGAACGCCGCCGGGATGAAATAGGTGAAGAGCGCGAGGTTCATGACCGTGCGACCGCCCTTGACCTTGAGGCGGCTGATGGCAAAGGCCGCGAAGGTCGCGATCATCAAGGTGAGGAGCCCGGTCGCGACGGCGATCACGAGGGAATTCCAAAGCTGCAGCCAGAAATGGCTCAGAAAGTAGTGCTTCTGCCCGAACACGACCTCGAAATTGCGCAGGGTCGGGTGGTCGGGCCAGAGCTTGCCCGAGAATGCCTCCTGCTTCGGCGAGATCGCGAACAGGACCATGTGGTAGATCGGCAGGAGCGTCCAGATGAAGACCGGGATGCCGATGAGGAGGAGCTTCGCGTCGGTCGCTATGGTGTGCCAGTCGAAGGCGCGCTCCGGCGTCGCCGGAGCGGCCGCGTCGTGGCGGAGGACGGTTCCGGCGGGCGCGCTCATTTCGACAGCCGTTTCATCATGAAATAGACGAGCGGCAGCACGAGCGGCATCGCGCACACGATCGCCGCCATCGACAGGTCGACCTGATCGAGCCGCAGATACCGGATGCCGAGCGTCGCGAGGACGTGGGTGAGATCGGCCGGCCCGCCGCCGGTCAACAGATAGACGCTGTTGAAGTCGCCGAGCGTCCAGATCATCGAGAGGATCACGCAGGTCAGATACAGGTTCTGCATCGACGGCCAGGTGATGTGCCGGAACTTCTGCGGGTTCGAGGCGCCGTCGACCGAGGCCGCCTCGTAGAGCTCGCCCGGGATGGCGAGCCGGCCGGCGATCAGGATCAGGGTCCAGAACGGCAGCGACTTCCAGATGTGGACGAGGATCGCAAGCGTCAGAGCGAGCGTCGGGTCGTTGAGCCAGTTCGGGCCGTCGTCGGCGGTGAACCTGAAGATGAGCTGGTTGATCACCCCCCATTCCGGATTGAGCATGAAGCGGAACGACAGGATGGTCGGGATCGACGGCACCGCCCAGGGCAGGATGAAGAGCAGCGACAGCCAGCGGATCCAGGGCCGCGTCTGCACGAAGAACCCGGACAGCATCAGGGCCACGAACATCTTGATGTTCACGCCGACGAGCAGGAACACGAGCGTGTTCACGACCGAGCGCGCGAAGATCGGATCTTCCCAGAGATGGACGTAGCTCTGGGGGTGGCGCGCGGTCCAAAGCCCGTAGGCGACCGGGTAGAGCACGAAGGCGAGGAAGACGAGGACATAGGGGGCGATCATGACGATGCCCCAGACCTGCCAGGCCGACATCCGCCCCTCCGCCGCAGCGGGGGCGACGGCATCGGCTTCGCGCACAGCGAGCGTCGACATGGCGTCCTGTCCGGGTTTGTCCGGCCGCCCCGGAAAAGGGCGGCCGGAGTGCAATCTGCTCCTTAGCCGGCGACCTGCTTGATTCGGGCGATCATCTCGTCCACCGCCTTGTCGACGGGAACCTTCTCGTTGAGCACCCGGTTCGCGGCCTTCGCCCACACATTCTCGTTATTGAGGATGGTGAACTTGTAGTTCTTGACGAACTCGAAGGTCACCGTCCCGGCCTTGTACTGGTCGTAGACCGACTTGCGATGGCGGTCCTCCTGCCAGAACTTGCTCTCCTGCGCGGCCTTCGTGACCGGGAACCAGCGCCCGAGCGCCCCTTCGACATAGGGCGTCAGGTTCTCTTCCTGCAGAAGGAACGTGACGAACTCTTTCGCCCGCTGCTTCTGTTTCGCCTCGGCGAAGACCACGCCGATCTTGACGGCCGTGCGGTAGCCCATCGGCTTGCCGTCCGGCTTGTTCGGAAAGCCGGCCGTGGCGATGAGCTGCGTGTAGTTCTTCTTCGCCTGCTCGCGCTGCTCGGCCGAGAGCGTCTGGTTGTTCATGTCGTCGAGCCACTTCGCCGCGATCGAGATCGTGGCGTTGTGGGTCAGGACCGTCGTCTTGTTATGGAAGGCGACGTTGTTGTCCGGGTCCTTCCAGGCGGTCGAGGACGGCGGCGAGCAGCCCTTGGTGTAGACGTCGGTGTAGTCCTTGAGCGCGCCGGCGAGGCCCTGCTTCACCTTCGGATCGTCGACGAGGAGCTTGCCGTCGTCATCGACGAGCTTGACGTCGTAGGCGTCCATGAAGGTCAGGAAGGAGTAGAACGAGTCGCTCGAGTCGACGCCGAGCGGCTGGCCGATGCCGTAGGCGCGCGAGCCTGACGCCTTGCGCAGCCCGGGCTGGACCTTCTCGCACCAGAACGACCAGTAGCCTTTCCAGTCCTTCGGGATGTCGCTTTCCTTGAAGCCGGCCTGCTCGAGCAGATCGATCCAGTACTGGATGTGCATGGTCTGCTGCTTGAGCGGGAAGGCGTAGTAGGCCTTCTTCTTGGCCTTGTCGTTGTAAAGGAACGCCGTCTCGACCGTATTCGGCGCGAAGCGGTCCTTGAGCGGGTTGATCACGTCCGAGATGTCCTCGAGCTTGCCCTCGAAGGCCCATTTGCCGGCGACCTGGAAATCGTACACGTCGGCATAGGCGACGTCCGGCGGCGTCCCGGAATCGAGCGCCGACACCGTCTTCGGGATCATGTCCTGGACGGCGTATTGCGACAGCTCGACCTTGACCCCGCTCTTCTGCTCGAACTTCCGCACCGCCTCGAAGAGCGCGTCGTCCTCGGATTTGTAGAAGCCCTTCACCCACCAGACGGTGAGCTTGTCCTGCGCCGACGCCGGAGCGCCTCCGAGCAACAGGCCGGCCGCGACGGCGGCGGCGAACAGTCTCTTCATCCTTGACCTCCCTTGGGTCTTGGCGGCCGCGCCTCGCGGGCGAGCCGGTTCGTTCTGCCAATCGAGCACGAACCGGCCGGTCTCTCAATCGAAGCCGTTCCGCTCGGCGCCCTCCTACCATGAGGCTTTGAACGATGAAACCTCGAACCCACTTGCGGTTCCGCGACGGAGGTGATCTTCGTCCGCGCGCCGGCGATCAGGACGAAAGGGAAACGATGACGGATCGGACGACCGAGCGCCTGCGCGCCTGCTACACCGGCGTCGTGCACGACGTCATGCGCGGCATGGGCTTGCGCGATTTCACCTTTCCGCCCGAGCTGCGGCCGCTGTTTCCGGAGCGGGCGCTCGCCGGCCCGGTCTTCACGGTTCTCGGCCGAACCGATGCCGCCGCCGATCCGCATGAGACCCTGCTCGCCTGGACCGGGCTCCTGTCGAAGGCAAAGCCCGGGCACATCTGGCTGTGCCAGCCGAACGACCGCACCGTCGCCCATATGGGCGAGCTCTCGGCCGAGACCCTCAAGAACAAGGGCGTGCTCGGCTGTCTCGTCGACGGCTACGTCCGCGACGTGAACTTCCTGATCGAGATGGGCTTCGAGACCTGGAGCCGCGGCTACACCCCGCGCGACATCGTCGGCTGGTGGCTGCCGGCCGGGTTCGACGTCGAGATCCGGATCGGCGACGTCGCGGTCGCGCCGGGCGACTACCTCGTCGCCGACCGCGACGGCGCGATCCGGGTGCCGAAAGCGATCATCGAGGACGTGGTCGCGAAGGCCGAGACCGCCATCGCGACCGAGAGCAAGGTCCGCACCGCCATCCTTGCCGGCACGGACCCGCAAGAGGCCTATCGGCAGTTCGGCAAGTTCTGACGGCGCGGCTCAGCCGCCGGTGTGCAGCGACACGTAGGAGGTGCCGAGGATGCCGAGCGCCCGCGCCGGCGCCTGGGCAAGGTCGATGATCCGGCCGTGCGCGTAGGGTCCGCGGTCGTTGATCCGGACCACGACGGAGCGTCCGGTCTTCTCGTTGACGACGCGCACCTTGGTGCCGAACGGCAGGCTCTTATGCGCCGCCGTCATCGCCTGCGCGTTGAACCGCTCGCCGCTTGCCGTCTTGCGGCCGTGAAAACCTGGCCCGTACCAGGAGGCGGCGCCGCGCTGGAGGGGTTTGGCCGAGGCGTCGGCAGCGAAAAAAGCGCACGAGAGGAGAGCTGCCGCGAGCGGCAGTTTGAGTATATTCATAGACCCGCATCCCTTATGGTTCGTTGAGGCGGGGTTAATAGGGCCTATCCGGGCCAGAATGGGGCATAGTTGTCAGGGGGAAGAATACATCGCCGCGGCAAGCTGGGGCATTACGATTGCTGTTGGCGCAAGTAGCTTCTGTGAATGGAGCAATAGCCTGCTGCAAGGCGGACAGCTGCCTTTTTCTGCCGCATTCTAGGCTCGCCCGCTGAGGATATAGCCTCTATGCACTGGCTGCATGGAACCTCCTGTGCCGGCCTTCCGGTGGGCCGCCCCGCCGCTAGACTGCCCAACCCACATCTGGAGACGCGATGACCCCGCCCCTGCCGCGCGTGACTTATTCGAACATCGCCGACGATTTCTCGGCCGTTCACGCCCATCTCGATGCGCTCTTGCCGGCGGTGCGGGCGAATCTGCTCGGGCAGACCCGCCCCAATCTCATCGCCGGCCGCGAGGATGAGGACGGCGTACGCTACACGGCGTCCTCGCCGATCAACCGCGACTGGCCGCTCGGCAGCTTCTTTGCCGCCTCGAGCGGCGCGGTCGATCGCGCCGTCGCGGCCGCGGGCGCGGCCTATCCGGACTGGAGCCGCCGGCCGTGGGCCGAGCGCGTCGCGGCGCTGCGCCGCGCTGCCGATCGCATCGAGAGCCAGAAATACGAGATCGCCTGCGCCTGCCTCTTCGAGGTCGGTAAGTCGCGCATGGAGGCGGTCGGCGAGGTCGAGGAGGCGATCGACCTCATCCGCTACTACTGCGACGAGATGGCGGCGAACGGCGGCTACGACCGCCCGATGCGCCGGGCATTCGCGCAGGAGGCGACGCGTTGCGTGCTGCGCCCGCACGGCGTCTTTGCGGTGATCGCGCCGTTCAACTTCCCCGTGGCGCTCTCGGTCGCGATGATGAGCGGCGCGCTCCTCGGCGGCAACACCGTCGTCTACAAGCCGAGCCCGATGGCCGGGCTTAGCGGCCGTCTCATCGTCGACGCCTTCGTCGCGGCCGGCCTGCCGCCCGGCGCCGTGAACCTCGTCTGCGGCGGCGGCGAGGTCGGGCAGACGCTCGGCGACCACCCCGCCATCGCCGGTATCGCCTTCACCGGCTCGCACGCCGTCGGCATGGAGATCCTGCGCCGGATGGCGGCACGGACTTACGCCCGCCCCGTCATTGCCGAGATGGGCGGCAAGAACCCGGCCTATGTGACGGCGAACGCCGACCTCGACGCCGCCTCCTCGGGCGTGATGCGCTCCGCATTTGGGTTGTCGGGCCAGAAATGCTCCGCCGGCTCGACGGTGTTCGTGCACGACGCCGTCGCCGACGATTTCCTGGCGAGGTTGGTCGACAAGACGACGGCCCTGAAGGTCGGCGACCCGCAAGCGCCGGACGTCTTCGTCGGCCCGGTGATCAACCGCGCCGCGGCGGACCGCTTCGAGCGCGCCGCCGACAGCGTCCGCCAGCAGGGTCGCTTCGCGGCCGGCGGCGAGATCCTCACCGGCGGCGTCTACGACAAGGGCTACTACGTCGCGCCCGCGATCGTCGCCGACCTGCCGGCCGACCACGATCTCCACAAGGAGGAGCTCTTCCTGCCGCTCCTGACGGTGCGGCGCTTCGGCGATCTTGCGGCGGCGATCCGCGACGGCAACGACGTGCGCTACGGCCTCACCGCCGGGATCTACACGCGCGACGAGGGCGAGCTGCGGCAGTTCCTCGACACCGCCGAGGCCGGCGTCCTCTACGCCAACCGGGCGAGCGGCGCGACCACCGGCGCCTGGCCCGGCATCCAGACCTTCTGCGGCTGGAAAGGCTCCGGCGTCACGGCTAAGGGCGGCCTCGGCCCCTGGTACGTGCCGCAGTTCATGCGCGAGCAGAGCCACACGGTGATGGGTTAGAAGCCGCGCATCTCGACCTCTTCCTCCGCGAGAAGTAGGCACGCAGCCGGATGTCCCACCTCGCGCAATACGCCGGCCTGTTCTTCGCCGCACTGCTTTCGGCGACGATCTTGCCGTTTCAGTCGGAGGTGGTGCTGTTCGGGATGCTGCTCACGCATCATTACAGCGCCGTGGCGCTGGTTCTGGTCGCGAGCCTCGGCAACATCCTCGGCTCCTGCCTGAACTGGCTCATGGGGCGCTTCCTCGCCCGCTTCGAGGACCGGCCCTGGTTCCCGCTCCGGCGCGACAAGATCGAGAAGGCGGAAGGCTGGTATCACCGCTACGGGCGCTGGACGCTGCTCCTGAGCTGGGTGCCGGTGATCGGCGACCCGCTGACCATCGTCGCCGGCGTCCTGCGCGAGCCCTTTCCGATATTCCTCGCCCTCGTCTCGATCGCGAAGATCGGGCGCTACCTCGCCGTCGCGGGGATCGCGAAGGAGTGGTTCTAGGCATCCTCGAACGCGCGCTCGCGGGCCGGATGCTGAATGGTCAAGACGACGACCTCCTCCCTCCGGTCATCGACCGAATAGTAGACGAGATAGCGGTACTTTCGCGTGACGAGCTTCCGGACTCCGGGAGCGGTCTGCGCCCGCCCCGATTTCGGGAAGCTTCGAACGGTTTCGAGGGAGGCGAGAATCGCGGACCGAACGCGTTGCGCGGCGATCGGATTGCGGGCGCGAACGTAGTCGGCGATGACGGCCAGGTCGCTGGCCGCCCGCGGCGTGAATCGAATCCTCATGCATCGAAGCGGCGGAAAGCTGCCTCGACCTCCTCATCGGTCGCGAATTCGCGCCGACGCGCTTGCGCGAGGCCCTCGAGCACGGCCGGCAGGTGCGCCGCCGCGATCGGCTCCGGCTCCTCCTCGCTGGCCGCGAGATGCAGCACGACCCTGGCGATCTCGTCCTGGCTCTCGGCGGGAAGCTTGCGGGCCGCCTCGACGGCGGCGTCGAGAAGTTTGGTCATGGGACCTAAACTAGATGCGAGCCGCGCCGAACGGAAGGTCCTGCTCCTGCGCGACCGGCAGAATGCCGCTTGTCGTCGCAGGCCGAACCCGCAAACAGCAAGATGGCGGCCTGTTGCGCGCGGCCTCCACGTTGTCTCGGACCGCTCGGCGGGCTACGCCAGGAACCACGCGCCGCGCAGGCGGAAAGGTCTTTCGGATGGCGCTCGACCGCGACACGCTCGCCCAGCTCCTCGACACCGTCGAGCGCTTCGTGACCGAGCGCCTGCGGCCGCTCGAGGAGCGCGTCGCCGAGGAGGACCGCATCCCGCCCGAGATCGTCGCCGAGATGCGCGGGCTCGGCCTCTTCGGCCTGTCGATCCCGGAGGAGCATGGCGGCCTCGGGCTCACCATGTCCGAGGAGGCGCAGGTCGCCTTCCGGCTTGGGCGCACCTCGCCGGCCTTCCGCTCGCTCATCGGCACCAACAACGGCATCGGCTCGCAAGGCATCGTCATCGACGGCACGCCGGAGCAAAAGGCGCATTGGCTGCCGCGCATGGCGTCGGGCGAGATCGTCGGCTCGTTCTGCCTGACCGAGCCCGAGGCCGGTTCCGACGCCGGCTCGCTCAGGACCAGCGCCCGGCGCGACGGCAACGACGCCTATGTCATCACCGGCACCAAGCGCTTCATCACCAACGCGCCTTCGGCCGGGCTCTTCACGGTCTTTGCCCGCACCGATCCGCAAAGCACCGACGCGCGCGGCGTCAGCGCTTTCCTGGTCGCGGCGCAAACGCCGGGGATCACGCTCGGCGCGCCCGACAAGAAGATGGGCCAGAAGGGCGCGCAGACCTGCGACGTGATCTTCGAGGAGGTGCGCGTGCCGGCCGACGCCATCATCGGCGGGCCGGCGCGCGAGGGGCAGGGTTTCAAGACGGCGATGAAGGTGCTCGACCGCGGGCGCCTCCACATCAGCGCCGTCTGCGTCGGCGTCGCCGAGCGCCTGATCGAAGACGCGCTGCGCTACGCGATCGAGAGGAAGCAGTTCGGTCAAGCCATCGCCGAGTTCCAGCTCGTGCAGGCGATGCTCGCCGATTCCAAGGCCGAAGCCTATGCGGCGCGCTGCATGGTCGAGGAGACGGCGCGGCGCAAGGACGAGGGCCGGAACGTCTCGACCGAGGCGGCGTGCGCCAAGATGTTCGCGTCCGAGATGGTCGGCCGCGTCGCCGACCGCGCGGTGCAGATCCACGGCGGCGCCGGCTACGTCGCCGACTACGGCGTCGAGCGCTTCTATCGCGACGTGCGCCTGTTCCGCATCTACGAGGGCACGACGCAGATCCAGCAGCTCGTCATCGCCCGCGCCATGATCAAGGAGGCGCGCGGGTGATGACGGCGGAGCCCGCCTTCGATCTCGATGCCTTGCCGCGCCGCATCCACGACCTCGTCGAGCGCCACGCGGCGGCGGCCCCGGACGCGCTCGCGCTGATCGATCATAACGGGCGCTGTCTGACCTGGCACGCGTTTCGCGGCGCGGTGGACATAATGGAGCAGCACCTGCGCGAGGCCGGCGTGCGCGGCGGCGACCGCGTGCTCGTCGTGCTCGAGAACAGTGTGACCGCCGTCGCGGCCCTGATGGCGGCAAGCCGGCTCGATGCCTGGGCGGCGCTCGTCAACGCCCGCCTCGCCGCGCCGGAGCTCGCGCGCATCCGCGCCCATTGCGAGCCGCGCGCGATCGTCTTCACTACCGGCGCCTCAGGAGAGGCGGCGCGGCATGCGGCGGGCGAGAATGCCAAGGAGATCGCCGACCCCCTCGTCGGCACATTCGCCATTACTGGCAACCGCGCTGCGACGCCGGAGCCTGTCGAGCAATCGAACGCCGCGCAGGTCGCGGCGATGATCTACACCTCGGGCACGACCGGCGATCCGAAAGGCGTGATGCTGACGCATCGCAACGTGCTCTTCATCGCGGTCGTCTCCGGCGCCGCGCGGGCGCTTAGCGCAGACGACCTCGTCTACGCCGTGCTGCCGCTGAGCCACGTCTTCGGGCTCGCCTCGACCTGTCTCGGCACGATCAACGCCGGCGGGGCTTTGCGGCTCGTCAACCGCTTCGATCCGGCGCATCTCGCCGAGGCCCTGCGCGGCGGCGTCACCGTGTTCCAGGGCGTCCCGGCGATGTACGCGCGCCTTCTCGAGCACCTCGACGAAGCGCTCGTCGCGCCGCGCCTGCGCTACATGTCGGCCGGCGGCGCGCCGCTCGATCTCGACTGGAAGCGGCGCATCGAGGCGCGCTTCGGACGCACGCTCAACAACGGCTACGGCCTCACCGAGGCGTCGCCGACGGTCGCCCAGACCCGCATCGACGACCCGCGCGACGACGACTCGATCGGTCCGGCGCTACCCGGCGTCGAGATCCGCTTCGTCGATCCGGACGGGCGCGACGTGCCGGAAGGGAAAGTCGGCGAGGCTTGGGTGCGCGGGCCGAACGTCATGAAGGGCTACTACCGCGATCCGGCGGCGAGCGCCGCGACGATCACGCCCGACGGCTGGCTTCGCACCGGCGATCTCGGCCGCCGCGATCCCGACGGCAACCTGTTTCTCGTCGGGCGCGTCAAGGAGCTCATCATCCGCTCCGGCTTCAACGTCTATCCGCCCGAGGTCGAGACCGCGCTCAACGCCCATCCCGACGTCGTGCAGTCGGCGGTCGTCGGGCGCCGCGTGTCGGGCAATGAGGAGGTCATCGCCTTCGTCGAGACGATGCCGGGCTCGGTCATCGACGAGGCGACGCTGAAGGCGTTCGTGCGCGATCGCCTCGCGCCCTACAAGCGGCCGCAGCACGTCTTCGTCATGGCGCGCATGCCGGCGAGCGCGACCGGCAAGGTGCAGAAGCACGCGCTGGCGGCCCTCGCGGACGAGCTGATCGCCAGGAAAGCCGTCGCCTGACTCGAGCGACGCGCCTCCCGGCTCGCAATCGCGGCCGAGCGTCCCCATATGCATATTGCTACGCTCACCGCCGTGAAGCTCCGCGTGGAACCTCGCCGGGCGTGAGAGCGTTCCCAAGAGGATTGCGCCACCGGGTGTGTTCGCCCCGGCTGATCCAGCAACGATTTTAGAGCTTCCTCCCCGGACGTTTGCTCCGTCCGAACACTGTCGCGTAACCGCAAGGATGGCCCATGGAAGAGCGTACGCCTGCCCGTTCGCCCGTCTCTTTTGCATCCGGCTACGCCGACGCTCCCGCCCCATTGCTCGTCTGCTTCTCCCATCTTCGCTGGGACTTCGTCTGGCAGCGCCCGCAGCACCTCTTGAGCCGCGCCGCGAAGCACTATCGCGTGCTGCAGATCGAAGAGCCGCTCTTCGAGAAAGGCGCGAGGCCGCGCATGGACGTGTCGAAACGTCAAGGCGGCATCGCCATCGCGACGCCGGTCTTGCCCGAGGGCTTGAGCGAGCGCGACGTGACCGCGTGGCAGCGCCGCCTGGTCGACCGCCTTCTCGCCCGCGAGCCTGAATCGCCGCGCATCCTTTGGTACTACACGCCGATGGCGATGGCATTCACGAGCCATCTCGAGTGCGATCTCTGCGTCTACGACAACATGGACGAGCTGTCCGCCTTTCGCGGCGCCTCGCAGGAGATGATCGACAACGAGGCCGAGCTGTTCCGGCGCGCCGACGTCGTCTTCACCGGCGGCATGAGCCTCTACGAGGCGAAGCGGAACCGGCACGCCAACGTGCACGGCTTGCCGTCCTCGATCGATTTCGACCATTTCTCGAAGGCGCGGCGCATGCGCGATGCCGAGCCGGCGGACCAGGCGGCGATCCCGCACCCGCGGCTCGGTTTCTTCGGGGTGATCGACGAGCGCATGGACATCGACCTCGTCGCCGCCGTCGCGGACCTGCGGCCCGACTGGCACCTCGTCATGATCGGGCCGGTGGTGAAGATCGACCCTGCGACCCTGCCGCAGCGCGCCAACATCCACTGGCTCGGCGGCAAGAGCTATTCGGATCTGCCGCGTTACCTCTCGGGGTGGGACGTCGGCTTCATGCCTTTCGCCTTGAACGAGTCGACGCGCTTCATCAGCCCGACGAAGACCCCCGAGTTCCTTGCCGCCGGCGTGCCGGTGGTCTCGACGCCGATCACCGACGTCGTGCGCCCCTACGGCGAGAAGGGGCTCGTCGAGATCGCCAAGACGCCGCTCGAGGCGGTGCGCAAGGCCGAGGCGCTGCTCGAGCGTCCGCGGCAGCCCTGGCTGTCGCGGGTGGATCGGCACCTTGCCGCCGGCTCCTGGGACAAGACCTGGGCGGCGATGCACAAGCTGATGCTCGAAGGCCTCGGAGAGGTCGCGCGACCGGCCGTGTCCGCGCCGTCCTATCTCGCGGCGGCGGAGTAGGTCGCGTGTACGATTGGCTGATCGTCGGCGCGGGCTTTGCCGGCAGCGTGCTCGCGGAACGTCTCGCGAGCCAGCGCAACGAGCGCGTCCTCGTCATCGACCGCCGCCCGCACATCGGCGGCAACGCCTATGACCGCTACGACGATGCCGGCCTGCTGATCCACCAATACGGGCCGCACATCTTCCATACCAATTCGAAGCAGATCCTCGACCATCTCTCGCAGTTCACCGATTGGCGGCCCTACGAGCATCGCGTCCTGGCGGAGGTCGACCAGCAGCTCGTGCCGATCCCGATCAACCTCGACACCGTGAACAAGCTCTACGGGCTGAACCTCACCTCGGACGAGCTCGAGGGCTGGTTCGCCGCGCGCGCCGAACAGGTCGCCGAGATCAAGACCTCGGAGGATGTCGTCGTCTCGAAAGTGGGTCGGGAACTCTATGAGAAGTTCTTTCGCGGCTACACCCGCAAGCAATGGGGGCTCGACCCCTCGGAGCTCGACAAGTCCGTGACGGCGCGCGTGCCGACCCGCACCAACCGCGACGATCGCTATTTCGGCGACGAATACCAGTTCATGCCGAAGTACGGCTACACGCGGATGTTCGAGCGCATGCTCGACCACCCGAACATCAACATCATGGTGCAGACCGACTACGCCGACGTGAAGGACCTCGTGCCTCATCGGCGGGTCATCTTCACCGGGCCGATCGACGAGTTCTTCGGCTTCCGCTTCGGCAAGCTGCCCTACCGCTCGCTGCGCTTCCGCCACGTCATGCTCGACAAGGAATGGCACCAGCCGGTCGCGGTCGTGAACTACCCGCAGACGCACGATTACACCCGGGTCACCGAGTACAAGCACCTGACCGGGCAGCAGCACCCGAAGACGGCGCTCACGTATGAGTTTCCCTCGGCGGTCGGCGACCCCTACTACCCGATCCCGAAAGCCGAGAACCAGGAGCTGTTCAAGAAGTACGAGCGCCTCGGGCTCGCGACCCCGAACGTGTGGTTCGTCGGGCGGCTTGCGACCTATCGCTACTACAACATGGATCAGATCGTCGGCCAGGCGCTCGCCACCTTCCGCCGCATCAACGAGGCGCTGCCGGCGGACGCGGAAACCTCGCCCGCCCGCGTCATGAAGTCCGCCGCGGCACTTGCGTCCTGACCGTGCGCGCTTTCGCGACGGCCGAGCAGCCGGCGCTCGCGCGTCGCGGAAGGCAAAGGCAAGCTCTCCCGAAACGATCGCAGCTCGGGCGCCTGCGCGACCCCGACGCGTTCTGGTGGGCAACCGGCATCGAGGACACCTTCATCACCGAGCCTTGGCACCTCACCGGCCGGACGCTCGATGAATACGAGCTCACCGGGCACTACGATCGCTGGGCGGAGGATCTCGGGCTGGTCGCCGAGCTCGGCGTTTCGGCCGCCCGCTACGGGGTGCCGTGGCACCGCATCCAGCCGGCGCCCGATCGTTGGGATTGGGATTTCGCCGACCGGACCATCGGTCGGCTGCTAGACCTGGGCGTCGAGCCGATCGTCGACCTCGTCCATTACGGCCTGCCGCGATGGATCGACGGCGCCTTCGCGAACCCGGCCTATCCCGAGCTCGTGGCGGAGTATGCCGGCCGCGTCGCCGAACGCTTCCGGGGCCGCGTCTTCTGGTACACGCCGCTGAACGAGCCGCGCATCACGGCCTGGTATTGCGGCAAGCTCGGCTGGTGGCCGCCTTTCCGGCGCGGCTGGCGCGGATTCGTCGCGGTCATGATGGCGGTTTGCCGAGGTATCGTGCGAACCGTCGAAACGCTCGGCGCCGTCGATCCCGAGATCGTCGCGGCCCATGTCGACGCAACCGACCTTTTCGAAACCGCCGATCCGGCGCTCGACGACGAGGCGCGGCGGCGACAGGAGGTCGTGTTCCTGGCTCTCGACCTCGTCAGCGGGCGCCTTGCCGCGGGTCATCCGCTTTATGATTGGCTGATCGGCAACGGAGCCGCGGAGGCCGACCTCGCCTGGTTTCGCGAGCACGCGATCGAGTTGCCCGTCGTCGGCATGAACCTCTACCCGATGTTCACGCAGAAGCGGCTCCTGCGCGACGCCGCCGGGCGGCTGCGGATACGGATGCCCTATGCGTCGGGCGACCTCGTGTCGCGCCTCGGCCGGCTCTACTTCGAACGCTACGGCGTGCCGCTTTTCCTCTCCGAGACGGCGTCCGTCGGCTCGCTCGCCCGCCGGCGCGCCTGGCTCGACGCCTCTGTCGCGGCCACCCGCGCGCTGCGCCAGGAGGGCGTTCCGGTCTTCGGCTACACGTGGTGGCCGCTCTTCGCCCTCGTCGCCTGGGCCTACCGCCAGGGCCGGCGGCCGCCAGCGGCCTACCTCCTGCAGATGGGCCTCTGGGACGTCGACCCGGCGCCCGCCGCCGCCCTGGCGCGGGTTCGAACGCCCCTCGTCGACGCTTATCGCGATCTCGTTGCCGGCGGGAGCGACTCGGTCGGTCGCCTCGCCACGGGGGAACCTCGCTTTGCCGAACACGGTTAGAGAGACTCGGGGCACAATGGATTGCGCGATGTTTCGCAGCTTCTTCCTCGCGGGCTTCGAAGGCTCGACGGGGTATAACCGCCACGGCCGGTGGTTCGATCAGGTGGCGGCGACCGGGCACGACAGAACGGTCGAGCGCGATTATCGCGACCTCGCGGCGCTCGGCATCCACGCCGCCCGCGAGACTGTCCGCTGGCCGCTCGTCGACCGCGGCGGCCGCTACGATTTCTCCAGTCTTGCTCCCTTTGTCGAGGCGGCGCGCCGGAACAGGGTCGAGGTCATCTGGGATCTCTTCCACTACGGCTATCCGCGCGACGTCGACCTCTGGAGCGACCGGTTTCCGGAGCGGTTCGCGGATTATTGCCACGCGGTCGCCCGCTACATCGCACGCGAAAGTCGCGGCACGCTCTATTTCACTCCGGTGAACGAGCCGTCCTTCATGGCCTATGCGGGCGGAGAGAAGGGGCTGTTCGCGCCGCACGGCGAGGAGCGCGGCTGGGAGCTCAAGATCGCGCTCGTACGCGCCGCCATCGCCGGCATCGACGCCATCCGCTCGGTCTGTCCGGATGCCCGGATCGTCAACGTCGACCCGCTCTGCCGCGTCGCTTGCCCGGAGGGCCGGCCCGAGCTCGCCGAGGAGGCGCGCGACTTCAACGAGCGGCTCGTCTTCCAGGCCTGGGACATGCTCGCCGGCCGGCTCATGCCCGAGCTCGGCGGCTCGCGCGATCATCTCGATATCGTCGGCATCAACTATTATTGGACGAACCAGTGGGAGTGGCGCATCCCGCTCGTCGACGGCAAGATCCCGCCGCTTGGCGAGGACGACCGGCGCCGTCTGCCGCTGCGCGAGCTCGTGGGCTCGGTCTGGGAGCGCTACCGGAGCGAGATCATCATCAGCGAGACGAGCCATATTGGCGACAGGCGCGGAGCCTGGCTCGGCGAGGTCGCCGTGGAGGCGGAGGCCCTGCTGCTCGAGGGCGTGCCGCTGCGCGGCGTCTGCGTCTATCCGATCCTCGGCATGCCCGAGTGGCACGATCCGGACATCTGGACGCCGATGGGCCTATGGGATCCGGTCTGCCACCGCGAGCCGTGCGGCGACCGCCTCGTCTGCCAGCCGATGCTCGATGCCTTGCACGCGGCGCGCTATCTCGACGCGCTCGCGGCGGGATACCGCCAGGTCGCGGCCGAGTAGCGCTACGCCGCCGCCTCCGCGCCGCGCCCCGTTTCCTCGATCCGGGCCTCCCGCGATTCCGCCACGAGCTCGACCAGACGGTCGAGCAGCATGGTCGCGGTCGGGTCGGCCATCGGCGCGTCCCGGAACAGCCGGAAGGTCGACGCCGCCATGCGGCCACGGCCGTAGGAGCGCTCGACCCCGAGCGCCACGGGCTTGTGGATCCAGCCGACGACGAGGCCGCCGAATACCCGGGCCTGGAAATCGAGCAGGTTGCAGCCCGAGATCACGTAGTCCGGGATGACCCGGTCGAAGCTCTCGTCGAGGAGCGGCCCACCGGGCAGGCCGGCGAAATGATCGGCTCGCCTGAGCCACGCGAACGAGGACGCCCAGTCGCCCATCCAGGGGGACCCGGCCCGGGCGCGGATCTTCACGTTCTGCCAATGCGGGAAGAACGGGTGGAGCGCGCCCTCGGCCTCGGGCAGGAGCAGCAGCCGCGCGCCGGCCCGCACATGGCCGGCGATCGCCTCGTTGTGGGTGTTCGACACCACGAGGGTCGCATCCTCCATCCGCCTCGCGGCGTCGTAGCCGAGGGCCCGGAGGCGGGCGAGGATCTTGCGGCTTGGCGACCAGACGCGTTCGCCGCCATGCCGCGGCCCGCTGCGGGCCGGATGCACCGCCATGTCGAGATGGTTGTGCGCGATGAGCCGTCCATTGGCGCCGCGCAACTCGACATGTGCCCGGCGCATTCCGGCCTCGGCCATGGCCGGCACGCGAAGCTCGATCGCGCCGAGATCGAGCACCGCCGGCGCCTCGAGGCGCGGCAGGCTGAGCTGCCTTTCGTCGTCGCCAAGGCGGATCGACAGCTGTGCGCCCTCGATCGCAGCGCCGGCGCCGTGCGCGACGGCGATCTCGAACCGGGCCGTGTCCCCGGACCAGTACGACAGCCGATCCCACTTCGGCACGATCACCGTGTCGGAATTCACGATGTGGAACAGCTCGTGGAAGACGCGCGGATTGCGGCGCATGTCGAGGAGCCCGTTCGACTCCCAGTGGCAGTCGTGCAGCTCGGTGATGACATAGCCGGCGAGCTGCGGCTTCCGCCGCATTGCCTCGATCTGATATTTGAGAGCCCGGAACTGCTGCCATTGCGCCGCGCTGACGAAGCGCCGCAGATCGCCGAAGACGCGGTCGAGGCTCCAGTCGGTGAAACGGTTCTCGACGCCGTGGGCGTACATGACGCCGTCGCCCCAATCGTGGCCGGTCTCGAACCACCAGGGCTCCTCGCCCTTCTGGTCCTGCAGGTCCTTCGGGTAGGGCAGGCCCCAATTGCCGAACTCCGAGCACATCAGCGGCTCGTCGCCCCTGACCACCGCGTCCGGCGCGTAGAGCCACGGCGCGCGATCCGCGAGCCCGTCGACGAACTTGTCCCAGGCGGCGCGATGGTCGGGAATCGCGGCGTAGAAATGGTAGTCGGCGATGTCCGACTCGACGTGGAAGCTCGGCGCCAGCGGCGAATTGTCGACCACGAGCCGGGTCGGATCATAGCCCTTGAGCCAGGAGAAGGTCTGCTTCAGCCACTCGCGGTGGTCGGCGTCATGGACGAGGTCGACGCCCCAGTTCTCGTTGATGATCGTCCAGATGATGATCGACGGGTGGTTGCCGTCGCGGTCGACGATTCCCTTGAGGAGCCTCTCCTTGCGGCCGCGGGAGCGCTCGGTCGCCATGCCGCCGTTCGGCAGCTCGGTCCAGATCAGCATGCCGATCCGGTCGGCGACCTCGTAGTAGCGCGGGTCTGCCGCCTTGATGTGGCAGCGCAGGCAGTTGAGGCCGAGCTCCTTCGCCTTCCGGAACTGGTCTTCGAGGAATTCCACCGATGGCACGGTGCAGATCGTGTCCGGATAGTAGTCCTGGTCGAGGGCGCCCCTGAGATAGAGCGGCTCGCCGTTGAGGTAGAGCTTGCCGTCGCGGGTCTCGATGGTGCGAAAGCCGAAGCGCTCCTCGATGGCGTCGAGCGACGCCCCCCGCCGCAGCATCTCGATTTGCACCCGATAGAGGTTCGGCTCCTTAGGTGACCAGGACCGGACCTCGCCGACCCGGAATTCGAACGGCATGCGGGCCGCGCCGGGCATCGCCGTCACGGTGAAGACGAGGAGCGAGGCGTCGGCGGGGTCGAACACCTCGACCCTGAGGTCGGTCGCCTCCGCGAGCGGGCTCGCGAAAACAGCCACCCCGGCGACCTCGCCGGTCTCGCGCTTCGGCACGATGCGAGCCTGCTTCACGTGATCGGGGATGCGGCGCTCGAGATGGACCGGCTGCCAGATGCCCGAGAGCGGCCCATACCAGCTCTGCTTGCCGAACGGGATCTCGGCGAAGGGCGAATCGGGGAATTCGGCCGGGTTGTCGGTCGGGCTGTCGACCCTGACCTTGATCTCGTTCTCGCCCGGCCGTAGGTGCTGCGTCACGTCGAAGGAGAACGGCAGGAACCCGCCCTCGTTCGTTCCGACGAGCGCGCCGTTCACCCAGACCCGGGAATTGTGGAACACCGCCCCGAAGCGCAGCCATACGTGATCGGTGAGCCACTCGGCCGGGATGTCGATGAGCCGGCGATAGATGCCGATGCCGGCCCGCATCCGCAGATCCGCGCACTGCGCCTGCCAGGGCGCCGGGACCGTGATCGAGCGCACCTCCGCCGGCCCGGACGGGCGATCGTCGGAGACGTGCAGGAACTCCCAGGTTCCATCGAGGCTGAGACGGGAGGCGGGCATTACGGGTCCTTCGGAGCGTCCCCTCGATGGCGCCCCAGGCGCCGAACGCAAGTTACTGCCGATGTTTCGGTCAGGCCGGCTCAAGCAGGCGGCCGCGAATCGCGTGAAACCATACACGCGTCGGCGCGCATGTGCTCGGGGGCGCGACGATCGATCCGGAAGCGAATGCCCGCGCCGACCAGGGACGGATTCTGATCCAGCTTCCTGAACTGCCCATGAAAAGCCTCGCGCCGGCGCAGCCGGAACCCGCGGTTTCGCTGCCGCGTTGCCTGTCTAATCAGCACGGCGCCCGCCGCCCGAGAACCGGAGCGAGAGAGTTATGCCCAGGATTGTCGAATCCGACGCGCAGGCCCGGCAGGGACCGAGCGGCCGTCCCGTCCTCATGGTACTGATCGGCGCCTTCGCGCTGATCGGTCTCTACCTTCTGTCGATGCTGTTCTGGGCCGGCTCGACCTCGCCCGACAGCACCAGCCAGGATGCCTCGCGCACGGCGGTCGCGGGGTCGCCGGCGGGCTCGGCCAACCCGACGGCCCGGACGCCATCGGCGAACCCCGCCTATCCGTTGCGCAGCGACATGACGACGGGCTCGACGACGCCATCCGGCACAACGGACAATTCCCTGCATCAGCCGAAGAAAGAGTAGTCCGGCGCTATCGCGGTCGGAGAAAAGGGCGGCCTAGCCGCCCTTTTTCTTTGTGGAGGGCGCTCTGCCGCCCGGGTTTCCGCACCGAAGCGCCGCTAGATTGCCGGCGGCGACGGCGATCGGACGAAGCGGGGCAGACCGATGCGCAAGGTTCTCGTCCGGCTTGTCCTGGCAGCCGGCCTTCTCGGCCCGGCGGCTGCCTTCGGCCAGGCAAATCCCCCGACGCAGGCGCCCGCGCCGCCCGAGGTCTCGGTCGAAACGAAGGCGCTGCGGGGCAAGCTCGATGCCTTCAAGCTCGAGCTTGACCAGAAGGACGCGGCGCTCTCCGGGCGCAACCTCGCCGATGCCGACCTGCAGCGGCTGCGCCAGGAGGTCGACCCGATCTGGCAGAGCCTGCGCGAGGTCGTCGACGAGCTTCAGCCGCGACTTGACGCCGCCCGCGCCCGCCTCGAGCAACTCGGCCCGCGACCGAAGGAGGAGGCGGCCCAGCCGAGCGCCGACGTCCAGCGCGAGCGCGCCGAGCGGGAAGCGGCCGTCGCCGAGATCGACGAGACCCAGCGGCTTGCCCGCGCCCTTCTCGTGCAGGCGGAGCAGATCGGGACACAGATCAGCGACCGGCGCCGCTCCGCCTTCGCCCGCGCGCTGATGCAGCGTTCGTCCGGCATCCTCAGCCCCGACCTGTGGTCGGCGGTCTACCGCTCGCTGCCGCGCGACAGGGCGGCCCTCGGGCTCTTGCTCGACAGCTGGTACGAGCGCATCCGGCGCAACGCGACGCCCGGCGTCCTCCTGATCGTCGGGCTCGCCATCGGCCTCGCGGTCGCGCTTTACGCCGGCCGCCGCTACATCGCGCCGCGCCTCATCCACCGCGACCCGGCGGCAGAGCCGACCCGCATGAACCGGCTCCTCGCCGCGCTTGGCGTGCTCGCCGTCGGCGCGCTCCCGGCGGCCGGCGGAAGCTATCTCGTCTATACGGTGCTCGACGCGACCGGGCTGATGCTGCCGCGGGTCGAGCGCCTCGTCGCCGCCTTGTTGGGCGGGCTTGCCTTTGTGGCCTTCACCCGCGCGCTCGCCGAAGCGATCCTCGCACCGGGCCGGCCGAGCTGGCGTCTCGTCGCGCTCGGCGACCGCCCGGCGGAGCGCACGTCCAGCTTCGTGCTTGCGATCTCCGTCGTCATCGCGGTCGGCAAGGTGCTCGAGGCCTTGAACCAGGCGATCGCCGCCGCCTTGCCGCTGTCGGTCGCGACGAAGGGGATATTCGCGCTTCTGGCCGCGCTCACGCTCGCCGAGCTCCTGCGCCGCTTCGCCAATACCGGGAGCGAGGAAGAGGAATGCTTCGGCCCCTACCTCCCGACCGAGACCGATGTCGGCTGGCCGGTGCGGATCCTCGGCTGGAGTGCGGTCGCGGCGGTGATCGCGAGCGTGCTCCTGGGCTATGTCGCCTTTGCGACCTTCCTCGTCGATCAGCTGGTCTGGATCGGGCTCATCTTAGCAACGCTGCTCATCGCGATGGCGTTCGGCGACGAGTTCACGACCGGCGCCCTCGGCGGCGAGACCCGGATCGCCACCATCCTCCAGGCCAACACCGGCCTGCGCCGGCGCTCCCTCCAGCAGATTGCGCTCCTCGCCAACGGCATCGGCCGGATCGTCCTCATCATCGCGGCGATCATGCTGGCGCTCGCGCCCTGGGGCGTCGATTCGGCCGATCTCCTGAGCTCGGTGCGGGCGGCGTTCTTCGGCTTCAGGGTCGGCGAGGTCACGATCTCGCTCGCCACCGTCGCCCTCGCCCTCCTGATCTTCGCCATCGGCTTTGCGGTCACGCGCATCATCCAGGGCTGGCTCGACACCACCTTCCTGCCGGCAACCGACCTCGATGCCGGCCTGCGCAACTCGATCCGCACCGCCTTCGGCTATCTCGGCTTCTTCGTCGCGGCGGCGCTCGCCTTCTCCTATCTCGGCCTCAGCCTCGACCGGATCGCGATCGTCGCCGGCGCGCTCTCGGTCGGCATCGGCTTCGGCCTGCAGTCGATCGTCAACAACTTCGTCTCAGGGCTGATCCTGTTGTGGGAGCGGCCGATCCGCGTCGGCGACCTCGTCGTCGTCGGCGACGGCGAAGGGCACGTGCGCCGCATCAGCGTGCGCTCGACCGAGATCGAGACCTTCGACCGCTCGACCCTGATCGTGCCGAACTCCAACCTGATCTCGGGCGTCGTCAAGAACCGCGTCCGCACCGACCGCACCGGGCGTGTGACGATCTCGATCAACGTGCTGCGCAACCAGGATCCGGTGCGCGCCGCCGAGCTCCTGGCGCGCTGCGCCGACACGCATCCGGACGTGCTCAAGGAGCCGCCGCCGCGGGTGGCGTTCAAGAAGATCGGCGACACCTGGCTCGAGTTCGAGCTCGTCGCCTACGTCTCGGACGTGAACCTGCAGCAGAGCGTGCAGAGCGACCTCAACTTCGCGCTCTTCCGCTGCCTCGGCGAGGAGAAGATCATGCCGCCGCTCGGGCCCGGCGTGATGAGCGTGCAGGGACTCGAGCCGGTGCGCGACGCGCTCGACCACATCGCCGACGCGATCGCGAAGGCGCCCCGCCCGGCCGGGGCCGCGTAGAGCGCGATGACTTCTCGTCGAGTCGTCATCCCGCTCTACCTCTTTGTTTGAGCATGATCTTTTCCGAAAACCGGTAGCCACTTTTCGGGATCATGCTGTAGGTCACGCTGCGACGGGGTCGCAGCGAAAGCCCTCGCCCCATGGCGCGATGCGGCCGGCCGACGGCGAGGGGAAATGCGCCGTGCAGCACAGGGTGCCGGTGTCGCAGAACCGCTCCAGGAAGGCGCGGCGGGTCCGGGCCGCGAGATCGCGGTCGAAGTCGAACTGCATCGACAGCTCGGGATAGCGCGCCTGCAGCGGCGAGTGGATCAAATCGCCCGTGATCACGGCCTCCTCGGCGGTCCTGCCGACCAGCACCGAGAAATGCCCCGGCGTGTGCCCGGGCGTCGGCAGCAGGCGAACGTAGTCGCCGACGGCATGGTCGCTCTGCACCATCTCGGCGCGCTTTGCGGCAACGATCGGTAGCACGCTGTCGGCGATGGCAGGCACCGCCTGTTTCGCATGCTGCGCCGTCCAGTGCGCGAGCTCGGTGTCCGAGAACAGGTAGCGGGCGTTCGGGAACGTCGGCACCCAGCGCCCCTCCTCGAGGCGCGTGTTCCACCCGACGTGGTCCGCGTGCAGGTGGGTGCACATGACGACGTCGATGTCCGCGACCGAGAGGCCGTGCGCGGCGAGCCCGCGCATGAAGGTGTCGTCGCGCTTCATGTGCCAGTTCGGCCGCGTCGGCCGGTCCTTGTCGTTGCCGATGCAGCTGTCGACCAGCACCGTATGGTCCGGCGTGCGCAGGATGTAGGATTGGAAGCAGAGGATGAGGCGCCCCGTCTCCGGCTCGAGCGCGCGCGGCTCCAGCCAGGCGCGGTTCTCGTCGAGCCGCTCCGGCGTGAGACCCGGCAGGAAATCGAGGACCGGCAGAAACGGGGTCTTCTGCTCGACGATGCGATGGATCGTGATCTCGCTGAGGCTGAAGGTGGTTGTCATCTGCGCTTCCGGTCCACGCATCAGGATGGCCCGGATATCGGCCGCACGCCAGTCAGGACGCCTCGCTGCCTTCGGACGCGGCGCGCCGGCCGATCAGGCCTCGCAGAGCTCGCCGAAGGCGTTGCGCCGCGCGCGCTCGATCACCGCCTGCGAGCGGCGCGTGAACTCGGCGCCGTTAAGCCCGGGCTCGATGGCGTCAAGATAATCGACCGTGATGATGCCGGAGCGCTTGTAGGGCTGGTCCGGCGACCAGAAATGGCCGGAGTTAAGGGCGACGGGCAGCACCTTGCGATCGAGCTTCGCATACAGGATCTCGATGCCGCGCTTGAACTCGATCTTCTCGGAGACGCTGCGCCGGGTGCCTTCCGGGAAGATCAGGACGGAGCGTCCGGCGGCGAGCGCGGCGCGGCTCTCCTCGACCATCTTGCGCACCGCCTTCGTGCCGCTGTCGCGGTCGATCAGGATCATCGGCGCGTTGCGCAGGAACCAGGCGAAGATCGGGATCGTCAGGAGCTCGCGCTTGGCGATGATCGCGACATCCGGAAACAGCGCCAGGAAGGCAAGCGTCTCCCAGGTGGACTGATGGTTCGCGACGATGAGGCAGGGCTCGGACGGGATGTTCTCCTGGCCAAGCTCGACATAGGTCAGGCCGACGCACCATCCGAGAAGGCGCAGCGTGCCGCGCGCCCAGGCCCGCGCGGTGCGGCGCACGGCGCGCTCCGGCTTGCCGCAGAGGGCGAGCGCCAGCGCCGCCGGGGCGAACAGCCCGGTCCAGACGACGAGCACGACGTCGAACAGCCGCGAGCGGATGCGCTCCAGCCCAGGGTGGCGCGAACGCGGCGCGCCCGACGCGATCACCGACGCGCCTTGCGGGCCGCGTAGCGCGCGTCGCGCGCGGCCTTGAGCTCGACCTCGCGGGCGGCGGCGCGCTCGGCCTCTTCGGCGGCCTCGGCCGCCTCGCGGGCCTGCCTGGCTGCGGCCTCGGCTGCGTCCTTGGCTTCGCGCTCCAGGCGCGCGATCCGCTTCGCCTCTTCGGCTTTGGCGCGGGCGGCCTCGCGCTCGACCGCGCGCTCCTGGCGGGCGGCCTGGATCGCGGCCCGCTCGGCCTGACGCTCGATGACGGCGGGGTCGTCAGCGGCGGGCTTGGCGCGGAACCGCTCGAGGGCGGCCTTCTTGGCGGCCGTGGCGGAGGCAAGACGCGTGTCGAAGCCGGGGTCCTTGAAGCTCATCTCAGTCCATCTCGTCCGTCGGATCTGCGAGGCGCCGGCAAACGCACCGGCCGGCAAAAAAGAAGCCGCCCCTCGTCAGGGCGGCTTCGCGACCGTAGCGAGGCCACGGCTCCGTCGCGCTTTTACGCGCTCTGGATGTTGTTGACGGCGATCTTGCCGGAGCGGCGGTCCTCGGCGGTGTCGAAAACCACCTTCTGGCCTTCGGCAAGGCCGCGCATGCCGGCGCGCTCGAGCGCCGTCGCATGGACGAACACGTCCTTGCCGCCGTCGTCCGGCTGGATGAAGCCGAAGCCTTTTTGATCGTTGTAGAATTTCACGGTGCCCGTGGTCATGGGGTCGTCCTTCGGTTTAGGTGCACGTGAGCCCAAGACACGCCGAAGCGGCCTTGAGGCTCGGGTTCGTCGATGTTTGGAGAGAAGTCTGAAGCGTGCGCCCGGCAAAGCCGAAGGCGAAGCGGCCCCGTTGTCCGGCCAAATCTCGATGTGCTTAATCTAGGCCCGGGCGAGCGCGGTTGCAAGGGCAACGTCGACGCGAAGGACCCTAAAGCATGATCCCGAAAAGTGGCTACCGGTTTTCGGAAAAGATCATGCTCAAACAAAAGAGGTAGAGCGGGATGACGACTCGACGAGAAGTCATCGAGCTCAAGGCTTCGTCCCGAACGGGATCGGCGGCGCTTCCTTGAGGAGGGTGACGGTGACGCGGCGGTTCGCGGCGAGATAGGGATTGTCCGGAAACATCGGCTCGACGTCGGCCTTGCCGGTCACGGCCGCGAAGCGGTCGTCCGGAAGCCCGTTTCCGGCGAGGATCTCGCGCACGCTGATGGCGCGCCCGGCGGAAAGGTCCCAGACGGAGCCGGTCGGCCGCGTGCCGGGCCGGGCCGCGGCGGTGTGGCCCGTGACCGAGAGGCGGTTCGGCATCCGCCGCATCACCGGCGCCAGCGCCGCAAGCACGCGCCGCGTGCGGTAATAGGGCTGGACCGAGCCGTCGGGGAACATCGACCGCCCGTCCTGGTCGACGAGCGAGACGTTCAGGCCCTCCTTGGTCTCATCGATGATGATGTTCTTCGACAATTCGGCGATCTCCGGCATGTCCTGGAGCGCCTGGCGGAGCGAGGCCGCCGCGAGCCCGAAGCCGCGGTCGAAGGCCGTCGTCGACAGGCCCTCCTGGCGCGGATCGAGATTGTTCGGGGTGGTGAATTCGGCGGCCTCCTCCGGGGGCGCCTGGCGCGCGTTCTTCAGCCGGCTCTTGGTCGGGATGCCGTCCTGCTCGATGATGCCGGCGTAGCGGCTCTCCTTGCTGGTGCCGAAGGCGTCGCGCATCGAGCCGGCGACGAGCTGCAGCTTCTTCTGGTCCTGGGTCGAGTAGGCCGCGACCATGACGAAGAAGCTCATCAGAAGCGCCATCAGGTCGGCAAAGGTGACGAACCAGCCGTGGCCGCCATGTCCGCCTTTGAGCTTCTTGCGCACCGGCCCGCCCCGCTAGGCCGCTTCGGCGAATTCCGCCCGATGGTGCTCAGGCAGGTAGGCGATGAGCATCTCCTTCACCAGCGACGGGCTCTTCGACTCGCGGATCAGGAGGATGCCATCGATGATCAGCGATCTCGAGACGTTCTCCTCGTCGAGCTTGACATGCAGCTTGTCGGCGATCGGCAGGCAGAACAGGTTGCCGACGAGCGCGCCGTAGAGCGTGGCGAGAAGCGCGATCGCCATCAGCGGCCCGAGCTTCGAGGGGTCCGACATGTTGGCGAACATCTGGATCATGCCGATGAGCGTGCCGACCATGCCCCAGGCCGGGGCGCAGTCGCCCATCGAGCGATAGACCTTCTGCCCCTCCTCGAGATGATGGAGGAAGATGTCGCGGTCGCGCTCCATCGTGTCCTTGATGAACTCCTTGTCGTAGCCGTCCGCGACATAGCGGATGCCCTGGGCGAGGAACGAGTCGTCGACCTGCACGCTCTCGAGCGCCATCGGGCCGTTCTTGCGCACCACCTCGGCGATCTGGGTCAGCTCCTCGATGAGCTCGCGCGGATGCGAGCTGCGCATCGAGAACGCGAACTTGAATCCGAGCGGCAGCCCGTGCGCGATGCCCGAGAACGGAAAGCGGATCATCGTCGCGGCCAGCACGCCGCCGCCGATCACGATCAGCGCGTGGACGTCGTAGAACATCCGGAGGTCGCCGCCGAGGAGGACCAGGGTCAGGACGACCGCGATGCCGACAAGAAAGCCGACCCCGGTGGCGAAATCCATGAAAAACCCCCCGGCATCCCACGTCGGCATCCTGCCGCGCGGGTACGCGCCCTATCGCCCGACCCTAAGGGAGGCGCGCTGAAGGAAGGGTTAACCTTGTGCTCCCGCCGGCCCGCGGCAGCCGCGATGCCGCGCTGCAACAAAGCGCCCCGAAACCCGCCTCCGTGAACGCAAACGCGGCTTCTTCGTTGAACTCCCGATGCCGACGCGAGCCGCCTGGGCGCTGCCGTCCCGACCGATGAAGGGGTGCTGCCCCTTGCCGTCGCGACGGGGGCTCGCCATTGTGCCGGGCTTGGCCGTCGGGGGGCCGCGATGAGCCTGATCCGCCTCTACATCCGCGTGCTCGGCCAGCTCGGCTCCGACCTGCGGATCGGCGCCGTCCTGGCGCTCGCCAACGTCGCGCTGGCGATCACGGCCTTTGCCGAGCCGATCCTGTTCGGGCGCATCATCGATCGACTGACGCAAGGCCAGGCCGCGGGCGGCACGCCGGTGACCTTCGGGTCGCTGACGCCGCTGATCGGCGCCTGGGTCGGGTTCGGGCTGTTCGCAATCGGGGCCGGCGTCACCGTGGCGCTGCACGCCGACCGCCTCTCGCACCGGCGCCGGCTCGCCACCATGGCGAACTATTTCGAGCATGTGCTCGAGCTGCCGCTGGCGTTCCACACCGCGACGCATTCGGGGCGCGTCCTCAAGGTCATGCTCGAAGGCTCGAACGGCATGGCCTGGCTCTGGCTCGGCTTCTTTCGCGACCACCTCGCCGCGCTGATCGCGCTCCTCGTCCTCCTGCCGCTCACCGTGTTCCTGAACTGGCGCCTCGGCCTTCTCCTCGTGCTCCTGGTGTTCGTGTTCGCGATCCTGACCGCGATCGTCATGCGCAAGACCGAGACCCTGCAGGGCACCGTCGAGAGCTTCCATTCGAGCCTCGCCGAGCAGGCCTCCGACGCGCTCGGCAACGTGCCGGTGATCCAGTCCTTCACCCGCACCAAGGCCGAGGCGACGGCGCTCAAGGGCATCATCCATCAGCTGCTCCAGGCGCAGAACCCGGTGCTCACCTGGTGGGCGCTGGCCTCGGTCGCGACGCGCGCCTCGGCGACCGTCACCGTCACCTCGATCTTCCTCGTCGGCACCTGGCTTCATCTCAAGGGGCTCGCGACGGTCGGCGAGATCGTGATGTTCATGTCGATGGCGACGATGCTGATCGGCCGCCTCGAGCAGGCGGTGCAGTTCGTCAACCAGCTCTTCCTGCAAGCCCCGAAGATGCGCGAGTTCTTCGAGATCCTCGACACCGCGCCGGCGGTGCACGACCGCCCGCATGCGAAGAACATCGAGCGCTTCGCCGGCGCCGTCTCCTTTGCCGACGTGAGCTTCTCCTATGACGGCAAGCGGCCGGCCGTGCAGGACGTCTCGTTCTCGGTCCGGCCCGGCGAGACCGTCGCGCTCGTCGGCGCCACCGGCTCCGGCAAGTCGACGACGCTCGGGCTCCTGCACCGCGCCTTCGACCCGCAATCCGGCGCCATCCGCATCGACGGCGACGACATCCGCGACATCTGCCTCGCCTCGCTCCGCCGCAACATCGGCGTCGTGTTCCAGGAGCCGATGCTGTTCGCGCGCTCGATCCGCGAGAACCTCCAGGTCGGGCGGCCGGAGGCCTCCGACGAGGAGATGATCCAGGCGCTCGAGCGCGCCCAGGCGCTAGAATTCATCAACCGCCAGGCCGAGGGCCTCGATACCTCGATCGGCGAGCGCGGGCGCTCGCTCTCCGGCGGCGAGCGCCAGCGCCTCTCGATCGCCCGGGCGCTGCTCAAGAACCCGCCGGTGCTGATCCTCGACGAGGCGACGAGCGCGCTCGACGCCGCGACCGAGCGCAAGCTCCAGCTCGCGCTCGAGGAGGTCATGAAGGGGCGCACCACCTTCGTCATCGCGCACCGGCTCGCGACGATCCGCAACGCCGACCGCATCCTCGTCTTCGACCAGGGCCGCATCATCGAGACCGGCACTTTCGACGAGCTCGTCGCCAAGGGCGGCCGCTTCGCCGAGCTCGCCAGGGCCCAGTTCATGGCCGGCGAAGCCCGCGAGCGGCAGGAGGCGCAGGCGGCGGACGTGGTGATGGCCTGAGGCGCGCCGTCGGTCTCACGCCATCATTTCGGGCGCGCGCAGCGCGACCCGAGAACCTCTTTCAGGATCGGGCCCTGTCGCTTACGCGCGTGAAACGGACGATTCCGCTGGCCATTACATATGGAGATCAGCTTCCGGTCGCCGCCGTCGCATTGTAGAATCGAACGATGAGCACACGCCCCCGCACTGCCCGCTTCCCAACCTGGGTCACGCCCGAAACGCTTGCGCTCATGGAGCGCGCGGCCGAGATCAGGGGTCAGTCCGTGAGCGACTTTGTCGCTGAAACCGCTTTGGCGGCTGCACATCCGGCCATCACACAGGTGGAACTGACCCGCGCCGTAATGGAACATCACGAAGCGTTTACCCGCACCATCCTGAAGCCAACAAATTCGGCGCCGCGTTAAACGCGTTCGCTTCTGGCTAGAGCTCCCGCCTCAGGAGGGCTGCCTCAGCTCCTGAAAGCCTACTCCGCCGCCTTACGCGTCCGCGCCGTCAGCGGCGTCACCTTGAGCGCGGTGATCCGGTTGCGGCTCTTCCTCAGCACCTGGAAGCGGAAGCCGTGGAAGGTGAAGGCCTGGCCGGCGTCCGGGATGGCGCGCGCCTCGTGGATGACGAGCCCGGCGATCGTCGTCGCCTCGTCGTCGGGGAGGTCCCAGTCCATGGCCCGGTTGAGGTCGCGCACCGGCACCGAGCCGTCGACGTTGACCGAGCCGTCGGCCTGCGGGCGCACGCCCTGGATCGTGACGTCGTGCTCGTCCTTGATGTCGCCGACGATCTCCTCGAGGATGTCCTCGAGCGTGACGAGCCCCTGGACCTCGCCGTACTCGTCGACGACGAGCGCGAAATGGGTCTTCTTCGACAGGAAGGCCTTGAGCTGGTCGCGCAGCGAGGTCGTGTCGGGCACGAACCAGGTCTCGAGCGCGATCGCCTCGATCCTGAGCTTGTTGGCGTCGCCGCCGACGGCGTCGAGCGCGCGCAGCAGGTCCTTGGCGTGCAGCACGCCGATGATGTTCTCCTGCGTGTCGCGCCACAGCGGCAGGCGGGTGTAGGGCGAGGACAGGACCTCGCGCACGATCTCCTCGGAAGACAGGTCGGCGTTGATGGTGCGCATCTTGGTGCGATGGACCATCACGTCGGCGACGGTGAGGTCGCGCAGATCGAGGAGCCCGCCGAGCATGTCGCGCTCGGCCTTGGGGACCCCGCCCTCCTTGTGGAGGAGGTCGACCTGGCCGCGGATTTCCTCCGCGGCCGAGAGCACGGATTGATGCGCGTCGAGGCGGATGCCGAACGGCCTCAGCAAGGCGCGCACCAGCTTTTCGACGGCCAGCGTCAGAGGCCCGAACAGCGCGACCGTCCAGGCAACCGGCTTGGCGATGAGGAGCGACATGCGGTCCGGCGATGTGATCGCGATCGTCTTCGGCATCACCTCGGCGAAGATGATGACGAGGAGCGACATCGCGATCGTGGCGTAGATGACGCCTTCGCGTCCGAACAGGCCGATGAGGACGCTCGTGGTGAAGGACGAGGCGCCGATCGCGACGATGTTGTAGCCGATCAGCATCGCGCCGATGAAGCGCTCGCGCTGGCCGAGCAGCCGGTTGACGATCGCCGCGCGCAAGTCGCCGTTGTTCTCGAGGGCCAGCATGCGCGCCCGCGAGGCGGCCGTGAAGGCGGTCTCGGCGCCGGCGAAGAAGGCCGAGAGCACGAGCGACAGGATGACGATCGCGGCGGCGAGCCAGAGATTGATCTCGAACGGTTCTTCCATCGTTTGCTAGAGCGCGATGACTTCTCGTCGAGTCGTCATCCCGCTCTACCTCTTTGCTTGAGCATGATCTTTTCCGAAAACCGGTAGCCACTTTTCGGGATCATGCTTTAGGCCGGCCTCTAGCCGGCGATCTCCTCGCTCAGGAAAGCGCGCACCTGCGGCGCCTCGACGCCGCGCGCGATGAAGCTTCGCCCGATGCCGCGGGCGAGGATGAAGGTCAGCGCCCCGTCCTTCACCTTCTTGTCCTGCGCCATGGCGTCGAGAAGCCCGTCGGCCGGTCCGCAGCCGCCCGGGACCTCGCCAAGCGAGGTCGGGAGCCCGACGGACGCGATGTGGCTCCGCAGGCGGCCGGCGTCCTGCCCCGGGCAGAGCCCGAGCCGGACCGAGAAGCGGAAGGCGAGGCACATCCCGATCGCCACCGCTTCGCCATGGACGAGCCGGGCGGCGTCGTAGCCGGTCACGCGCTCGAGCGCGTGCGCGAAGGTGTGGCCGAGATTGAGCAGCGCCCGCTCGCCGTCCTCGCGCTCGTCGCGGACGACGACCGCGGCCTTCGCCCGGCAGCTCTCGGCGACGGCGTGGTCGCGCTCCGGCCCGCCGGCGAAGATCCGGCGCCAGTTCGCCTCGCACCATTCGAAGAAGCGCTCATCACTGACGAGCCCGTATTTCACCACCTCGGCATAGCCGGCGCGCATCTCGCGCAAAGGCAGCGTGTCGAGCGCGGCGGTGTCGGCCAAGACGAGGCTCGGCTGATGGAAGGCGCCGACGAGGTTCTTGCCGTGGCGCGTATTGACGCCGGTCTTGCCGCCGACCGAGGAATCGACCTGGGCCAGGAGCGTCGTCGGCACCTGCACCAGGCGCACGCCGCGCCGCACGATCGCGGCGGCGAAACCGGCGAGATCGCCGACGATGCCGCCGCCGAGCGCCACGACAAGATCGCCGCGCTCTATGCGCGCATCGAGGATCGCGTCGCAAACCCGCGCCAGCGTGTCGTACGACTTCGAGGCTTCGCCCGGCGCGACCGTCACGAGCGCGGTGCGCAGCCCGCTCGCCTCGATGCCGGCCGCAAGCCGAGGGGCGTAGAGCGGCGCGACGGTCTCGTCCGAGACGATCGCGGCGGCGCGGGCGCCGAGCGCCGCGATCCGCGGACCGGCGCCGTCGAGGAGCCCGCGGCCGACGAGGATATCGTAGGCGCGCCCGCCGAGCGGCACCCGGACAGCCGCGACGCCGGGCTCCTCCGGGCGCGCTTTGAGGGCGCTCACCGGCGCTGCTCCGAAAGCCACGCATCGATCCCGAGCAGCGCGTCTTGCACGACCTTCTCGTGCGGAATCTCGCGCGAATCGACGGTGACGTCGGCGAGCGCATAGATCGGGTGGCGGGCCTCGATCAGCCGGCGCATGGTTCCTTCCGGATCCGGATTCTGCAGCAGCGGCCGGTTGTGCCGCTTGCGCACCCGGCGCATGAGCACGTCGAGATCGGCCCGCAGCCACACCGCAATGCCGGCCTCGCGGATCCTGGCGCGGGTCTCGGGGTGCATATAGGCGCCGCCGCCGGTCGCGAGCACGGCCGGCCCCTCGCCGAGGAGGCGCGCGATCACCCGCCTCTCGCCGTCGCGGAAATAGGCCTCCCCGTGCATCGCGAACATGTCCGGAATCGACATCCCGGCCGCGGTCTCGATCTCCGCGTCGGCGTCGGTGAAACGCAGGTCGAGGCGCGTCGCGAGCCGGCGCCCGACGGTGCTTTTCCCGGCCCCCATCAGGCCGACGAGCACGATCGAGCGCTTCCCCAGACGTCTCTTGATCGCCTCGTCGAGGCTCAGGTCCGGCGCCCCCGGCCTCGCAGCGAGGTCGGCGGGCAAGTGTTCGTTCATACCCCCCTCCTACCATGCGGGGCGGTTCCCTGTCACAGGCCGGCGCGGGAGCGACGGCCGGCCTTGCCTTCGTTCCCCTGCCATGTTGGAACGGGCCAAGACGCGCCTCGAGAGGCTTTCAAGTGCCGACCCTGCTCCGTTTCCTGTTCGTCATCGCCGTGCTCGCCGGCCTCGGCTTTGCGGCGATGTTCGCGCTCGCGACCCTCGTCGAGCCGGAGCCGCGCGAGATGACCGTGACGATCCCGGCCTCGCGCCTGCCGGCCAAATGAACGGCGGGCGCTTCGTCGCGCTGTTCCTCGACATGCTGGCCGCCGAGCGCGGCGCCGCCGCCAACACGCTGTCGGCCTACCGCCGCGACCTCGACGACTATGCCGCTTTCCTCGCCGCAAGAGGCATCGATGCCGCCGAGGTCGAGCCGGCGGCGGTGCGGGCCTATGTGGCGAGCCTCGAGCAACGGGGCCTGAAGGCGTCGTCCGCCGCGCGCCGCCTCTCGGCGGTGCGGCAATTCCACAAGTTCCTCTACGTCGAAGGCTATGCGGCGGCGGACCCGACCGCGACCGCGACCGCGCCGAAGCGCGCCCGCAGCCTGCCGAAGGTGCTCTCCGTCGCGGAGGTCGACCGGCTCCTCGCCGCCGCCCGCGATCTAGGCGAGGCGCAAGACGCCCCGCCGGCGGCGCGGCTGCGCGCCCAGCGCATGCACTGCCTCCTCGAGCTGCTCTACGCCAGCGGCTTGCGGGTCTCCGAGCTCGTGGCGCTGCCGCGCGCCGCGGCGCAGACGCGCGAGCGCTTCCTCATCGTCAAGGGCAAGGGTGGCCGCGAGCGCCTGGTGCCGCTGACCGAGACGGCGCGCGACGCCGCCAAGGCCTACGCGGGCGCCCTCGAGAAGGCCGGCAAGGGCGCCGGCCTCTGGCTCTTCCCGGCCGACAGCGAGGCCGGGCACCTGACCCGGCAGGCCTTCGCCCGCGACCTCAAGGCCGTCGCCGGGGCGGCGGGCCTGCGCGCCGACAAGGTCAGCCCGCATGTGCTCCGGCACGCCTTCGCGAGCCACCTCCTGCAGAACGGCGCCGACCTGCGCGTCGTGCAGGAGCTCCTCGGCCACGCCGACATCGCGACGACGCAGATCTACACCCATGTCCTCGACGAGCGGCTGAAGAGCATGGTTCGCGACCTGCACCCGCTCGGCGGGGCGGAGTGATGAGACCGCCGGCTTCGGGCCATGGTGCCGGCGTGCTATCCTTCGGCGGTAGCGAGAAAGCCTCATGACGGCCCTGCGCCCCGTCCTCCCGGATCGAGTCTCCGACGCGTTCTTCCGCGACTTCGTCGCCTCGCGCCCGGACGGCGAGGTCTGGGAACTGATCGACGGGCAGATCGTCATGCAGGCTCAACCGACCTTCGACCACCAGATCATCGCCGGCAATCTCGAGCGCCTGCTCAACGACGCTCTCGACCGCATGGGCTCGGATCGGATCGCGCTGCAGAACCCGGCGGTCGACCTCAGCCCGGTGATCGTCGGGAGCCAATACGTGCCCGACGTCGGCGTGATCGACGGCGCGGTCGAGCCGGGCGAGCGCACGACGCCGACTTGCTATCTCGTTGCCGAGATCGTCTCCGCGACCGATCGCAAGCGCGGTCCCGGGGAATTAAGGCCGAGGCTCGACCTGAAGATCGAGACCTATCGGAGGCTCGCCTCGTGCGAGGCGATCCTCGTCCTCGAGCAGGAGCGCTTCTCGGCGCGCGTCGCGATCCGGACGGCCGCAGGTTGGACCGATGAGAGTGTCGACGGCGCCGCCGAGCCGCTGATCATCGCCTCGGCCGGCCTGCGCTGCACGCTTCGTGAGGTGTACGCGCGAACCTCCCTGATGCGCGCGCGATCGGCCTCCCGCCAACGCTAGAGCATGATCCGCTCGGACTGAAGCAGCGCCTCAAGGCGGCGACGCGTTCCCTCCCCCTTGCGGGGAGGGTCGACTCGGCCTGAAAGGCCGAGCGGGGTGGGGGGTGCAGGCGTAGAGCACGATGGCGGCAAACCAGGCATTGTAGGGGCGCCTCGCACATGCCCGGACGTCTGAGTTCGACCCTCCGCCCCCCACCCCTACCCCTCCCCGCAAGGGGGAGGGGAAAGCGCGTCGGCGAGCCCGGAGCCTCGCCCGATTCAGTCCGAGCGGATTCCGCGCTAGCGCTAAGGCGGCGCCCCGTCCCCCGGGCCGAGGGCGCGCTGCATCAGCGTCGAGTCGCACCAGCGGCCGAACTTGAAACCGACCGCGGTGAGGCGGCCCGCATGAACGAAGCCGAGGCTCGCGTGCAGGGCGATCGAGGCCGGCACGTTGTCGCCGATCACCGCCACCATCTGCCGGAAGCCGCGGCGCTCGCTTTCCTCGATCAAGCGCGCGAGGAGCGCCCGGCCGATGCCGCGGCCATGCGCGGCGGCATCGACATAGACCGAGTCCTCGACGGAGTGGCGGTAGGCCGGCCGCGGCCGATAGGCGCCCGCATAGGCGTAGCCCAGCACCTTGGCGCCATCGGCGGTGACGAGATGCGGGTAGCCGCCTGAGACGAGCGCGCTCCAGCGCCGGCGGATCTCGTCGAGGTCAGGCGGCTCGAGCTCGAAGCTCGCCGTGCCGGTCGCGACGTGATGGGCGTAGATCGCCTGCACGGCGGAAAGATCCGCCTCCGTGGT
>DAINQO010000008.1:0-36209 GCA_036742625.1 Microvirga sp.
GCGGCACGCCGTTCGACGTCTTCGGCTACACCCATGAGCGCAAGGTCGAGCGCCGGCTCATCGGCGACTACGAGGCGCTCCTCGGCGAGATCGTCGCGACGCTCGCGCCGCAGAACCACGCCCTCGCGGTCGGCCTCGCGAACGTGCCGAAGAAGATCCGCGGCTTCGGCCACATCAAGGCCCGCAACCTCGAGGCGGCGAAGCGGGAGGAGGCCGAGCTTCTCGCCCGTTTCCGCGCGCCGTCGCCGGCGCTGCCGATCGCCGCGGAGTAGCGTTGCCGCGCGCCGTGGTTGGCCTGAGCAGGCAGGCATGTCGCGCTGCGGTACGCCTCCCGGCATCGCGACGCGCCTGAAATCACCCCGCCGCCAAACGGGCTCCGGCGACGATCCGGAGGCGGGCGTTCGCCCGGCGGGAAGCGCGCTGCGTCGCGTTGCGTTCCACCCTGAGCCATGGAAGAGTGCGCACCCGACGCAGGGTGGGTCTGCTTGGAGCGCAAGGCTCGCCGGCCGAACCGGCGGGGCTCGATCCGGGACGGGAGGCTAAAAGGCGTGACGACGGCGACGGCCGGCACCGACGACACCTTTCCAAAGCTTCTGGTGCGCAACGCACGTCTGCGGCCGGGGCGAACGGCGTTCCGCCACAAGGATCTCGGGGTTTGGCAGTCCTGGAACTGGGCCGAGGTGCACGAGATCGTGCGCGGCTTCGCGGTCGGGCTCGCGGCGCTCGGGGTGAAGCGCGGCGATAAGATCGCGATCGTCGGCTACAACCGGCCGCGCCTCTATTGGGGGATGGCGGCGGCGCAATGGCTTGGCGCCGTCCCGGTGCCGGTCTACGCCGACTCGGTCGCCGACGAGATGGCCTACGTGCTCGCGCATGCCGAGGTCACGCACGCGGTGGCGCAGGACCAGGAGCAGGTCGACAAGCTTCTCGCCGTCGCCGAGCGGGTGCCGACGCTGAAGCACCTCCTCTACGACGAGGAGCGCGGCCTGCGCGATTACGACCACGCCCGCCTGCACGCGCTGAGCGAGGTGATCGACGAGGGCCGAAAGCGCCTCGACGCCGGCCCGGAAGCCGCGGCGCTCCTCGACCGCGAGCTCGCTGCCACGAAAGGCTCCGACCTCGCGATCATCCTCTACACGTCGGGGACGACCGGCCGCCCGAAGGGCGTGATGCTGTCCTACGACAACGTCGTGAAGGCGTCCGAGATCGGCTGCGGCTTCGACAAGCTGACCGAGGGCGACGAGATCATCGCCTATCTGCCGATCGCCTGGGTCGGCGACCACATCTTCTCCTACGCGCAGGCGATCCTCGCCGGGCTCTGCGTCAATTGCCCGGAAAGCCCCGACACCGTCGTCGAGGACCGGCGCGAGATCGGCACGACCTACGCCTTCGCCCCGCCGCGCGTGTTCGAGAACATGCTCACCCTCACCATGGTGCGGATGGAGGATGCCAGCGCGATCAAGCGGCGGATGTTCAAGTTCTTCATCGACCACGCGAACCGGGTCGGCGAGAGGATCCTCAATCGCGAGCCGGGGGTGAATCTCTGGGACCGCCTCCTCTGGCAGGTCGGCGATTGGCTCGTCTATGCGCCGCTGAAGAACCGCTTCGGCCTGACGAACATTAAGGTCGGATACACGGCCGGCGAGGCCATCGGGCCGGAGATCTTCAAGTTCTACCGCGCCATCGGTGTCAACCTGAAGCAGCTCTACGGCCAGACCGAGGCGTCGGTCTACGTCACCATGCAGCCCGACGGCGAGATCCGCGCCGACACCGTCGGACGGCCGGCGCCGCAGGTCGAGATCAAGATCGACGACAACGGCGAGGTCCTCTACCGCTCGCCCGGCGTCTTCCTCGGCTACTACAAGGACCCGGAGAAGACCGCCGAGACGAAGACCGCCGACGGCTTCGTGCGCTCGGGCGATGCCGGCTTCTTCGACCAGACCGGGCATCTAAAGATCATCGACCGGGCGAAAGACGTCGGCCGGATGCGCGACGGCGCGCTGTTCCCGCCGAAATACGTCGAGAACAAGCTGAAGTTCTATCCCAACATCAAGGAGGCGGTGGCTTTCGGGGCCGGCAAGGACTCGGTTGCCTGCTTCATCAACATCGACCTCGTCGCGGTCGGCAACTGGGCCGAGCGCAACGCCGTCACCTACGGCTCGTACCAGGAGCTCGCCGGTCACCCGCTCGTCTACGACATGATCGAGAAGCATGTCGACGAGGTGAACCGGTCGCTGGCCCAGGAACCACGCATGGGTGGCGCCCAGGTGAGGCGCTTCCTGATCCTGCCGAAGGAGCTCGAAGCCGACGACGGCGAGCTCACCCGCACCCAGAAGGTCCGCCGCGGCTTCATCGGCGAGCGCTACGAAACCCTGGTCAAGGCGCTCTACGACGGCTCGCAGGAGGCCGACATCCGCACCGAGGTGACCTTCGAGGACGGACGCAAAGGCATCATCGCGGCGCGGGTGAAGATTCGCGACATGAAGACCTACCCGGTCGAGGCGCCTGCGCCGGTGCTGGAGCAGGCGGCGTGAGCGTGCCATCGGGTGCCGAGCTCCAGCGTCGTCGACGGAGCGCGGTCTCCCTCCCCTCATGGGAGGGCCGGGGTGGGGTATCGCGCGCCAGCGCGATCCGGCTACGCGGCAGCGTTCGTGGACATGACACAGGAAGCCGCTTCGCGGCTGTCCCCACCCCTGCCCCTCCCCTGCCGGGAGGGAGGTTGGCAGCGACGCCATGAGGGCTCCCGACTCGCCCGTCGTCGCGAAGGGCGACGCGCTGCTCGCGGTCGAGAACGTGTCGCTTGGCTTCGGCGGCGTGAAGGCGCTGAGCGACGTCTCGTTCGACATCCGCAAGGGCGAGATCCGCGCCATCATCGGCCCGAACGGCGCCGGCAAGACCTCGATGCTGAACTGCATCAACGGCTTCTACCACCCGACCGACGGCTGCATCACCTTCAAGGGCCGGCGCCGGGCGAGGATGCGCCCCCACGCCGCCGCCCGCGGCGGCATCGCGCGCACGTTCCAGAACGTCGCCTTGTTCAAGGGCATGACGACGCTCGACAACCTGATGGCCGGCCGCTCGCTCAAGATGCACAAGAGCTTCTTCTGGCAGCTGCTCCGCCACGGGCCGGCGATGGAGGAGGAGATCGCGCATCGCCGCGTCGTCGAGGACATCATCGATTTCCTGGAGATCCAGGCGATCCGCAAGGTCCCGGTCGGCAAGCTTCCCTACGGGCTGCAGAAGCGGGTCGAGCTCGGGCGCGCCCTCGCGATGGAACCGGAGCTGCTCCTCCTCGACGAGCCGATGGCCGGCATGAACCTCGAGGAGAAGGAGGACATGTCGCGCTTCGTCCTCGACGTGAACCAGCAGTTCGGCACCACGATCGCGCTCATCGAGCACGACATGGGCGTGGTGATGGACCTGTCCGATCGCGTCGTAGTGCTCGAGTACGGGCGCAAGATCGCCGACGGCAAGCCGGACGAGGTCAAGCGCGACCAGCGCGTCATCGACGCCTATCTCGGCGTCGCGCACTAAAGGAGCTGAGCGAGATGGCGTCGGAAGCGGCGGTCCGCAGGCCCGGCATCGAGCCCCGGATGGTGGCGTGGCTCTTTGCCGCGCTCGGCGTCGCGGCACTCGTCGTGATCCTCGCCATCGCGGCCCGGACGGGCGCGATCGGCCGCGGCAATCTCGTCTACGACGTCGTGGTCGATCCCTTCGTCCTCATGGCCCAGGCGCCCGACCTCCTGGTGCAGACCTTGTGGGAAGGTCTCGTCTCGGGCGTGCTCTATGCCCTCATCGCGCTCGGCTTCGTGCTCATCTTCAAGGCCTCCGGGGTGTTCAATTTCGCGCAGGGGATCATGGTCGTGTTCGCGGCCCTGACCCTCGTCGGCCTGCACGAGAAGGGCGTGCCGGCGCTCGTCGCGCTCGTGCTCGCGGTCGGCGTGATGCTCGTGCTCGCGATCGCCGTCGAGCGGGTGGTGCTGCGACCGCTCGTGAACCAGCCCGACATCATCCTGTTCATGGCGACCTTCGGCCTGACCTACTTCCTCATCGGCCTCGGCGAGCTGATCTTCGGCGGCAACCCGAAGCAGATGATCGCCAGGCAGCTCTATCTGCCGCAAGGAGCGACCGACGCCGCGATCTTCGGCGGGCGCGTCCGCTTCCAGCACATCGACATCGCCGCCGCGGCGATCGCCTCGCTGATGATCGCGACGCTCGCCGTGTTCTTCTCGAAGACCCGGATCGGGCGCGCCTTGCGGGCGGTCGCCGACAGCCACAAGGCGGCGCTCTCGGTCGGCATCTCGCTGAACCAGATCTGGGTCATCGTCTGGTTCACGGCCGGGATCGTCGCGCTCGTCACCGGGATCATGTGGGGGGCGCGGTCCGACGTGTCGTTCGCGCTGCAGATCATCGCCCTGAAGGCGCTGCCGGTGCTGATCCTCGGCGGCTTCACGTCGATCCCGGGCGCGATCGTCGGCGGGCTCATCATCGGGGTCGGCGAGAAGATCGGCGAGTTCTACTGGGGCCCTCTGCTCGGCGGCGGCATCGAGAGCTGGCTCGCCTACATGATCGCCCTCCTGTTCCTGCTGTACCGGCCGCAGGGCCTGTTCGGCGAGAAGATCATCGAGCGGGTGTGAGGATGGCGAACAGCGAATGGCGAGTGGCGAATAGAGAGCAGGCGAGCGTTCCATTCGCCGTTCGCTATTCGCCATTCGCCCGAGCGCAGCGGGGCTGACGTGTTCTACCGCGAGGCCGGGCAGTTCAAGACGAGCTACGCCGCCGACATGGCGGTGTTCCCGCTGCGCCAGGACCGCATCGGCCTCGCGGCGATCATCGCGGTCGCCTATGCGGTCGCCTTCACCGGGTCGGACTTCCTGCTCCAGGCGGTCCTGATCCCGTTCCTGATCTTCGCGCTTGCGGCGATCGGGCTCAACCTTCTGACCGGCTATGCCGGCCTCCTGTCGCTCGGCACCGGCGCTTTCATGGGCGTCGGAGCCTACGCCTGCTACAAGCTCACGACCGCCTTTCCGGGCGTGAACTTCGTCGTCTGGGTGCTGGTCTCGGGCCTGTTCTCGGCCGGGATCGGGGTCTTCTTCGGCCTGCCGAGCCTGCGCATCAAGGGCTTCTACCTCGCCGTCGCGACGCTCGCGGCGCAGTTCTTCCTGCAGTGGTGCTTCAACCGGGTGCCCTGGCTTTACAATTACAACGTCTCAGGGGCGATCGACGCTCCTCTGCGGACGCTCTTCGGGGTGCCGATCGTCGGCCCGACCGCGACCTCCCAGACGCGCTACCTCGTGGTCCTGACCCTCGTCATCCTCCTGACCTGGGTCGCGTCGAACCTCGTCCATGGCCGCATCGGCCGCATGTGGATGGCGATCCGCGACATGGACATTGCGGCCGAGCTCATGGGCATCAAGCTCCTGCAGTCGAAGCTCCTCGCCTTCGCGGTGTCGTCCTATTATTGCGGCGTCGCCGGGGCCATGATGGTGTTCTTCTGGTATGGCGGCGCCGAATACAACGTCTTCGACATCAACCAGTCTTTCATCGTGCTGTTCATGATCATCATCGGCGGCTTGGGCAGCCTGATCGGCTCGTTCTTCGGGGCGGCCTTGATCTTCATGCTGCCGATCGCGCTCGGCATCATCCTGCCGGCAATCCTCGATCCCTTCGGGCTGTCGATCGGGTCGGATACCATCGAGCACTTGCGCTTTATCATCCTCGGGGCTCTCATCATCTTCTTCCTGATCGTCGAGCCGCACGGCCTTGCGCGGCTCTGGCAGATCGGCAAACAGAAGCTCCGGGTCTGGCCGTTCCCCTACTGAACGGCAGGCCGCCCGCGGCAGAGCGGGTCGAGGAGACGTCGGGTTCGCTGAAAAAGGCCGCTCTTCGGACCGGCTATCCAAGGGAGGAACTGAATGTCGTTCATGAAACTCAAGCTCGGGGCCGCGGCAGCGGTCCTGATCGGGGCCTCGGTCCTGCCTGCCGCCGCGCAGGATTCGATCTATGTCCCCCTTCTCACCTACCGGACCGGCCCCTTCGCCGGCTCCGGCATTCCGATCGCCGACGGCATGCACGATTATCTGCGCATGCTGAACGAGCGCGACGGCGGCATCGGCGGCGTCAAGATCGCGATCGAGGAGTGCGAGACCGGCTACGACACCAAGAAAGGCGTCGAGTGCTACGAATCGATCAAAGGCAAGAACCCGGCGGTCGTGAACCCGTACTCGACCGGCATCACGCTGCAGCTCATCCCCAAGGCCGCCGTCGACAAGATCCCGATGCTGTCCATGGCCTACGGCCTCTCGCCCTCGGCCGACGGCAACATCTTCCCCTGGATCTTCAACCCGCCGGTCACCTATTGGGACGGCGCTTCCGTCTTCATCAAGCACGCCGGCGAGAAGGAAGGCGGCCTGGACAAGCTCAAGGGCAAGAAGATCGGGCTGATCCACCTCGACGCGCCCTACGGCAAGGAGCCGATCCCGCTGCTCGAGGCGCTGGCGAAGGATCTCGGTTTCGAGCTGAAGCTCTATCCGGTCACGGCGCAGGACATGCAGAACCAGGGCTCGCTGTGGCTTTCGATCCGCCGCGACCGGCCCGACTGGCTCTATCTCCAGGGCTGGGGCGCCATGAACCCGACGGCCGTCAAGGAGGCGGTCAAGGCCGGCTTCCCGATGAACAAGATGGTCGGTGTCTGGTGGGCCGGCGGCGACGACGACGCGCGTGGCGGCGGCGCCGAGGCGAAAGGCTATAAATCCCTCGATTTCCACGCCGTCGGCGCCGACTTCGGGGTGATCAAGGACATCCAGAAGCACGTCGTCGACAAGGGCTTGTCGAAATTCCCGAAGGAGAAGCTCGGCGAGAACCTCTACAACCGCGGCGTCTACAACTCGATGCTGATTGCCGAGGCGGTGCGGACCGCGCAGCAGATCACCGGCAAGAAGGCGGTCAACGGCGAGGACGTGCGCAAGGGGCTCGAGGCGCTCAACATCACCGAGGCGCGCCTGAAGGAGCTCGGCATGGAGGGCTTCGCCGCGCCGGTGAAGGTTTCCTGCGAGGACCACAACGGCCATCACAAGGTGTTCGTCGCCGAATGGGACGGCACCAAATGGCAGAAGGCCTCCGACTGGATCGAGCCGCTGAAGGACAAGGTCCGGCCGCTGATCGAGGCCGGCGCCAAGGACTACGCCGAGAAGAACACCGGCTGGCCGAAGCGCTCGGAGAGCTGCGCCAAGCAGTCGTAGAGGCCTGTCATCCCGGATGCGCCGCAGGCGCGATCCGGGATCCATGCCCGCCCTCGGCGGCGGGGCGGTGGATCCCGGCTCTCCGCTGCGCTGCGGCCGGGATGACCTCATCTGCTCTGGTCAAGGGGCTTTGAACCCGCATGTCCGCCGCGCTCGCCTCGACAACCGCTTCCGAGCCGTCAGCCGCCGAGACCATCCTCGCGGTCAACAACATCGAGGTGATCTACGACCACGTGATCCTCGTCCTGAAGGGCGTGTCGCTCTCGGTTCCGCGCGGCGGCATCGTCGCGATCCTCGGCGCCAACGGGGCCGGCAAGACGACGACCCTGAAGGCGATCTCGAACCTCCTGCGGACCGAGCGCGGCGAGGTCACGAAGGGCACGATCGAGTTCGAGGGCGAGCGCGTCGACAAGGCGACGCCGAACGCGCTCGTCCGCCGCGGCTGCATCCAGGTCCTCGAAGGCCGCCACTGCTTCGGGCATCTGACGATCGAGGAGAACCTCCTGACCGGCGCCTTCACGCGCCGCGACGGCAACGCCGCGATCCGCCGCGACGTCGAGATGATCTACGACTACTTCCCGCGCCTGAGGCAGCGCCGCGGCGCCATGGCCGGCTACACCTCCGGCGGCGAGCAGCAGATGTGCGCCATCGGCCGCGCCATGATGTCCCGGCCCAAGATGATCCTCCTCGACGAGCCCTCGATGGGCCTCGCGCCGCAGATCGTCGAGGAAATCTTCGAGATCGTGCGCAAGCTCAACGTCACCGAGAACGTCTCCTTCCTCCTCGCCGAGCAGAACACCAACATGGCGCTGAAATACGCCAATTACGGCTACATCCTCGAGACCGGCCGGGTCGTCATGGACGGGCCGGCGAAATCGCTGCGCGAGAACGAGGACGTGAAGGAGTTCTATCTCGGCATCGCCGAAGGCTCGAAGAAGAGCTTCCGGGAGGTGAAGAGCTACAAGCGCCGCAAGCGCTGGCTCGCGTGACGCGGTCCGGCATCAGCCCTTGAACACCCGCTCGACCGCTTGCTCGATTGCGAAGTGGTCGGCCGTGAGATCGTCGAGTGCGAGCGGGCAGGCCTCCGGAAGGCCGGGCGGAAGTTCGTCGCCGTGCTCGGACAGCTCGCCGTCGACCTTGAGCAGCGCCTGCCGCCATTGATGGTCCAGATCGATGCTGGGCCACATCGAAGGCCGGAGTTCCTTGAGGAGCTCGGCTCGGAACGCCAGGATCTCATTGCGCCACTTCCGCTCCGAACGGGCTTGCGGCGCGGATGCGAGCTTGAGCAGGTGGATCAGGATGAGGCGGATGTAGCTCTCGACCTTGCTCAGCTCCGACTTGCCCACGTCCTCGATTTCCTCCGCTACGTTCTCCAGGTCGAGCTCGTTCGGCAGGTCGCGACCGGTTCGGGCGAGCCGGCGCAGCGCATCGGCCTGCTGCTTCGCCCAGGCGTAGACGTCCTCGTCATAGAGGCTGCGGCGATCCATGGCTCAAGGATAACGCGAAAGCGCCAAGAGAGTCATCGGCGGGCTTGACCCCGGCGTCGGGAGCCGGGAGCCTGCGGCGAGGCCGTATGAGACCGCCGATGCCCGAACCGCATGATGCACGCGAGACCCGCTCCTCTGCCGAGCGCGACGCCGATATCTTCGCCCGCCTTCCCGCCGTCCTCGAAGCGGCGATGCGGGCGCCGGCCTATGCGGAGCGGCTGCGCGGCATCGATCCCCGCACAGTCGCGAGCCGCGAGGCTCTTGCCCGCCTTCCGGTGCTGCGCAAATCCGAGCTGCCGGCGCTGCAGAAGGCCGATCCGCCGTTCGCCGGCTTCGTCCCGGCGCCGCCCTCCGCCTTCGGGCGTCTCTTCACCTCGCCCGGGCCGATCTTCGAGCCTGAAGGCCCGGGTCCCGACCCCTGGGGCGCGGCGCGCGCGCTCCATGCCATGGGCTTCGCCAAGGGCGACGTGGTGCTGAACACGTTCAGCTACCACCTCGTGCCGGGCGGCTTCATGATGGATTCGGGCGCCCGGGCGCTCGGCTGCGTCGTCATCCCGGCCGGTCCCGGCCAGACCGAGCAGCAGCTCGAGGTGATCGCCGCCTTCCGGCCGGTCGCCTATTGCGGCACGCCGGACTTCCTCAAGATCCTCCTCGATGCCGCAGCGAAAGCCGGCCGCGATGCCTCCTGCATCAGGAAGGCGCTGGTCTCCGGCGCCGCCTTCCCGAAGTCCCTCCAGGAGGACATCGCCGCGCGCGGCATCGACGCCTACCAGGCCTACGCCACCGCCGACATCGGCGTCATGGCCTATGAGACCGGGGCACGCGCCGGCATGGTCGTCAACGAGGACCTGATCGTCGAGATCGTGCGGCCGGGCACCGGCGACCCGGTCCCCGAGGGCGATGTCGGCGAGGTCGTGGTCACGAACCTCGATCCGCATCACCCGCAGATCCGCCTCGCGCTCGGCGACCTCACGGCGGCGCTCTCCGGCCCGAGCCCTTGCGGGCGCACCAACCTGCGCATCAAGGGCTGGATGGGCCGCGCCGATCAGACCACGAAGGTCAAGGGCATGTTCGTACGCCCCGAGCAGGTGGCCGAGATCGGGCGGCGCCATCCCGAGCTCAAGCGCCTGCGGCTTATCGTGACCCGCGAGGCCGAAGCCGACGCGATGACGCTCGCGGCCGAGACTGCCGCGGCGACCGACGCCCTCAAGGCGGCGGTCGGGGCGACGCTGCAGGATCTCACCAAGCTCAAGGGCGCCGTCGATTTCGTCGTTCCGGGAAGCCTGCCGAACGACGGCAAGGTCATCGCCGACGAGCGCAAGATCGATTGACCTCGGCGCGCCGCCCTCCGGGGCCGGCCAAAGAGGTGGGATACGGAACCCGTCGCCCGAATCGTGAATTGACCGCTCGGCCCGGGCCCATAGAGTACCCGCATGCGCCCTCATGCTTTTCTGCTCGCCTTGATTCTCGCCTGCGCGCCGGGAGCGGCTCTCGCGCAGGCCAAGGCCGCCGATCCGAAATCCCAGACTGAGCCCGCAAGGCCGCGCAAGCCCGCCACCCTCGACGAGCTTTTCACGCGGCTTGCCGGTGCCAAGGACGAGAGCGAGGCGAACGGCGTCGCCAACCTGATCGAGCGGCGCTGGGCGCGCTCCGGCAGCGACACCGCCGATCTTCTGATGAGCCGCGCCGAGGAGGCGCTGAAGGCGAAGGAGTTTCCGCTCGCCGTCGAGCTCCTCGACCGGGTGCTGACGCTGCGCCCCGAATGGGCCGAGGCTTGGCACCGCCGGGCGACGGCCTTCTTCCTCCTCGACGATCCGGTGAGCGCGATCGCCGACATCCAGCGCGTGCTGACCAGGGAGCCGCGCCATTTCGGCGCCTGGGCCGGGCTCGGCCACATCTACGTGTCCGGCGGCGACAAGAAGCGCGCGCTCGAAGCCTATCGCAAGGCGCTCGCGATCCACCCCTACCTGGCGAAGCTCCGCGAGGCGATCGAGCGCCTGACGCCTGAGATCGACGGCCGCGACATCTGATCCCGCCGGCGTGCGATGAAGCTTCTCGCCGTCGTGCTCGCCGGGACCGTGCTGTTGTTGCTGTGCGGCGCCGTCGCGACCCTGGTCATCGCCCGCGTCATCGAGACGCGCTATCCGCCGGCCGGCCGCCTCATTGAGGTCGCGGGCGGACGCCTGCACGTCGTCGAGATGGCGCCGCAGGGGCGCGAGCCCGAGGCGACCGTGCTTCTCCTGCACGGCGCCTCCGGCTCCTCGGGCGATCCCATGATGGCGCTCGGCGAGCGGCTGGCGCAGCGCTTCCGGGTCGTCGCCGTCGACCGGCCGGGCAGCGGCTGGAGCGACCGCATCGGCGGCGCCGGAGCGGCCTCGCCGGCGACGCAGGCGCGCATCATCCGCGCGGCGCTCCGGGAAATCGGCATCGAGCGCGCCATCGTGGTCGGCCATTCCTGGGCCGGGGCGCTCGCCTTGAACCTCGCGCTCGACCACGCCGATCTCGTTTCGGGGCTGGTGCTGTTGGCGCCGGTGAGCCATCCCTGGCCCGGCGGCGGCATCTCCTGGTACTACCGCCCGGCGACTTGGCCGGTGCTGGGGCGGCTCCTCACCTGGACGCTGACGACCCCGGCTGGGCTCCTGCTGATGAAGCCGACCCTTGGGGTCGTCTTCGCGCCGCAGGCCCCCCGGCCACCTATATCGAGCGGTCCCGCATCCCCCTCGTGCTGCGCCCGCGCGCCTTCCGGGCGAATGCCGAGGACGTGTCCGGCCTCTACCGTTTCGTCGTCCGGCAGAGCCGGCGCTACGGCGCGATCCGCGCCCCGACCGCGATCGTCTCGGGCGACGCCGACACGATCGTCTGGACGAACCTGCACTCGCGCTCGCTCGTGCGCGAGATCCCGGGCGCGAGGCTCGTCATCCTGCCCGGCGTCGGCCACATGCCGCACCACGCCGCGCCGGACATCGTCGCACGCGAGATCGAGGCCGTGGCGGCAAAGCCATAGGCGAACGACGGCCCGGCCCCAGCCGCCGTGGCATCTCTCGAACGGAGCCATGGACAAAGTCCAGCTGCGCCGCTTAACTTTGCTCGTTTTTCAGTTGTTCCGCCTGCTGGTCCGACCTCGGGGGCAGAATGGCAAACGCGATTGGGAACGGTGGCCTCGCCACCGATGTCGTCACTCCGCCGAGCAAGGGCAGCTTGCTTTCCGAACAGCGCCTCCCCGCCCTCGCGGCGCGGCTCGGCGCCTTCGTCGCCGGTCTCGTGGGACCGGTTCGCCTCGGCAGCAGGGTGATCGTCGCCGGTCACGCCGATGTCCGCGAGGTCCTGGCTCGCGACTTGGATTTCCGCATTGCGCCGGTCAACGAGGCCCGGATCGACGCGGTGAATGGCCCCTTCGTCCTCGGTATGGACAGAGGTGCGCAGCTCGTGCGCGAGCGCGGAGCGCTCTACGAGGCTTTGTCGGCCGTCGATCTCGCGCCCATCCGCGAGGCCGTCGCCGAAGAGGCGGCGAAGCGCGTGTCGGCAGCCGCCGGAACGATCGACGTGGTGAACGGGTACGCCCGGCCGATCGCGGCGCAGACGGCCAGAAGCCTGTTCGGCATCTCGGGGCCGGATGAGCGCACCTTCGTGGATGTCGCGCGGGCGATCTTCGCGCATATCTTCCTGAACCTCTCGGGCGACGAGGTCGTCGCCAATCGCGCCTTGCGCGCCTCGACGCTCATGCGCGCCTGGTTCGACGAGGAGATCGGGAAGCGACGGGCATCGGGCGAGCTTGGGACCGACATGATGGGCGCGCTCATGCGGCGCGGCGACCTCGATAACGACGGCGTCAGGCGCATCCTAGGCGGCATGCTCGTCGGCAGCATCGACACGACGGCGAGCTCGGTTGCGAAAATCGCCGCCGTCATCGGCCGCGACAAAGAGCTCGCCGCCCGCGTCGCCGCCGACGTCGAGGACGAGGCTCGGCTCGCCGGCTGGTGCCGGGAAGCGCTGCGGCGCTGGCCGCATAATCCCATCGTGCTTCGTCAGGCGGTCGCGCCGACGCGGCTTGGCGACTGCGAGATCAAGGCGAACGATCAGATCTTCGTCTGGACCCAGGCGGCGATGCTCGATCCGTCCGCTTTCCCGAATCCGCAGGAGCTCCGGCCGGATCGGCCCGCCGCCGCCTATCTGCATTTTGGCGGCGGGCTCCACCCTTGCGCCGGCCGGGTCGTCAACGCGTTCCAAATCCCGCTGCTCGTCGGAGCGCTCGTGAGGCGCGGGATCAAGTCGGTCGGCTCTGTCGAATGGGCCGGCCCCTTTCCCGATCACGTCGCGGTCGAATTCGAGCGGTGACCCTCATGAGCCATGCGCTTTCAACCTTCATCGCGCCGTTGCGCCCCGACCGCATCGGCGACGCGGAAGCGGCGATCGACCTTCTCGGCAACCCGGCGAGGCAGGACATCAAGGCCGCGCTCGACCGTCTCGAGCCGCCACCCGGCAGGCCCGCCGAAGCCGAGGTCCCGCCCGACGAATTCGTCGGAACGCATTTTGCGAGCCTGCACGCCATCCGCTCGAGCGACGGCAAGCGCGCCTACATCCTCCTCGAGTTCTCCGCCGACGGCACGCCTGAAGAGGCGCTGCGGCGAGTGCTCGACGCGATCGGCGAGCACCTCAGGCCGGTCTTCATGCTGGCGGATTGGCGGGACGGCGCCGACCTCGCTTCCTATTTGACTAGCCACCGGGTCGAAGTCGGAAGCGGCTTCTTCGACAATCCCGGGCTTGCCTTTGCCGGAACCGCCGGCATGACGGTCGGCCGCATCCGGGCGGAAGGGCGTCTGGCGGCGGCCGCCGCAGAGTTGCTCGACGCCCATAGAGAGCCGATGGCCGCGTTTGCGCGCCTGCAGGACGTGCGGGCCAAGCTCCCGGCCGAGCATGCCTATGCGCTGCGACCTGCCGCGCCGCAGGCGCCTTTCGAACCGCTTTCGGTGGCAAGCTTCATCGCGCGGCTCCTCGGCGGCTTCGCCACGAAATACCTTTGGCCCTTCCTCCTCCTCGTTCTCGCGTGGTCGGCTTATTCCGGTCTGCAAGCCTTGTGGCTGCAGGACGGCTTCTGGCGGCGGCTCGCGGCCTTCCTCGTCGGCGCTTTCGGTGGGCTCGCCATCGCGGTCGTCGTGCTCGTGCTCGCGCTCGGGGCGGTCTACCTCGTCTTCCGCAGAGGCGAGGACCGCGACCCGCTCGACGAGAACGCACCCGACCGCTCGACCAACGCCGCGATGTTCGAGCGCGAGAACCACTACGCGCAAAACCACATGATCTCGGTGACCCAGCGCAAGCCCGGCCTAATCCGCGCGTTCACGGCCCGGCTAGCGTTCTGGGTCGTCGGCGAGGCGGCGACCCACTTCTACCGCCCGGGCTTCCTCAGCGACATCGGTAGCATCCACTTCGCGCGCTGGGTGACGCCGCCGAAAAGCCCCGACCTGATCTTCCTCTCGAACTACGGCGGCAGCTGGGAGAGCTATCTCGAGGACTTCATCACCCGCGCTCATGCCGGGCTGACCGGTATCTGGTCGAACTCGATCGGGTTCCCGCGGTCTGAGAACCTGTTCCAGAAAGGCGCGACCGACGGCGAGCGCTTCAAGCGCTACGCTCGCCGCAGCATGGCGCCAACCCGCTTCTGGTACAGCGCCTATCCGAGCCTCACCACCGACAACATACGCACCAATGCCGACATCCGCCGCGGGCTGTCCGGCGCGATGACCGAGGAGGAGGCCGACACATGGCTTGCCCTGTTCGGGTCGGCGGCCCGGCCGGTGGAGAAGCTCGTCAGCAGCGAGATCCAGAGCATCGTCTTCGGCGGCTTGGGCTTCATGCCCTTCGGCACCTGCCTCGTCGTCGAGCTGCCCGAGGAGGTCGACACCGCGCGGCGATGGCTGCAGTTCGTCCACGACCACATCGCCTACAACGATGGACGGCGGCTGCGGCGGACCGCGGTGGTGACCCTCGCGCTCGGCGCGCGCGGCCTTGAGCGGCTCGGGCTCCCCGAGGAGGGTCTTGCGACCTTTCCGTTCGCGTTCCTCGACGGGATGACGAGCGCGGCCCGCGCCCGCATTCTCGGCGATTTCGGCGAGAACGGGTCCGAGCACTGGCGCTGGGGCCGCACCGCCCCCGACGCCGTGCTGCTGGTCTACAGCGAGACGCCGGGCGACCTCGCGGCCCTGGAGAGCAGCCTGGGCCAGAGCGCCGCCGATCTCGGCATGGCGGCTTTCCACCGCATTCCGTTGCGCCCGGTGTCGACGCTCAAAAAGGACGCACAAAAGAAGGGAGACGACGACCCGCAAAAGGACAAGCGCGAGCCCTTCGGGTTCGTCGACGGCATCTCCCAGCCGGTGATCCGCGGCACCTATAAGGGCCTGCGCAACGCCGACCAGATCCACCTCGTCGAGCCCGGCGAGTTCGTCCTCGGTTATCCGGACGATCGCGGCAACATCCCGCCGGGGCCGACGCTCGCGGCGACGCTCGATCCGGCGAACAAGCTGCCGCTCGTCTCGGGCAGCCTCGATTTCAGCCGCACCGTGGTCGAGAACCAGCGCGACATCGGCTTCAACGGCAGCTTTCTCGTCATCCGGGAGCTGGAGCAGGACGTAGATGGGTTCTGGGATTACTGCGGCAGTGAGGCAACGCGTCTCGCAAACCGGCTGCCGCAGCCCTATGTCATCGACAAGCAGTTCATCGCGGCGAAGCTGATCGGACGCTGGACCGATGGCTCTTCGCTGATGCGCCACCCCTACGAATCGCAGACAGCGGCAAAGGAGCGGGCGCTTAAGCGGTGGCATGCGAGCTTCGGCCCGAAGGCAGCGAAGCTCGCGGTGCAGATCCCTCACGCGACGAAGCGGCCGACAAGCAAGCCGGCGAGCGCCGCCGCCCATTCGATCCCCGAGGCGCCCGATCAGAGCTACCGGACCGACAACGACTTCCTGTTCGGCACCGAGGACCCGGAAGCGCTGCGCTGTCCCTTCGGCTCCCATATCCGCCGCGCGAATCCGCGGGACAGCCTGGATCCTGGTTCTCAGGATCAAATCGACATCAGCAACCGGCACCGCGTCATCCGTGTCGGGCGGCCCCTCGAAGCTGAGAAGCCGGGCTTGCTGTTCATGTGCCTGAACGGCGACATCGAACGCCAGTTCGAGTTCCTGCAGCAGAGCTGGCTCAGGAGCCCGTCCTTCCACGGCCTCTCCTGCGAGAAGGATCCCGTGCTCGGCGACGGCGAGGCCGGCGTCTGCAGCTATACGATCCCGACGCGAGACGGCCCCGTGCGTCTTTCGCCGATGCCGCGCTTCGTCACCACGAAGGGCGGCGGATACTTCTTCCTCCCCGGGAAACGGCTGGTCGAATATTTGTGCGCGCCGCTATGACGGCGCGCTCGATTCCGACGCAACCGCTGGCGATGCTGACGTTTGCGCCCATGATCGACAGCGAGCTTTCCCGGCTGATCCTGGCGCATTACGCGATCCCCTATCGCGAGGAGCCACACATCTTCGGCTGGGCGTCCGTCCTGACGCTGCTGCACGGCGGCTACGGCCGCATCCCGCTCATTTACGGCGGCGGCCGGCGCCTGACCGGCCCGCGCGCGCTCGTCGACCATTTCGACACACTCTTCCCGGAGGACCGCGCCCTCCGTCCGGCGCGGCAACCGCTGCGGACGCAGGTCGAGGCGGCGTGGGAGCGGTACAATGGCGAGCTCGCCACCTACACCGCGCGCGTCGCCTACTTCCACCTCCTGCCGGCCCGCGACATCATGCTCGAGCCGTTCTCGCGCGGCGTGCCGCGTTCGGAGGCGGCCGTCGTCCGGCCGGCCTATGGGTTGCTTCGGCGGCTGTTCACGATGCTGCTCCGGCTCAAGCCGGCGACCGCACAGGACGCGCTCGCGCGCGTCAGAACGGCATTCGACAGGACGGATCGGCTGGTCGCCGATGGCCGCCGCTACCTTGCCGGCGGGCGGCTGACCATGGCGGATCTCGCCCTTGCGAGCGCCGCCGCGCCGATGCTCCTGCCGGCCGGCTATGCGGCGCCAATCCCGCCGCTCGAGGCGATGCCGCCCGCCATGCAGGCGATCGTCGCGGAGCTGCGGCAGCATCCGACCGCCCGTTTCGTCGAGCGCATCTACGCCCTGCACCCGCCGCGGCCCGCGGCGGCGAAGTGAGCCAGGCGGGAACTACCCGTTCGCCTTCGCCCACGCGGCGACCTCGGCGTGGGTCGCGAACCAGACCTTTCCCTTCGCCTTGGCGTGCCGGATGAGCTCGTCGAGGATCCACAGCCGCGAACGGTAGCCGATGATGTGCGGGTGGGTGGTGAGCTGGAAGATGCCGCCCTCGTCGTAGGCGGCGTCGAGCTCGCGCCGGAAGATGTCGAGCACGTCGTTCGGCGGCGTGTAGGGCCGCAGCGACTGGAAGCGATGCATGATGAAATAGACCGCGTCGTCGCGGATCCACTCGACCGGCAGCTCGACGATCCCGGTCGGCTCGCCCTCGAGGAGAAGCTCGTAGCAGTCGACGTCGGCCATGAGCGAGGAATCGTAGGCGAGCCCCATCTCCTTCTCGATCCGCAGCGTGTTCGGGCTGAAGTCCCAGGACGGCGTGCGCAGGCCGACGGCGCGCACGCCGGTGATCGTCTCGAGCGTGTCGGCGGCGCGCATCATCAGGTCGCGCTCCGCCTCGTAGGGCAAGACCGAGTTGAGCTCGTGGATCCAGCCGTGGATGCCGATCTCGTGGCCTTCGGCGATCACCCGGCGCTGCTCGTCCGGATGGGTCAGGGCCGCGACCGCCGGCACGTAGAACGACGCCTTGACGTCGTGACGCTTGAGCATCTCGAGGATGCGCGGCACGCCGACGCGGTTGCCGTACTGGCCCCAGGCCATGCGCCCGATCGACTTGCCGCCGTCGCGCAGCTCGTTGGTCTCGTGGTCGGAATCGAAGGACAGGGCGAAGGCGCAGCGGGCGGCCCCCGGCCATGATGTCGGCCGGTAGGTGCGGCCGGCCCGCACCTGGTCGATGAGCTTGCGCCAATGCGCCTCAGGCCATTGCCAGGGCTCGAGCGGCTTCTGTTCAGTCATGGGCGGCTCCTCGATTTCGTCTCAGGCGACGGGCGATCCCATCACGGGCAGGATCTGGCCGGTGATCCAGGAGGCATAGTCCGAGGCGAGGAACAAGACCGCATGGGCGATGTCCTCGGGCGTGCCCATGCGGCGCATGGCGATGCGGTCGAGGAAGCTGGCGCGGAAGTTCTCGGAATAGCTGTCCCACTGGCGCTGATAGTCCGGGCTCGTCGCCATGAAGCCCGGCGCGACCGAGTTCACGGTGATGCCGAACGGCCCGAGCTCCTGGGCCAGCTGCTTCACGAGCCCGACCTGGCCGTGCTTTGCGGCGGCGTAGCTCTGGATGCCGGTGAGCGTCGTGGCCAGGCCGGCGCGGCTCGAGATCGTGACGATGCGGCCGCGGCCGGCCCGCTTCATGCCCGGCGCGACGGCGCGGGCGAAGAGGAAGGCGCCGGTGAGGTTCGCCTCGACGATGTCGCGGAAATCGTCGGGCTCGACCTCGTCGACCGGGAGCGGCGCCTGGCCGCGCACGCCGCCGGCGACATAGACGAGAACGTCGACGGCGCCGGTGCCGGCCTCCGCCGCCTCGATGACGCCGGCCACCGAGCGCGGATCGGTGACGTCGACCCAGACCGGCCGGATCATCCCCTCGCCGTCGAACTCGTCGGCGTAGGCCCGGACCTCGTCGACGAGGATGTCGCAGGCGTGCACGTCGGCGCCAAGCCGCGCGAACTCGACCGCGATGGCGCGCCCGATGCCGCGCGCCGCCCCGGCGACGACGACGCGCTTACCTGGAAAGGCGATCAGCACGGCGGATCAGGCGAGCTCCTCATGCGCGGTTTCGCGCAGCGTCGCGATGACGATCGTCGACACGATCGCGGCGGCGATCAGGTAGTAGGAATGCGCCGTCGGCGATGAGAAGCGGCTGATCAGCCATACCGAGATCAGCGGCGCGAAGCCGCCGAAGATCGCGACCGCGAGCGCGTAGCCCGAGGTCATCCAGGTCGAGCGGCTCTTGGTCGGGAAGATCTCGGCGATCGCCGCCGGGCCCGGACCGGAGAACATCGAGATCAGCAGCGCGAAGAACGCCTGCACGAGGATCAGCGTGCCGTAGGAGGCGTTGCCGGAGGCGAGATAGCTGAACACCGGCAAGGGCACGACGACGAAGGCGACGCAGCAGGCGAGCAGCAGCGGCTTGCGGCCGAGCCGGTCGGAGAGGCGCCCCATGAAGGGGATCGCGACGAGGAGGACGAACAGCCCGATGGTGTTCGCCCACAAGGCCGCCTGCGGCGACAGCTTCATGTATTGGCGGGTCCAGGTCGGCATGTAGTTGAGGAGGACGTAGAAGCACACCGTCCAGACGATGGTGAAGCCGAAGGCGCGCGCCGCAAGCAGCCAGCCGCTGTCCTCGATCTGGCCCGCCTCGCCGCGAGCCTCGACGCGCCGGTAGGCCGGCGTCTCGTCGATCTCGCGCCGCATCCACATCCCGACCGGGCCGAGGATGCCGCCGAGGAGGAAGGGCACGCGCCAGCCCCAGGCCTCCATGGTGGCCGGATCGAGGATCGAGTTGAGGACGGCCGCGACGCCCGAGCCGAGGAGCAGCCCGCCGACGACGCTCGTCTGCTGGAAGCTGCCGTACCAGCCGCGCTTTCCGGGCGGCGCCCACTCGACGATGTAGGCCGTCGATCCGCCCCACTCGCCGCCGGCCGAGAAGCCCTGCATCAGCCGCGCGACGACGAGGAGCAGCGGGGCTAGGACGCCGATCGTCTCGTAGGTCGGCAACAGGCCGATCAGCACCGTGCCGGCGGCCATGAGGAAGATCGTGATGAGGAGCGCGGTCTTGCGGCCGCGGGTGTCGCCGAGGCGGCCGATGATGATGCCGCCGAGCGGGCGCGCCACGAAGCCGAGCCCGTAGGCGAGGAAGGTCGAGAGCAGCGCCGTCACCTCGTCCTGGGCCGGGAAGAACTTCTTGGCGATGATCGTCGCGACGAAGGCGTAGACGGCGAAATCGTACCATTCGAGCACGTTGCCGACGACCGCCGCCGACACCGCTTTGCGGGTTTCGGCGCCTGTTGGCTCGCTCATGTGATGCCCCTCCTCGACAGCCCGGGCGGAACATGCCGCCTCGCCCAGGCTCCGGCAATCGTCTCCTGCGTGTGTGCACCGGAATCGACGAATGCCCGCCGCGCATGGCATGAGGGCGGACGGATTTGGTCTGCCGCGCGCGCCCCCGCCCGGGGGTTCGCGCCGGGCGAAAAACGAAAGGACGGCGACATGGACGCGGTGCCAAGGATTGCGCTCGTGATGGGCGACGCCGCCGGCGTCGGCATCGAGCTTGCCGCCCGGCTCCTGGCGCAGGAGGCGGAGCTTGCCGAGGCGGCGGTGCTCGTCGTCGGCGATCCGGCGCTGCTCGCCCGCGGCGCCGCGGAGGCGGGCGTCGCGCTGGAGGTGCCGGTGGTGCGCGAGGCGGCGGCGGCGCGCTTCGCGCCGGGGCGGCCGGAGCTGCTCGACCTCGCCCATGAGGCCGCGGAGGCGATCCCGCAGGGCATCCCGACGCCTCAGAGCGGCGGCTTCGCGATGAAGAACTTCGGCGCCGCGCTCGACCTCGCGAAGCGCGGCGCCGTCGACGCCATCTGCTTCACGCCGTTCAACAAGCAGGCGCTGAAGCTCGCCGGCAACCCGTATCTGGACGAGATCCACTGGGCCGCCGACCGGCTCGGCTACGAGGGCCGCTGTTCCGAGTACAACCTCCTCGACGGGCTGTGGAACTGCCGCGTCACCTCGCACATTCCGCTCGCCGAGGTCGCCTCGGCGCTGACGCGCGAGGAGGTGCTGGCGGCGATCCTCGACGCCGACGCGACCATCCGGCGGGCCGGGACGGCGCGTCCGCGGCTGGCGGTCGCCGGCCTCAACCCGCATGCCGGCGAGGGCGGGCTTTTCGGCCGCGAGGAGATCGACGTCATCGCGCCGGCGATCGCCGACGCGAAGGCGCGGCAGGTCGCGGCCGAGGGGCCGTTTCCGGCCGACACGGTGTGGCTGCGCGCCAGGCGCGGCGACTTCGACGCCGTCGTGACGATGTATCATGACCAGGGCCAGATCGCCCTGAAGCTCCTCGGCTTCACGAGCGGCGTCACCATCCTAGGCGGCATGCCGGTGCCGATCTGCACGCCGGCGCACGGCACCGCCTACGACATCGTCGGAGAGGGCAAGGCCGATCCGGGCGCCACCACCGCCGCCTTCCGCACCGCCCTCCGCATGGCGAGGAGCGCGACGGCGGAACGGGCGCGCGGCCGCGCTGCGGCCGGGTAGCGGCGCGGCTCCGAGCCGCGCGCCTTTACCTCCGCGGCCGAACGGCCCGGAGCGTTGAAGAGACCTTGTGCCGCAACCCCCGAGGGGTGCGGGAGGCCTGGTCCGTGCTCTCGTCCGAACGGACGTGCGCACGAGGGTGGGATGGGTGGGTAGGGTTCCGCCCGGATGCCGAGCCGAACCAGACCTCCCGCGCGACGCTCTTGGTCCCTGGCCCCGCGACTTCGGCGCCAGCCGGCCTCGGCTAAACCGGGGCTTCGGCGCCTTAAGTGCGTCCGCACGGACCCGGGTTTTTCACCGGGACGGGCGAGGCCGCCGCCAGGATGCCGGGCGGCGCGCCCATGTTTCGCGCCGGAGACCGGGAGGCGGAGGACCCTGAGGCCCCGCCTTGCGAGGGCGGGCTCAGCGCCGCGTCAACCGCGACCGGCTTTTCGCCGGCCGAAGCCACCGCCGATGCCGCGCCGCCTTGCGGACGAACGCCTCACCGCCGATGCCGCCCCGCTTTCGAACGCCTCCGGAAGCGCCCCTCGCGGACGGGACGGCAGCAGACTAGGACGAAGTTCCAGATGTGTCAAGGACTATTTTCAAAAAAAGTAAGCGCCGGCGGCGAAGCGGCGCGAACCCCTCTCTCGTTCGCCGGGAGAGGTGGGCGCTTCACGACCTGCCGCCATCCACGGACAGCACCTGCCCTGTGATCCACGCCGCCGGCTCGCTCGCGAAGAACAGCGTCGCGGCGGCGATGTCCTCTGGCGTGCCGAGGCGTTTCGCGTGGATGGCGTCGACGAGGCGCTTTTGCCCGTCCGGGCCGTAAGCTTGCCATTGCCGCTGCGTCGCCGGGTTCGAGAGCACGAAGCCGGGCGCGACCGAGTTCACGGTGACGCCGTGCGGCGCGAGCTCCCACGAGAGCTGCTTCGTCAGGCCGACGAGGGCGTGCTTTGCCGCCGCATAGGCTTGGATGCCGGTGAGGCTCGGTCGCAGGCCGGCGCCGGACGAGATGGTGACGATCCGGCCCCAGCCGGCGCGCTTCATGAGCGGCGCCGCGGCCTGGGCGAGCCAGAACGCGCCGTCGACATTGGCCTGGAACAGCACCCGCCAGTCGGATTCGGAAACCTCCTCGATCGCCCGGCCGACCTGGCCGCGCACGCCGCCGGCGGCGAGCGCCAGGATGTCGAGCCGGCCCTCGGCCGCGGCCACGTCCGCGACGAGCCGATGCGCCGATGCGCGCTCGGAGAGGTCGAGCGCATGCGCGGTCGCGCCGAGCGCATCGGCGGCTTGCCGCACGCCCGCCGCGTCGAGATCGGCGACATGGACGCGCGCGCCGGCGTCGCGGAACGCCGTCGCGATGGCGCGGCCGATGCCCTGGGCCGCGCCCGTGACGATCACGGCGCGGGCGTCAAATCGGAGCTGCATGCCTTGAGAAGCTCGTTGAAGGTGTCGAGCGATTGCGGGCGTCGCCCGTCCTCGACGTCGTGGATCAGGCCGACGAGGCGATCGAGCGCCGGCGTCGGGATGCCCTTCTCGCGTGCGAGCGCGCCGATGACCCCGATCTGGGCGTCGATCTCGGTCCGGCGCTTGCGGACCGCAAGGTCGCGCCAGATGCCCGAGTGGGTCTTTGCCGATTGCGCGGTGTATTCGGCAAGCCAGGCGATCGCGTCGAGCGCCTCGGCCTCGGGCACTCCCGGCGCGAACGCCTCCGGCCGGAAGTCGCCGAAACCGCGCGGCGTCACCCCGCGGGCGTTTGCGACCGCGGCGACCTCGCGCCCGATCGCCAGCCAAGCCGGAGCGCGCGCCGGGTCGGCGAAGTTGGCGGTCATCGAGTCCGCCGTCAGCGCGGTCGCGAACAGCATCGCGCCGTAGGCGAGCTTGCCCCAGAGATAACCCCAGATGTCGTCGGTCAGCAGCGCGTCGGGCTCGAAGATCTCGAGCAGCCCATGCATCTCGCGCGTGCGGTCGCGGATCGAGCCGTCGACCTCGCCGACGACGACCGCGCCGCGGTTGCCGTAGAGGATCCGGCCGGGGCCCAGCCAGTCGGCGCCGAAATTGACGAAGCAGCCCATGGTGCGCTCGGGCCCGACACGGCGCGCGATCGCGAGCTCGTTCAGCCCGTTCTGGGCCGAGAGCACGCAGCCGTCGGCGGCAAGATGCGGCGCAAGCGCGTCGAGCGCCGCCTCGGTGTGCTGCGCCTTCACGGCAAGGACGACGCGCCGGTAGACGCCCTCGACCTCGTCCGGCGTCGCCGCCGCGATCACCTGCGTGAAGCTCTCGACCGGCCCTTCGATCGAAAGACCAGCGGTTCGGCATGCCTCGACATGGGCCGCGACCTTGTCGACGAGCAGCACGTCGAGGCCGGCGCGCTGCCAAGAGGCGCCGATCGTGCCGCCGATCGCACCCGCGCCCCAGATCAGGATCGGCTCGGCCACGGCCCCTCCAGCGCCTCGCGGACCTCCTCGACCCCGGCCCGCCACAACGCCAGCATGACATCGTCGGGCTTCACGTATTCGCCGCCGAACGAACCGTCGCCGAGGATCGTGCGGACGTCGTCCGGCGAAGAGGCGCGCATGAGCGCGAGATCGGGCGCCGGCTTCGCGCCCGACGGCGCCGCCGCGCCGGCGAGCCGCGTCCAGGGGAAGTTCTCCATCCAGCTCGCGTGCGTGCCGGACGGGTCGATCTCCTGGACCTTGGCCCAGGTCTTCGGCGCGTTCCACCAGCTGTGGAACTTGAGCGACAGGCTCGGGCGCCCGGCCATGAGTTCCTGCGCCAGCGCGCCGACCGGCATGTTGCCGCCGTGTCCGTTGACGATCAGCACCCGGCGGAAGCCGGCCCGGTGGACGGAGGCGACGAGATCGCGCACGACCGCGAGCAGCGTCTCGACCTGAAGCGAGATCGTGCCCGGGAAGGCGAGGAAATAAGGGGCGAGCCCGAAAGGCATCGCCGGATAGACCGGCACGCCGAGCGGCTCGGCTGCTTCGACCGCCACGCGCTCGGCGAGGATCGCGTCGACGCACAGCGACAGCTGCGCGTGCTGCTCGGTCGAGCCGATCGGCAGGACGCAGCGGTCGTCGACGGCGAGATAGGCCTCGACCTGCATCCAGTTCATGTCGGCGATGCGCATGACCGCGAGGCTCTATGTCCGACGGTTCGCACGGATCGCCTCGATGGCGATCAACTCGGAAAGCATGCCCGCCAGCGCCGCATCGATCTTCGTCGCCATCAGAAAACCCGCACCGCGGAGCGCTCGATCTTGTCCTTCAGCATCGGGTGAAGCCCGTCGCGCGTCGTCACGTCCGCTTCGATGCCGAGCGCCTCCTCGAGAAAGAGCTTGATGCCGACAAGATCGACCAACGAGAAACGGCTCGCGGGATCGTACTCAAGAAAAAGATCAAGGTCGCTGTCGACAGCGGCCTCGTTCCGGGCCGTCGACCCGAACAAATAGAGCGACGTCGCGCCCATCGCCTTGATGGCGTCGGCGTGCCGCAGCAGCTGGGAGATGGCGTCGGTGCGCGTCATGGCGACATGGTAACGCGATCGGGGGCGCGAGCGAAGGCGCGCGCCCGGTCAATCGCCGGGCCGCACCGGCGGCTCGTCGAAGGCGATGTCGCCGGGCACATCGGCGAGGAAGAAGCCGTTGGCGTGGATGCCGGCGCGGACGGCGTCGATCTCGGCCGCCGCAGTCCAGCCGGTCGCCGGATCGATCTCGCGCACGAAGCGCCAGGGGCCGTCCTCCGGCGGCAGCCTGGCGCCGGCGCGGTCGCCGGCGAAGCCGTGCAGGCCGGAGCGGGAGGATGAGCGGAAATAGTACAAGGTGGACATGGGCGGACCCGCGCGGTGACGGTCCCACACTAGCCGCGTCGCCGGAAGGCGCAAAATCCTTCTCGCGCGGCTCAAAGGAGATGGGTCCGCGGACAGGCTTGACTATGTGGAATTATCCTACAAACGCCCGCCCCAGCTCGGCGGACCTGCTGCGGCGGGCACCCTAAGAAAGGCGGGAGATAAGCTCGCTTGCCACCCCGTGAGCGATCAGTGCCCGGTCCTCATTCGACAGATCGGCCAAAGAAAGGGTGTCGACGATCGGGTTGGGCTGGAAGATGGGATAGTCGGTGCCGAGCATGATCCGATCCGCTCCGACGACTTTTACGGCGAGCTCGAGCGCCCTCGGCCCGAGAGAGGCGCAGTCATAGTGCAGGCGGCGAAGCTTTTCGGCCGGGAATTTTCCGAGCCCGCGAGACTCGGCGATGGCTTGAAGGCGCTCGAGCACGAACGGCAGCGTGCCACCGAGGTTGACGACCTGGACATCGACATCCGGAAACTCATCGAGGAGGCCCGAGAAGAGCAAGGTCAAGGCCATGTGGGAGATCGAGGCCTGCAGCTCCAGTCCCGAGGTTCGATAAACACTCGTGTCGCGGAATGGCGTCGGCGGCGCCTCGCCGGGCGCGAGCCCCGGGTGCACCATCAGCAGTCCGCCGAGCTCGTTCGCCGCTCGGAAGACCGGGCGAAGCGCCTCCGCCCGCTCGATCTGCAAGAAGAAGCCGCCGGGCAGAATGGCTCCGAGCAGGCCTCGGTCCCGGCGGACGCGCGTCAGCTCGGCAGCCGCGCGTGCGACATCGCCAAGCGGCAGTCCCGCAAGCCCGACGAAACGTCCTCCCGACGTCCGGCACAGGTCGGCGAGGCGATCGTTGAACTCGCGGATCGGCGCAGCAACCTGATCGGCATCCTCGGCATCGACGCCGAGCGCGCCCGGGAAGGTCATCAGCTGCGTCCGGATACCGACGGAATCGAGGTAGGTCAGCCGCGCGCCAAGGTCCGTGTAGCCCCCCGACATGACGGTGCTCGCCGTCATCGCGTGCAGGACATCCCGCCCGAGCTCATCGGCGGCGACGTAGGGCCGGCGGGTGCGCTTTCTGAGGTCTTCGACGAGCCCGCCATAATAATGCGAATGCATGTCGATCGGCATGCTCGGCTCCCCTTACGGAACGGGCTTGTCCTCAGTGCGACAGGATCCGGCGCAGAAAGGCCTTGGCGCGATCGGATTGCGGTGCACGGAAGAATTCCTCCGGCGGCGCGACCTCCACGATCTCGCCGGCGTCCATGAAGACGATGCGGTCGGCAACCCTGCGCGCAAAGCCCATCTCGTGCGTGACGCAGATCATCGTCATTCCCTGATCGGCGAGCTCGACGATCACGTCGAGGACCTCGGTGATCATTTCCGGGTCGAGCGCGGAGGTCGGTTCGTCGAAGAGCATCAGCGTCGGCTTCATGCACAGCGCACGGGCGATCGCAACCCGCTGCTGCTGCCCGCCGGAGAGGTGGCTCGGATACTTCGTCGCCTGCTCGGCGATGTGCACCCGCTCAAGCACGCTCATGGCGAGGTTCTCCGCCTCCTTGCGGCCGATGCCATGGTTGCGCACCGGCCCAAGCACGCAGTTCTGGAGCACGGTCAGGTGGGGAAAGAGATTGAACTGCTGGAACACCATCCCGACCCTGCGGCGCACGGCCGTAATCTTTTGCGGGTCGCCGTCCACCTCCCGCCCTTCGAGGATGATGGTGCCGCGCTCGTGGGTCTCCAGGCCGTTCACGCACCGGATCAGCGTCGACTTGCCCGATCCGGAAGGGCCGCAGACAACGACCCTCTCGCCGGGCAGCACCTCGAGATCGACCGCGTACAACGCGCAGAACTCCGCATACCATTTGCAGACGTCCCGCATCACCAGGATGGGCGCGACGTCCTGGCCGACGGTTCCGATCAACGCGGCACCAGCCTCGCGCGGCGCTCCAGATGATCGAAGAGGAGCGAGAAGACGAGACACATCGCGAAATAGAACGTTGCGGCGATGATCCACGTTTCGAAGGTTCGGCGGGTGGTCGAGGCGACCTCGTTCGACAGGAACGTCAGTTCCTGGACCGAGATCAAGGACACCATCGCCGAGTCCTTGACGAGGCTGATGAACTGCCCGCCGAGCGGCGGCAGGATCCGGTGCAAGGCCTGCGGCAGAATCACGTCGGCAAGCACCCGCCTATGCGAGAGGCCGATCGCGCGGGCCGCCTCCCATTGACCCTTCTCGACCGATTGGACGCCGGAGCGGACGATTTCGGTCACGTACGCGGCCTCGAAGATGGCAAGGCAAACGACTCCCGAGAGGAAGTTGGCGAACAGGTTCGGCGGCCCGAAGAGGACGAGAGCGATGGGGTTGGCGAGGATCGGCGAATCGGGACGAAGCCGATCGACGCCGATGGCCGGGAAGAGCTGGCTCGAGATGAAGAAGTAAAAAATGAAGATGAAGACGACCGGCGGGATGTTGCGGATGAGCTCGACGTAAGCCCGGCTCAAGAGCTGCAGCGTCAGGTTGGTGCTGGTGCGCGCCAGCCCCATGACGACGCCGATCAGGGTCGCCAGAACGGTCCCCCACAGAGCGAGGCGCAGCGTCATGGCGGCGCCCTGAAGCAGCAGGTTCGGCACCCAGCTCTCGGTCGCGGCGTCGTAGCGGATGACGAAGTTGAACGCCTGGCCCCAATTCCAGCGGTAGGCGAGCACGTCATTCACCCGGTAGGCCGCATAGGCGAGCGCCAGCGCAACGAGCGCGAACAGAGCGGCGTCGACGGGCGTCAGTCGTGCTCGCGCGGGCCGGGTCGGCGGCAGCCGGCGCGGTCGCGCGTGCGGCTCGCCGTCGTGCTTGCCCGATCGCGGCAGGGTCACTTCCGCGGCTGTCAGTTCGTAACCTGCTCGGCCCAGCTCCGATTGGTGAACCAGAAGTCATGACGGGCTTTCAGCCACCCGTTGTCGGTGTTGCTCTTGATCCAGGCGTTGAAAAACTCCGCCGCTTTCGGATCGCCCTTGCGCATCGCGAACCCTTCCTGCTGAAGCACGAGGAACTCGTCCGTCGGCATGAAAGCCTTGTCCGGGTTGTCGATCGCCACGAATCGCGGCCGCGGCGCACTGGAAATGAAGGCATGAGCATTGCCGTTGAGAAGCTCTTGCGTGGCCTGCGCGTCGTCCTCGAAGGCCCGCATCTGCGCCTTCGGAAACCGGTTCCGCACGGTCTGGCATGACAGGGTGCCGCGCCGGCAGGTGATGTTGACGTTTTGCGCGTCGAAATCCTCGAGCCTCTTGAAGCTCCCGGCGAGGGCCTTGTTGGCAACGATCGCCTGCCCGGATGTGGAATAGGGAATGGTGAAGTCCACCGTCTGCGCGCGTTCGGGCGTGATCGACATGCCGCCGATGATGACGTCGAACTTGCCTGCGAGGAGGGCCGGTATGATGCCGCTCCAGGCGGTCGGCTGGAAGTCGACCTTGACGCCGAGATCCTCAGCGACCTTCTTCGCCACATCGATCTCGAATCCGATGAGCTCGCCGCTCTTCGAGCGCATGGCCCAGGGCACGAAGGTGGCGTTGCCGACGACAAGCGTGCCTCGTTTCTTGATCGTATCGATGAGCCCGTCCTGTGCGGCGGCCGCCGCTGCGGCCCCGAGCACAAACACGATCGCCGAAAGCCATCTGGTGATCGATCGAACCACGTGCCCCTCCCCTGTTTGCCGCCGGCCTATCGGCTGCGGTTGAATCGAGCTTCGACGAATCCGGCCGCAAACGACAACGTCACCGTCAGGGCCAGATAGATCCCGGCGACGGTAAACCAAATCTCGAAAGCCATGAACGTGTCGGCGATGATATTTTGCCCCGCGGTGGTGAGCTCGGTAACGGCGATCACGGTCAGGATGGCAGAGTGCTTGATCAGGGAAATCAGCACTCCGGTCAGGGGCGGCAGGATGAGGCCGACGGCCTGCGGGATGATCACGTCCCGGTAGCGGTCGAGACCGCCGAGGCCGATTGCCGCCGCCGCCTCGTATTGCCCCCGCGGGACGGCCAAGAGCCCGCCGCGAATGATCTCGCTTGCGAAGGAGCCCTCGAAAAACGAGATGCACAACACGCCCGCCCAGAAGCGATCGACGCCAACGATCGGGGCGATCACGAAGTAGAAGAGAAAGAGCTGCACCAGGAGCGGGGTGTTGCGGATGAGCTCGAGATAACCGCGGGCGAGCGTTCGTGCCGCAAACGAGCGCGACAGCCGCATGGCCGCGGTGCCGATCCCGATCACCAAGGTCAACAGGCCGGCGAGAACGCAAATCTGCACGGTCGTCCCGAGGCCGCGCATCAGCGGCCCCCAGACCCACCCGCCATCGACCACACGGACGAGGTAGCGCGGCACGCGCTCCCATTGCCAGCGGTACTGCATCGCGTCGGCGCCGCGCCAAACGAGCCATGCGACGAGTGCGATGACGAGCGCCGCCTGAAAGAATGCTCCGAAAGTGCGAAGAGTCTGGCCGACGGTGGAAACGCGGGGCCGGACGCGTGAGAAATCTCGCGAGCCGGTGGCGCTCGCACCGCTCATGGGGTCTTGCTTCGGTAGGCGAATGCCTTTCCAAATCGCTGGACCAGATACTCTCCTGCGGTGGTCGGCTCGAATTGCGCGCTTTCGCCTGCCTTCACGACAGGCGCAACCACCGTATCGAAATCAGGGTCCACGAAAGCCGCGCAGGAGAGCCGCTCCCGGCCGGAGCTGTTGATGACGCGATGCTCGGTCGAGGCAAAGCGGTTGTTCGTCCAGCGCGCCAGCAGGTCGCCGACGTTGACCACGTACGTGCCGGCGATCGGGTGGGCGGTGACCCAGTCGCCGTTGGCATCCTTGACCTGAAGCCCGCCGACGTTGTCCTGGTAAAGGAGCGTCAGCGTGCCGAAATCGGAGTGAGGCGCCACTCCGAACTGCTCCGCTCCCATCGCGGGCGGCTGCGGCGGATAATAGATGACCGAGCAGCGGGTGATCGGCTTTTCGAAGGCCCTGATGAAATAGTCCGGCTCGATGTCGAGACTTGCCGCAAACGCTCGCAGCAGCAGCTTTCCGAGGCCGTTGCACTCGTCGAAGTAGCGCATGAAGGTCCCGCGCATCCGCGGCAACCCGGCGGGCCACTGATTCGGCCCCGCCAGCGGACCGCCGCTGCGGTAATCCGGATCGGTGTCATCCACGTCCAGACCCCAGACGAAGCTTTCCTTCAGATCGGGCCTCGCCTCGTCGGACATCTTTGCTTCCCCGGCCCGCAGGAAGCCGCGATGGGTCGCGTTGATCCTCACCTCGTTCTTGACGGGAAGGGGCTGGGAATAGAACGCCCGCGCCGTCGCAAACACGTCGTCGATCAGCGATTGCGGCACGCCGTGGTTCTTGATGTAGAAGAAGCCGACGGTCGAAGCCGCTCGCGCCAAGTCGTCGGCTACGGCTTTGAGCCCTGCGGGGGCTCCGCTGTGCAGCTCCCCGATATCGATGACAGGGATCGATTCGGCATCGACGGTTTTCGCCGTGGCGTAACTCATGTGAGACCCTCGGTAGGCTCGAATGGCGCGATCCGGACGCCGCGGCGGCTCGAGGCTCACAGTCGCGTTTCTCGCTGCTCCGTTCAAGCCCGTGCCGGGTCGGCGCATGGCGCCGACCGGACCTCTCCGGCCCGGAAAGGTGAACGGCTATTCGGCCGCCGCGAGGCGCGGCTTTGCGACGAGCTCGGGCTTTGACGGCGGGTCGTCGAACTCCAGCGCCTCGATGTTCTGGCCGCGCTTGACGATCTTCTCGGCCGAGGTGCGGATCTGGGCGACATCGTCCTGGGCCTGGCGGAAATGGCTGTCGAGCTTGCCCACCCGCTCGCTCAATCGGCCGACATCGGCGAGGAGCTTCTGGACCTCGGTCTGGATCACCCGCGCCTCGTCGCGGATGCGGGCGTCGCGCACGAGCGCCTGGAGGACCTGGATCGCCAGCGCCAGCAGCGACGGCGAGACGATGACGATGCGGGCCCGGTGGGCCTTCTGGACGACGTCGTCGAAATGCTCGGCCAGGTCGGCGTAGACCGATTCGGCCGGCACGAACATCAGCGCCATGTCCTGCGTCTCGCCGGGGATGAGATACTTCTCGGCAAGGCTGCGGACGTGGACGCCGATGTCGGCGCGCACCCGCTGCCCGGCCTTCTGGCGCGCCTCGTCCGAGTTCGCGGCGCGGAACTGGGTGAAGCATTCGAGCGGAAACTTGGCGTCGACGACGAGGCCGCGCTCGTCGCCGGGCAGCCGCACGAGGCAGTCCGGCCGGGTGCGGTTCGAGAGCGTCGCCTGGAACTCGTAGGCACCGCCGGGCAGCCCGTCGCGGATGATCGCCTCCATCCGGCCCTGGCCATAGGCGCCGCGCGCCTGCTTGTTGGCGAGGATGTCCTTGAGGCCGACGACCTCGCCGGTGAGGTCGGTGAGGTTCTTCTGCGCCGCGTCGATCACCGCGAGCCGCTCGTTGAGCTTCGTCAGATGCTCGCCCTGGTGCCGGGTCGAGGCCTCGAGCCCCTGCCCGACCCGGTGCTGCAGGCCCTCGAGCCGCTCGGAGATCAGCCGCGCGAAGTCGCTCTGGCGCGAGCCGAACACCTCGGCGACGGTCTGCAGCCGGCCGGTGATCTCGGACTGGCTGCGCACGAGCTCGGCGACCTTGTCGTCCATCTCGCGGGCGCGCTCGGCCGCGGCCGCCGCTTCCGCGGCCCGCTCGCGGCGCGACCGGCGGAGCGACCATGCCATGGCGAGGAGCAGCACCAGGGCGATCCCCGCGAAGGCGGCCGTGGCCTCGCCCCAGAGGACCGGGCGGGCGCCGAGCTGGAAGGCGATCTCGTTCATGGAAGACGCAAGGCTCCGGCGAATCGGTGGACGCTACGAACGAAGGATGAACGATTTGACCGGCTTCCGGCGAGCCCCTATCTCGCCGCCATGCCCGTTCGTCCCCTTGTCATCCTCCCCGACCCGCGCCTGCGCCTCAAATCCGAGCCTGTGGACAAGATCACGCCGGAGCTGCGCCGGCTCGCCGCGGACATGCTCGACACGATGTACGACGCCCCCGGCGTCGGCCTCGCCGCGATCCAGATCGGCGTGCCGAAGCGGCTCGTCGTCATGGACACGTCGAAGAAGGGCGAGGAAGAGCGCCGGCCGGTGGTGCTGGTCAACCCGGAGATCGTCTGGGCCTCCGAGGAGAAGAGCACCTACGAGGAGGGCTGCCTCTCGATTCCCGAATATTACGAGGCGGTGGAGCGCCCGACGCAGGTGAAGTTCCGCTACACCGATCTCGACGGCAAGACGGTCGAGGTCGAGGCCGAGGGGCTCGTCGCGACCGTCGTCCAGCACGAGCTCGACCACCTCGACGGCGTGCTCTTCATCGACCACCTGTCGCGGTTGAAGCGCGAACGGGTGACGAAGAAATTCGCCAAGGCGGCAAAGCGCGAGCAGGCCGACGCCGACGGCTGAGCCGTGTGCCGGGGCTGGGCGACGAGAGGCGGTCATCATGCGCGTCGTCTTCATGGGCACGCCGGACTTCGCCGTCCCGACGCTCGCCGCGATCATCGGCCAAGGGCACGAGGTCGCGGCGGTCTACACCCGCGCGCCGGCGGCCGCGGGGCGCGGCATGGCGCTGCGCCCCTCGCCGGTGCAGGGCATGGCGGAGCGCTTCGGAATTCCGGTGCTGACGCCGAAATCGCTGCGCACCGAGGACGCGGCCGAGACGTTTCGCGGCCACCGCGCCGACGTCGCCGTCGTCGTCGCCTACGGCATGCTCCTGCCGAAGGCGATCCTCGAGGCGCCGCGGCTCGGCTGCCTCAACCTCCACGCCTCGCTCCTGCCGCGGTGGCGCGGCGCGGCGCCGATCCAGCGGGCCATCATGGCGGGCGATGCCGAGACCGGGGTCGCGGTGATGAAGATGGAAGAAGGCCTCGACACCGGCCCTGTGGCCATGATCGAGCGCGTTCCGATCGGTCCGGAGATGACGGCCGGCGAGCTGCACGACGCCCTCGCCCGGCTCGGCGCGGACCTCATGGCTCAGGCCCTCGCGGCGCTTGCCCGCGGCGCCTTGACCTTCACGCCGCAGGGCGAGGACGGCGTCACCTATGCGCGCAAGATCACGAACGAGGAGGCCCGCATCGACTGGGCGAAGCCGGCGCGGGCCGTGCACGACCACATCCGCGGCTTGGCGCCGTTTCCGGGCGCCTTCTTCATGGCCGATCTCGGCCGGGGCGGGGAGCGGGTCAAGGTGCTGCGCGCGGCGCCCGCCGACGGCAGCGGCGAGCCGGGCCTGCTCCTCGACGCCGCCGGCACGGTCGCGTGCCAAGAACGGGCGGTGCGCCTGCTTCAGGTCCAGCGCGCCGGACGCGGCGTCGTGGCGGCGGAGGAGTTCCTGCGCGGCGCGCGGCTTCACCCCGGCATCCGGCTCGCCTGAGCATGCCGCGCTACAAGCTCGTCATCGAATATGACGGCACGCCGTTCGCCGGCTGGCAGCGGCAGCTGAACGGCCGCTCGGTGCAGCAGGCGGTCGAGGAGGCGGTCGAGCGCTTCGTCGGCGAGGCGGTGCGGGTGCATTGCGCCGGGCGCACGGATGCCGGCGTCCACGCGACCCACCAGGTGGCGCATCTCGATCTCGCCAAAGAGTGGCGCACCGACACCGTCCGGGACGCGACGAACGCGCATCTGCGGGCGGAGCCGGTCGCCATCCTGTCGGCCGAGATCGTGCCCGACGGCTTCAGCGCCCGCATGTCGGCGAGGCAGCGGCATTATCTCTACCGCATCCTCAACCGCCGCTCGCCGCCGGCGCTCGACGCGAACCGCGTGTGGCAGGTGCCCTGGGGGCTCGATGAGACGGCGATGCAGGATGCCGCCGCGATGCTCATCGGGCGCCACGACTTCACGACCTTCCGCGCCTCCGAGTGCCAGGCCAAGAGCCCGATCCGCACCCTCGACCGGCTCGACGTGACGCGGGCCGGCGACGAGATCCGCGTCGCGGCGGCGGCGCGCTCCTTCCTGCACTACCAGGTGCGCTCGATCGTCGGCACGCTCATGCTCGCCGGAGCCCGGCGCTGGACCGCCGAGGAGGTGCGCGAAGCGCTCGAGGCGCGCGACCGCGCCCGCTGCGGGCCGATGGCGCCGGCGTCAGGCCTCTATCTCGTCGGCGTCGACTACTGATGCTTCAGGCCGCGAACGCCTGCAGCGCCGCCGCGATCGCCAGGTTGAGGGCGAGCCCGAGCGCGACGATTGTCGCCGCGACGCCGTTCGAGACGCCGAGCGTGACCTTGGTGGCGAACCACTGCAGCCGGACCATCACCGCGCCGAAGCCGATCGCGAACAGCACCGAGAGATTGGGCGTCGCCCAGCCGAGCAGCAGCAGAAGCGCCGGAACCGAGAGCACCGTCAGCCCGACGACGCTGATCCAGTTGGTCACGATCACGAACGGGACGTAGCGCCGCTGCAAGTCGAGCCGGCGGACGATCCAGACCATCGCGACCGGCAACGCCAGGAAGGCGGCGACATGCGCCAGCGCGACGAGTGCAAGGAGACCGTTGTCATCGACGAGCGAGCGCCCCGGCAGCGCCAGGCCAAGCCGGCGCCGCTCGAGCGCGAGCGTGACGACGAAGGCCGGCAGCGTCAGGACGATGGCGCCGAAGGAGTGCCAGAACCCGGCCTCGCTGAAGTCGAACGACCGCAGCCCGTCGGGCCGGCGGTTCAGGAGCGCGGCGGTGCCGCGCAGCGAGCGCGTCACGTCGTCGGCCGTCACGATCATGGTGCGACCCTCCACGCCAGGGGCAGGTCACGCAGAAACAGCGGTCATCTTCGACTTTAGTCGTAGAGGCCGTCAAGCTGTTTCTGGGGCACATCCCGGTGAAAAGTAGCGATCGAGAGCGGTCCGGTAGATCGCCGCCAACCGGTCGAGATCGGCGACTGCGACCCGCTCGTCGACCTGATGCATGGTCTGGCCGACGAGCCCGAACTCCACCACCGGGCAGTGATTCTTGATGAAGCGCGCATCCGAGGTGCCGCCGGTCGTCGAGAGCGACGGACGGCGGCCGGTCACGGCCTCGATCGCCTCGATGAGGAAGCCGAAGCTGTCGGGCGCGGTCATGAAGGCGGTCGCGTTCGTCGGATCGAAGCTCGCCGTGTAGCGCACCGCGTTTCCGGCGGCCGCGTGCAGCCGAGCGCGAAGTTCCGCTTCGAGGCTCTGCGGCGACCAGCGGTCGTTGAAGCGGATGTTGAAGGTCGCCCGCGCCTCCATCGGGATGACGTTCGAAGCCGGATTGCCGACGTCGAGCGTGGTGAACTCGAGGTTCGTGGCATCGAAATGCGCGGTGCCGCGGTCGAGGGGTTCGGCCTTCAACGCCGCGACGAGCCGCACCATCCCGGCGATCGGGTTGTCGGCGAGGTGCGGATAGGCGACATGCCCCTGCTTGCCGTGCACGACGAGACGGCCGGTGAGCGAGCCGCGCCGCCCGATCTTGATCATGTCGCCGAGCGCCTCGGGATTCGTCGGCTCGCCGAGGATGCAATGGTCGAAGCGCTCGCCCTTCGCCTTTGCCCAATCGAGCAGCTTCACGGTGCCGTTGACGGCCGGACCCTCCTCGTCGCCGGTGATGAGAAAGCCGACGGAGCCGGAGAAATCCGGATGGTTCGCAAGATACGCAAGCGCCGCCGCCATCATGCAGGCGACGCCGCCTTTCATGTCGGTGGCGCCGCGGCCGAAGAGCTCGCCGCCTTCGACGATGCCGCCGAACGGGTCGTGGCGCCAGCGCGCGACGTCGCCGGGCGGAACGACGTCGGTGTGGCCTGCGAACACGAGATGAGGGTGGCCGACCCCGAAGCGAGCGTAGAGGTTCTCGACGTCCGGCGTCCCTTCCGACGAGAACACCGGCCGGTGCACCTCGAAGCCGGCGTCGCCGAGCACCTGCGCGATGAAGCTCAGCGCGCCCCCCTCCACCGGCGTGACCGAAGGGCAGCGGATCAGGGCCTGCGCGAGCGCGAGCGGCGAGGTGTCGAGCATCAGAATGCCTTCTCGAGGCCGGCTTGCTTCAGCACCTCGTTGGCGGTGTGCTGCGACTTCGTCGATCGCGGCACGGTGACATGCCGGCGGCTCACCGGACTGAACCATATCTCGTGGCTGCCTTTGCCGGAGCGCACGCGTTCGCACCCATTCTCCCGCAGGATCGCGGCGAGGCGACGATACAGATCAGCCATCAGACGCCGGCGAGGTCGAGATGCTCTTCTGCCCGAAAGGTCAGGGACAGCTTGGTCGC
>DAINQO010000008.1:36309-37926 GCA_036742625.1 Microvirga sp.
CGCCGGCGAGGTCGAGATGCTCTTCTGCCCGAAAGGTCAGGGACAGCTTGGTCGCCGGGGCGCCTTGAAGGTCCAGGAGATCGGGAAGGATCGCCCTCGTCTCCTGGATCATTCTCGGCCAGGTCTCGGCCTCGATGACCAGACCAGGAACATCGTCGCTCGTTGCGAGCCACACATTGGCCTCCCCGTCCCAACGGGCGTTGATCGTGATGTCCCTGCTCATCGGCCAAGCATCGGGTCAGAGGGCGGTCCGGTCAACCGCCCCGCGGGTCCGCGCCGTAGGCGTTCGGTCCTTCCTGGCCCGCCCGGCCGGCAAGCGCATAGGCGAGCCACAGCGCGACCGCGAGCTGGGCCCAGGCCACGGCCGATCCGAGCGCCGCGTGCGCCGGACCGATCCGCGCCTCGACAGAGGGCCACTCCAGGATCCGCGAGACGATGATGAGGGCCGGGCAGATCATCGCCCACCGGCCCGAGACGCCGAGGTCGTGGAAGCGCTTCCAGTCGAGCGCGAACCACGGCACCAGGAGCGCGATCTGCACGAACGTCCGGATCGCCTCCCGGGCGCCAAACGAGATGGCGCCGTTGCGGGCGAGCAGCCAGGTCGCCGCGTAGGTCGCGAGCACCAGGGTGACGAACAGCGCCGCCGCGCCGAGCCAGCGTTCGCGGTCGAGCCGGCCCTCGAAGGAGAGGAAGATGTCGGCTGCGCGCACTCAGTCCCGCAGCAGCTCGTTGATGCTGGTCTTGGAGCGGGTCTGCGCGTCGACGCGCTTGACGATGACGGCGCAGGACAAGGACGGGCCGGGCGAGCCGTCGGGCAGGTCCTTGCCCGGCATCGCGCCCGGCACCACGACCGAATAGGGCGGGACGCGGCCGCGGAAAACCTCGCCCGAGTCGCGGTCGATGATCTTCGTCGAGGCCGAGATGAACACGCCCATGGAGAGCACCGAGCCCTCGCCGATGACGACGCCTTCGACGACCTCGGAGCGGGCGCCGATGAAGCAGTTGTCCTCGATGATGGTCGGGTTCGCCTGCAGCGGCTCGAGCACGCCGCCGATGCCGACGCCGCCCGAGAGGTGCACGTTCTTGCCGATCTGGGCGCAGGAGCCGACCGTCGCCCAGGTGTCGACCATCGTGTTCTCGTCCACATAGGCGCCGAGATTGACGAACGACGGCATCAGCACGACGCCTGGCGCGATGTAGGCGCCGCGGCGCACGACGCAGTTCGGCACCGCCCGGAAGCCCGCGGCGCGGAAGCGGTTCTCGCCCCAGCCGTCGAACTTCGACGGCACCTTGTCCCACCAGGTAGCGCCGCCGGGGCCGCCCTCGACGACGCTCATGTCGTTGAGGCGGAACGACAGCAGCACCGCTTTCTTCAGCCACTGATGGACCAGCCATTCCGCGCCGGCCTTCTCGGCGACGCGGGCCGCCCCTGAATCGAGGAGCGCCAGCGCCTCCTCGACGGCCTCGCGGACGGCACCCTTCGTCTGCGGATTGACGTTCGTCCGATCCTCCCAGGCGGCATCGACGGTACGGGCAAGATCGGTCTGCGGCATGTTTTTCAAGGCCCAGGTCAGAGGAGGCGGTGCTTAGCAACGAGACCACGGGTTGTCATCTGCG
>DAINQO010000009.1:0-21055 GCA_036742625.1 Microvirga sp.
ACGCCATCAAGGAGTTCGTGCTCTCGGGCAATGACGGCTTCGATTTCGTGCTCGTCGAGATCGGCGGCACGGTCGGCGACATCGAGGGCCTGCCGTTCTTCGAGGCGATCCGCCAGCTCGGCAACGATCTCGACCGCGGCCAGGCGATCTACGTGCACCTGACGCTCCTGCCCTTCATCCCCTCGGCCGGCGAGCTCAAGACCAAGCCGACCCAGCACTCGGTCGCCGAGCTGCGCTCGATCGGCATCCAGCCCGATATCCTGCTCTGCCGCACCGACCGGCCGATCCCGCGCGAGGAGCGGCGCAAGCTCGGGCTGTTCTGCAACGTGCGCGAGAGCGCCGTGATCGAGGCCCGCGACGTGCCCTCGATCTACGACGTGCCGCTGTCGTACCACGCCGAGGGGCTCGATTCGGAGGTTCTCGCCGCCTTCGGCATCGCCGGCGCGCCGGACCCGCATCTGGAGGCGTGGCGCACGATCTCGAGCCGGGTGAAGAACCCGGAGGGCGACGTGACGATCGCGGTCGTCGGCAAATACACCGGCCTCAAGGACGCCTACAAGTCGCTGATCGAGGCGCTCGCCCATGGCGGCATCGCCAACCGCGTCAAGGTCAACCTCGACTGGATCGAGAGCGAGGTCTTCGAGCGCGAGGACCCGGCGCCGTTTCTCGAGGGGGTGCACGGCATCCTCGTGCCCGGCGGCTTCGGCCAGCGCGGCGCCGAGGGCAAGATCCAGGCGGCGCGCTATGCCCGCGAGCGCAAGATCCCCTATTTCGGCATCTGCTTCGGGATGCAGATGGCGGTGATCGAGGCGGCGCGCTCGCTCGCCGGCGTCGGCGAAGCGAACTCGACCGAGTTCGGGCCGACGCCCGAGCCCGTGGTCGGGCTCCTGACCGAGTGGCTGAAGGGCAGCGAGCTCGAGAAGCGGGCCGCGAACGGCGACCTCGGCGGGACGATGCGGCTCGGCGCCTACCCGGCCCGCCTGCGGCAGGGCAGCCGCGTCGCCGAGGTCTACGGCGCGACCGAGATCTCCGAGCGCCACCGGCACCGCTACGAGGTCAACATGGCCTATCGCGACCGGCTCGAGGAGAAAGGGCTCGTGTTCTCCGGGCTTTCTCCGGACGGGCTCCTGCCCGAGATCGTCGAGCACGAGGACCACCCCTGGTTCATCGGCGTCCAGTTCCACCCCGAGCTGAAGTCAAGGCCGTTCGAGCCGCACCCGCTGTTCAAGGGCTTCGTCGAGGCGGCGGTGGAGCAGGCAAGACTGGTGTAACCTGCCGCCGGTATCGCACGAGGCCGTGCTCTCTTTCGATCGTATGATGGCTTGTGGAAAGACACGTCTTTAGACTGCCGAGAACGATTCAGGTTGGTTGGGGTGAGGGTAAGTTCTCGATGAGCTTGATCCAGAATGAGCAGGCGAAGCTCACCGCGACCTATTTGAACGGTATCGGTATCGCCCTCGCCGCCGTGGGCGGAATCGCGACCTGGGTGACCTTTCTCCTTCAATCCTCCACGTCAGGTCAGGCGTGCTGTTGGTCGCCGGGATTAGCGCAGTTTGTATTTGCCTGTCCGTCGCCCTACATTTTGTAGCGCGGAACGTCTTGACGCGAATGAGAGAATGATGAGCGCCTTGGAACTGTTCGCCCTGCTGATCGGGCCGTTTCTGATGTTCGGGGCGGGGCTCGCAGTCTATTTCCTCACCGCCTCTAAGGGCTCGGCGACACGGCGCCCGGCTGAGTGAGCGCTCGGCGCTTAGCGGTATGCTGTCCCATCGCCTTCGTCGAGAATCGCCCCTAGACTGCCCGAAACGGGCTGGGGGCTCAGGTGCCGGCGATCGTCTCGGGTCTTCCCGAATTCCTGCTCTATTTCGCGACCGCCGTTGGCCTCGTCGCGCTCTACCTCTTCGTCTATTCGCTCGCGACGGCGCATAACGAGCTCGCGCTGATCCGCCAGAACGTGATGTCGGCGGCGCTCGCGCTCGGCCTCAGCCTGATCGGCTTCGCCCTGCCGCTGTCGAGCGCGATCGTGCATGCGAAGGCGGTGACCGACGTCCTCGCCTGGGGGCTCGTCGCGCTCGTGGTGCAGATCCTGATCTACTGGCTCGTCCGGCTCGTCGTGCCGAACCTGTCGCAGCGCATCGCGTCGGACGAACTCGCCGCGGCGCTGTTTCTCGGCGCCGCGTCGCTCGCCGGCGGCATCATCAACGCGGCGTCGATGACGTACTGAGAGGATCGCGCGCCTAACCGCAGATGCGCCCGAAGCCGTGCACGGCGAGCGTCGTGTGCTCGACCTCGGGCGGGCGCTCGAAGCAATGCCCGACGAGCTTGCGCCATTCGTGGAAGTCGGCCGAGCCGCGGAAGTCGACGGTGTGGTTCTCGAGCGCCTGCCAGCGCACGAACAGCCGATAGCGAGCCGGCTGCTCGAGCGAGCGCTGCAGCTCCATGCCCTTGCAGCCCCTCGCCCGCTGGAAGATCGGCGCCGCCTTGGTGACCCCGTCCTCGAAGGCCGCTTCCATGCCCGCCTTGACCTCGATCTGCGCGATCTCGAGGATCATGCTCCGCTCCCCCCATTGCGCCTCGTCCGGCGGAGTCTCCCCGCCGGGCCGGCGGCGCGCAAGAGCGGCGGACGCGACCGAGCTGTGCAGCCGAAGCGCGGCCGGGCGCCGACCTCCCGGTCAGCAGCCCTGGCAGATGCCGCTGCCGCCGAGCAGGCTGCGGTCGAGCGCGCGGTCGCGCTCGTTCTGCTGGCGCGTCGTGCTCGGCGAGACGGCGCTCGAGGACGGGCCGATGCTTCCGGTCGTGCCGACCGTCCCTTCGCCCGGCTGCGGCAGGCCGAGCTCCGAGCCGGTGCGGGCGCGCGGGATCGTGCTCCCGCCGCCGACGTCGGCGGTCGAGGGCGAGATCGAGCCGGAAGGCGCCGCGGTCGAGCTCGGCGCCGGGCCGGCGCCCGGGCTCGCGGCGCCCGGGGCGCCGGTTGCCGCCGATCCGCCGGACGTTCCGGCGGCGCCGCCGCCGGCCGCGCCGCCGGACGAGCCTCCGCCCGAGGATTGGGCAAGCACCGCGCCGCCGAAGGCGAGCGAGGCCGCAAGCGCGAGAGGAATGATGGTGCGGGACATGGGCCCCTCCTTAAAAGGAGGGAACGCCGAGGCCGGGGCGGGGTTCAGATCACAGCACCACGTCGATCAGCGCCGGCCCGCGGCTTGCAAGCCCGGCCTCGAGCGCAAGGTTCAGCTCGGCGATCGTCGTCGCCCGGAAGCCCTCGACCCCCATGGCGCGCGCGAGCGGCACCCAATCGATGTCCGGCCGGTCGAGGCTCAGCATGTCGATCGCCTTCGGGCCGACGTTCTGCGCCCCGACGTTCGCGAGCTCGCCCCTGAGGATGGCGTAGGAGCGGTTGTTCATGATCAGGGTCGTGACGTTGAGGTTCTCGCGCGCTTGCGTCCACAGCGACTGCACATTGTACATGGCGCTGCCGTCGCCCTCGAGGCAGAGCACCGGGCGCTCCGGGCAGGCAATGGCGGCGCCGGTCGCCATCGGCAGGCCGTCGCCGATCGCACCGCCGGTGAGCTGGAGCCAGTCGTGCGGCGGCGCGCCCCGGAGCGTGCCGTAAAAGGCGCGCCCGACCGAGATCGACTCGTCGACGACGATGGCGTTTTCCGGCAGACGCGCGCAGAGCGCCGCCGCGAGCGTCTCCGGCGTGATCGGCCCGTCGCCGGGCGGCGCCGAGCGCCTGAGCGCCTCCGCCGGGACCGGCGCCCTTGCGGCGCCGAGCTCGTCGGCGAGCGCGGCGAGCGCGGCGCCGAGGTCCTGGCCGGGGCGGGCGAGGCAGAAGATCTCACAGTCTGCGGGCGTCAGCACGCTCGGCTTCTCCGGGTAGGCGAAGAAGGCGACCGGAGCTTTCGCGCCGACAAGGATCACGTGCTTCAGCCCGGCGAGGAATTTCAGCGCGATGTCGACGGGGTAGGGCACCCGGTCGACGGCGACCCGCCCGGCGCCGCGCTCGACCCGGGCGTTCGAGGTCTGCGACAAAAGCCGCGCCCCGGTCGCGGCGGCGATCCGGCCGGCGTTGTCGAGGTTCGCGGCGCGCAACGCCCGCCCGGTCATGAGGAGGGCGGCGGGCTCGCCGGAGCGCAGGATCGCGGCGGCGCGGCGGATCGCGTCCGCGTCGACGGGCTCGGGCACGGCGAGAGCCCGCGGCGGTGCGGCGCCGCCCGGCGCCTCGCTCCAGGCGACGTCGGCCGGCAGGATCAGGGTCGCTATCTGCCCCGGGGGGTTACGCGCGGCGGCGATCGCGTCGGCGGCGTCCGCCGCCACCGAGGCGGCGCTCGTGCCCATCCGCACCCAGTGCGAGAAGGGCCTCGCCACCGCCTCGATGTCGGAGGTCAGCGGCGCGTCATAGGCGTGGTGGTAGGTGGCGTGGTCGCCGACGATGTTGACCATCGGCGTGTAGCCGCGCCCGGCATTGTGCAGGTTGGTGAGCCCGTTCGCGAGCCCGGGCCCGAGATGCAGCAGGGTCGAGGCGGGCTTGTCGGCCATGCGGGCATAGCCGTCGGCGGCGCCGGTCACCGAGCCCTCGGCGAGGCAGAGCACGCAGCGCATGCCCTCGACGCGGTCGAGCGCCGCGACGAAATGCATCTCCGACGTGCCGGGATTGGCGAAGCAGACGTCAACGCCGGCTCCGACGAGCGTGCGCACTAGGGCTTCGGCGCCGTTCATCGCGGGTGCTCCTGCGCAAGATTGCGGCGCCCTTCGGCCGTCACGGCGCCTTGTAGGTCTTGGCGAGGTTGATCACCTCGGCCTGGTCGAACTTGTTCATGTCCTCGATCAGCTCGTTGGTGATGAGGTCGGCGGCCTTCGCCTGCTGCTTGAGGACGCCGTTCTTCAAGAGGAAGTCGAGGTAATCCTGATAGTTCGCTTCCGAGTTCTCGCCCCACTTCGTCACCCCGCCGGCCTCGAGCTTCCAGTTCTTGATGCGGGCCTCGAGCGTCTTCGTATCGTCGCGCAGGGCCGTCGTCTCGTCGCGGCCGGTGCCGCGCACCTGCGGGAAGACCTCGTAGGTGATGCGCAGCGCCGCCTCCGGGTTCGTGATCGCAAACAGCGTGCCCTTGGCATAGCCCTGCCCGAGCGCGACCGCCTGGGCACGGTTGTTCTTCAGCGTCTCGTCCAACGCGATGAGACCGTTCGACGGGAATTTCGCGATCGCCCGGTCCTCGAGCATGCGCAGCTTCGCGCCGGCGTTCTCGGCGAGCGCGTATTGCGTGTCGAACTGCGACAGCGCGTCGACCTGGTTCGAGCGCAGGAGCGCCGCCGTCTGCGCCGCCTCGCCGGCGACGACGACGGTGATGTCACGGTCCGGGTCCATGCCGTTCGTGGTCGCGAGCGCGCGGGCGACGATCACGCCGGCGGACGCCATCGAGGTCACGCCGATCTTCTTGCCCTTGAGGTCCTTGAAGCTCTGGACCGGGCTGCCTTCCGGGACGGCGATGCCGTAGATGTTGCCCTGGTAGGCGGTGTAATAGTTCTTCGCCTTGACGCCCTGCTGCTGGATGATCGCCAGCGGCTCGATCGAGGGCAGCGAATAGTGCACGTCGCGGGTCGCGACCGTCTTGACGCAGTCGGTCGAGCCCGGCAGCGGCACGATCTCGACCTTGAAGCCGGCCTGTGCGAACCAGCCCATCTTGGTCGCGATCGCGAACGGCGCGACGGCGGACGAGATGGTGCGCGCGCACCAGCCGACCTTCACCGTCGTTTGCGCCTGCGCCGCGGCGCCCGCACCGAGCGCACCGATCAGCCCGATTGCGATCGCGATTTTCTTCATATGCCGCCTCCCGTTGTTGCTGTTTGTCGCGCTTCCGCCTTCTCGCGCTCGTCCCAGAACAGCACGCGGCGGCGGATGCCGACGATGATGCTGTTGAGGATGAGCCCGAGGATCGAGAGGATGAGCAGGACCGAGAACTGGCCCGCCACGTCCATCGAGAAGTTCATGCTCTGTATGAGCATGCCGAGCCCCGCCTGCGCGCCGACGAACTCGGCGACGATCGCGCCGATGAGGGCGAAGATCATCGCGATCTCGAGCCCGGCGAAGATGTAGGGCAGGGCGTTCGGCAGCTGCAGCATCCAGAAGATCTGCAGCGGCGTCGCCGCGAGCGAGCGCATCAGGTTGATGCGGTCCTCCTCGGCCGAGCGCAGGCCGACGATGGTGTTGACCATCAGCGGGAAGAAGGCGACGAGCGCCGCGTTCACGACCTTCGAGGTCAGGCCGAGCCCGAACCAGACGATGATCAAGGGCGCCAGCGCGACCTTCGGCATCGCCTGGAACATGACGATGAACGGGTAGAGGAAGAACTCGGTCCGGCGGCTCAAGGCGACGACGGTCCCGAGCGCGAAGGCGAGCGCGGTGCCGACCATGAAGCCGAGCAGCGTCTCGGTCAGCGTGATCCAGATATGCTCGATGTAGAGCGTCGAGACCATGCCGCGGTAGAGCGCCGTGAAGATCGCGGTCGGCGGCGGCAGGATGTAGGCCGGGATCGACAGCGCCCGCACCAGCAGCTCCCAGACGGCAAGGACCGCGAGGACGCAGAGGAGGCGCAGCGCGAGGCCGCGGAGACCGCTTGTCATTCGAGGCCTCCTCCGGCGTTGAGCGCCCTTCGGATGCGCTGAACATACACCCCGAAGGCCTCGGTGTTCATCACCTCGAGGCTGCGCGGGCGTGGCAGACCGATCTCGAGAACGTCCTGGATGCGGCCCGGCCGCGGCGTCATGACGAGGACGCGGTCGCCGAGGAACACCGCCTCCGAGGTCGAATGGGTGATGAAGACGACGGTCTTGCGCCGCTCGAGCCAGATGCGCTGCAGCTCGACGTTCATGGTCTCGCGGGTCAGCGCGTCGAGCGCGCCGAAAGGCTCGTCCATCAGGAGGAGAGCGGGATCGTGGATGAGGGCGCGCACGAGCGCGACCCGCTGCTGCATGCCTCCCGACAGCTGCCATGGGTAGCGGTGCTCGAAGCCCTTGAGACCGACGAGGTCCAAGAGCTCGAAGGCGCGCTGCCGCATCGGCTCGCGCCCGAGCCGCTGCACGTCGGCGGGCAGGAGCACGTTGCCGAAGACGCTCCGCCACGGAAACAGCACCGGCGACTGGAACACGACGCCGATGTCGCGGCGCGGGCCGTCGATCGGCGTGCCGCGCAAAAGGGCATCGCCGTCGGAGGCCGGCAGCAGGCCGGCGAGGATCTTGAGGAGGGTCGATTTCCCGCAGCCGGACGGGCCGACGATCGACACGAACTCGCCGTCGCGCACGGAGAAATCGATGTCCTGAAGCGCCACCAGAGGGTCGGTGCCGCCCCCGAAGCGCTTCCATAGATGCCGGACCGCAATGGCGTCGCCGTTCAGCGCTTCCCCCATCACCTGGCCCGCGATCCTTGGCGCGTGACGCTATTTTTTCGAGCCGGCCCGGTCAAGCAAGTGTTTGAGCGAACTCGCAAACCATCTTTGCCGCAATAGGAGCCGGGAAGCTTCGCTTTTTCGCCTCAATCGGAGCATCGGATGCGCGCCAAAGGGCACCACCCGGCTCCGCGCGGGTCTAGGCCGACCCCCGCGACGCCGCATGGGCAACCGGTGCCCGACGGAACCTTGGCGCCAACCTTGGCGTTATCGGGTCGCGGAGAGGATGGGCACCCATGCAACGATCGATTCCAGCAAAGATCAGGCGGGCTTCCGGCCGACCGGCCGTGAGCTTCATTCCGCAAACCGACCTCGCGTTGCGCGATCCCTCGCTTCCGACCCCGACCCTCGACCGCACCGCCCGCGACCGCATCGGCCGCGAGCTGCGCGCCATGTATGTCGACCTCGCGCGCCAGCCGGTCCCGCAGCGCCTGCTCGATCTGCTCGGCAAGCTCGAGGAGACGAAGGGCTAAATCATGAAACCGGCGTTCAACATGCGTGAGGCGCTCCTCGGCGCCGTTCCGAGCCTGCGCGCTTTCGGGATCTCCCTCACCGGAGACGTCGACCGTGCCGACGACCTCGTCCAGGACACGCTCCTGCGCGCGCTCGCCAACGTCGACCGATTCGAGCCCGGCACCAATCTGAACGCCTGGCTGTTCACGATCCTTCGCAACCTCTTCCACTCCGAATATCGCAAGCGTCGGCGCGAGGTTGAGGACGCCGACGGCAGCTACGCCGCGACCTTGCGGACGGCGCCCGACCAGCAGGCGCATCTCGATTTCGAGGATTTGCGCACGGCGCTGGCGCGGCTGCCGCAGGATCAGCGCGAGGCCGTGCTTCTCGTCGGGGCGCAGGGATTTTCGTACGAAGATGCCGCGAACATCTGCGGCTGCGCCGTCGGCACGATCAAGAGCCGCGTGAACCGGGCCCGCAAGCGTCTCGCGGAGCTCATGCACCTCGTCGATGCCGACGACCTCGGCACTGACGGGCTCACTGCTGCGGCGCTGCAGTTCTATGCTGGAGAATCGGGCGCCGGCGCGACGATTTAATCGCAGACTTGCACTGTCCGGAGCACCGTCCCGCCGATCCGGTCCTGCACGGACTGGCGCAGGATGCGGCAGTTGGCGCCGGCGACGCCGCTGACCTCGGGGTCGCTCGGGCGTGCCGGCGGCGCGCTGGCCCGCACCGGCAAGCCATGGAAGTACCCGCCCGAAAGGCTGCCGCCGTAGCGCGGATCGGTGAGGCGTGCCTCTGCCGGCATGGCCGTCAGGACGAGCGCTGTCGAAAGCGCGAGGGCGCCGAGCCGCTCGCCGCGCCGGGCATTCCGATCGGGATGGTACATGACTGGCCTCCGCCTGCTCAACGCGCGGCCGAACGGTTGGTTCGGGCTGCGGGAACGGACCTTGGCCTTGAAACGCAGCGCCTGCCGTGCGCGAGCGCACGCGGACGCTCCCGCCTCAGATCGCCTCGCGCCGGCCGGGCACCGGACCGTCGGGAACCATGTAGAGGCAATCGAACTGGGCGAGGCTGAAAAACGCCGCCTCCGCCTCATGCTTGCCGTCGAGGAGATGGGCTTCGAAGGATCGCAGGCATTGCTGCTCGAGATCGAACTCGCCGCTGCGCTTGGCGACGGCATCGCGCCAGGTTTCGTGGATCTTGCGCTTGACGACGAGAGGCATGGCGGATCGACCCTTCTGCCGAGGAGCGGGGTAACGGCGGCATCATGCGATCGTTCCAGCCGCCGCAACAGCCTTCTAGGCTGCCGCATCGGAAGCGTGAAGCCCGTGCGATGCCGCACGGCGGCGCGGCGGTTCCGCGGCGGGCCGAAACTCTCGTTCCGCGCGTGCGTTGGTCTGCCGTCGAGAGCACCGGAGGCGAGCCATGGCGGGCGAGCGCAGCAAATCCGATCCAACCCAAGGCCGGGCGAAGCTCAATCCCGGCGATCAGGCAAAGCCCGGCACGCCGGGAACCGGCGAAAACCTATGCCCCGACTGCGGCGGCAGCGGCCGGATCGGCGCCGCGCCGTGCAAGACTTGCGGCGGCAGCGGCAGGGTTACTGTCGGGATCTCGGGCGGGTAGGGTCGCGCGTCGATGCGCGCCGCGACGCAGCCGGCCGAGCCAATCGAGGCGGGCGGCCTCGAGGCCCCAGATCATGCCGAACAGCAGAAAGACGTGACGCCAATGGTCGACGTCGATCTGGAGCGCCTGCAGCAGGAAGATGAATAGGCCCGGCCACGCAATCTGCGCCTGACGCTGGAACGGCGATGGGGTGAGGCACAGGCGAAAGCCGACGAAGCCGGTGGCGAGGACGAGCGCCAGGAAGGCGAATCCGCCAAGCCAACCGCCGTTGGCGAAGCCGCCGATATAGGAGTTGTGCGGCTCGAGGCCGAAGGTCAGGCGCCAGCGCAGCGGACCGAGGCCGTTCGGCCGCTCGATCAGCATCGGAATGCCGCGAAGCTGGTTGCCGAAGCGCCCGGTCACGCCCTGGTCGTACTCCTTAGTGACCTGGGCGCGGTCCTGGAACCGCTCCGCGATGTCGCCGTCGCCGAGTGCCGCGACCAGCGCGATCGCGGTCGCGGCGGCGATGACGAAGGCGAGGGCGACGATGCGCCGCCGCAGCCGTGCCGAGGCGGTGGTGCGATGCATGAGCCAGACCATGGTGACGGTGGCGATCACCGTGGCGGCCCAGGATCCGCGCGAGAACGACAGGAAGATGCCGGCCGCGACGACGGCGAGCGCGGCCACGGCGAGGACGGGCGCCCGCGAGCGCCCGCCGATCAGATTGTGCAGAAGGTAAAGCAGGGCCGGGATCAGGAATGAGCCGAGCACGTTCGGATCCTCGAACACGCCGGCGGCACGCCCGTCCATCCTGAACAGCAGGCCTTCGCCGAAGAGTTCGAAATAGCTTGCGATCCCGGCACCGGCGGCAAAGAGGCTGCTTGCGACATAGGCCTTGAACACGAGCTCGACCCGGCGCCGGGTGTCGTCCGCGAAGAACATGGCGAAGAAGATCGCGGTGACCATCAGGTAGGCGGACTGGTAGCTCCACTCCACCGGTCGCGGCTCCTCGAAATAGGGCAGGAGCGCGAGCAGAAGCCCAAGATGATAGAGCAGGAGCAGCGCGACGAAGAGAACCGCGCCCCTGTGCAGCCGGATGCCGAGGCAGAACCACAGCGCCATCGCCGGTATGGCGAAGAAGTCATAGGGCGACGGGCGTAGGAAGGTGAAGCAGATGAAGAAGATGAAGGGGACGAGCAGCGCGTAACCGAGCCCGTGCAACGCGGCGACCACGGGGATGCCGCGGCGGACCCCATCTCCCGTGAGCGGGAGAGAGCGCGCGAATGCAACCTCGGACGACGCCGTGCCCATCGCTCAATACGCGTTCTCCGACTTCACCAGCGCGAACGGGGTCATCGCGACGATGTAGAAGTCGAAGAACACCGACCAGTTCTCGATGTAGTAGAGGTCGAACTCGACCCGGCGCTGGATCTTCTCCTCGGTGTCGGTCTCGCCGCGCCAGGTTGATCTGCGCCCAGCCGGTGATCCCGGGCTTGACCTTGTGACGGGCGAAGTAGCCGTCGACGACCTGGTCATAGAGGCGGTTCTCGGCCTTGGCGTGGAGCGCGTGCGGGCGCGGCCCGACGAGCGAGAGGTTGCCCTTGAACACGACGTTGAAGAGCTGCGGCAACTCGTCGATCGAGGCCTTGCGGATGAAGCGCCCGACACGGGTGACCCGCGGGTCGTGCCTGGTCACGAGCTTCGATGCGGTGGTGTCGCACTGGTCGACATGCATCGAGCGGAACTTGAACACCTCGATGAGCTCGTTGTTGAAGCCGTAGCGCTTCTGGCGGAAGAACACCGGACCGCGCGAATCGAGCTTCACGGCGGCCGCCGTGGCGATCAGGATCGGCGACAGGATGAGCAGCAGGAGCGCGCCGACGACCCTGTCGAACAGCCCTTTGAGGACAAGGTCCCAGTCGGCGATCGGCTTGTCGAAGACGTCGAGCACCGGCACCGAGCCGATGTAGGAATAGCTGCGCGGGCGGAGCCTGAGCTTGCTCGAATGGGCCGAGAGGCGGATGTCGATCGGCAGCACCCAGAGCTTCGCCAGCATCTGCAGGATGCGCCGCTCGGCCGAGATCGGCAGGGTGAAGATGACGAGATCGAGCTTGGTGCGGCGGGCGTACTCGACGAGATCCTCGACGCTGCCCATCTTCGGGTAGCCGGCGACGACGTCGGGCGAGCGGGCCTCGTCGCGGTCGTCGAAGAGGCCGACGATGCGGATGCCGCTCTCGGGCTGGGCATCGAGCGCCTTGATCATGGCCTCCGCCGCAGCGCCGCCGCCGACAATGGCGGTGCGGCGGTCGAACCGGCCGGCGCGCGTCACCGCCGATACGAAAAAGGACAGCGCGAGCCGCTCGAGAACGAGGGCCCCGGCGCCGAGGAAGTAAAGGCTCGCGAGCCAGACGCGGGAGAAGTTGCCGCCGATCTTGGCGAAGAACACCACCGTCAGGGCGATGAGGACGACGAGCGACCAGGCGGCGATGATCCTGAGGCCGAACAGGAAAAAGGCCCGGAACGCCGACACGGCATAGGCGCCGGCGGCCTGGAACACGAGCACCGTCAAGGCGGCAAGCCCGATGACGGCGGTCGCGTAGGGCAGGTCGAACGGCACGACCTCGGACAGGTAGACGTGGTGAACGAGCACGCCGAGACCGGCGACGATCATGAATTCGCTCAGTCGGACGGCGCCTTCGAGCACCACCGGCGAGTAGCTCGGGCGCACATCGACGTCCACGACGCCCTCGGCCGTCGGCGTACGAAGCTTGCGCCGCGGCGCGCGTGCCGGCCCGCCATCCGTGACGGCGGCCGAGGCCGCCTGGATGAAATCGCGAATATCGAAGCCGCTCATACGCTCCAACCCATCCTGCAGGCCCGGCGGAGCGATCCGCCGGTCGCGCCGCAGCCCGCCCTGGCGGCAGTTTAGGGATGGGAGTTTGAGGGAGGTTTAACGCGCCGCCGCGAGAGGTTCGGCCACGACCCCGCGCGCCGCGAAGGCGGCCTCGTAGCCGGCAAGGACGCCGTCGACCATCTGCTTGAGCGAGAAGCGGCAGCGCACGAACTCGCTGAGGCGCTCCGCCTTGGCGCGGCGCTCCTGCGGGCTCTCGGCGTGCTTCGCCTCGATCGCGGCTGCGAGCGACGACACGTCGCGCGCCGGGATGAGGTCGCCGGCATGCGGGCCGAAGATCTCCGGGATGCCGCCGACATTCGTCGCCACGAGCGGCTGAGCCGCGGCCGCCGCCTCGAGGATCACATAGGGAAGGGACTCGGCGTAGGAGGGGATCACCATGACGGAACCACGCGCCAGCGCGTGCCGGATCGGCTGCGGCGGCACGAAGGCGACCGAATCCCAGATGCCGGCCTCCTTGGCGCGGGCCTGGAGCGCGCGGTCATCGGGCCCGGACCCGACGATCAGCAGCGTCAGCCGCAAGCGCCGCTCGCGCCGCAACAGCGCCACCGCGTCGATGAGGGTGTCGATGCCCTTGGCCTGGCGCAGCTCGCCGACATAGACGAGATCGAACGGGTCGGGCACATGCGCGATGGGCTCGAACTCGGCGTCGCTGATGCCGTTGAGCACGATGCGGACCGTCCGGTCGGTCTCGCCGACGCTGTCGCGGAAGCGGGCGCCGATGTATCCGCTTTCGAACAGGAAGACGTCGGTGCGCTTGGCGAGGATCGCCTCGGCGGTCATGTAGAGGCGGTGCATGACGGTGCCGGGCTTGTAGTTGAAGCTGCCGCCGTGGGGCGTGTAGGCGCGGATCGTGCCGCGGTCGAGGCCGGGCGAGAGTGCGAGCCGAGCGTAGGCGCCGCCCTTCGAGCCATGGCCGTGGAGGACGTTCGGCTTCAAGCTGCGATAGGCTCTGTTGAAGGCATAGAGCGCCGCCGCGTCGAGCGGGTGCGGGTTGCGCCACATCGGCACGCGGGTGACGCCGAGCGTCAGCCCCGGCCTGAGCTCGTCGAGGGCTTGGGCGGCGCGCTCGCCGCCGGTCGAGCTGTCGCAGAAGATGCCGACGTCGAGGCCGCGCGCGATCTGCGCCCGGGCGACGTCGACGACATGGCGGAACAGGCCGCCGACCGGCGCCCGGAAGACGTGCAGGATGCGAAGCGGCGAGCCGAGGCTCGTTGCGTTGGAATGGCGCGAGAAGGCGGCGAGGTGCCGGCTCGGCTCGGCGTTCAAAACCACCGCTCCTTGATCACGATGGTGTCGCCCGGCCGCACCGGGAAGGTGATCGGCACCGCGGCGGTGACGAGCCTGCCGTCGCTGCCCTGGCGCGTGAGCTCGGCGTAATCCCTGGTGGCGCGCGGCGTGTAGCCGCCGGCGATCGCGACCGCCGTCTGCACCGTCATCCCGTTCACATAAGGGAACTGGCCCGAGGTCGTGACCTCGCCGAGCACGAAGAAGGGTCGATAGACGTCGACCTCGACCGTCACCTTCGGCTCGCGGACGTAGCCGGCCTTGAGCTTCTCCGCGATCGCGTGCTCGACTTGCGCGGTCGATTGGCCGGCGACGCGCACGAGGCCGATGAGCGGCATCGAGATGCGTCCGCTGCCGTCGACGGCGTAGATGTTCGAGAGGTTGTCCTGGCCGAAGACGATGATGCGCAGCCGGTCGCCGCTGGACAGCGTGTAGGCGCTTCCGGTCGGGATCTCGAGGTACTCGCCGCCATAGGGCGGGTGCGTGCAGCCGCCGAGCGACAGCACTGAGCCGAGGAGGAGGAGGGCGGTTCGCCGATTCATGAGGTGTGACGAGACTCGCGGGCGGATGGAAACTGGCTGAAGTCTTCGTCCATCATGGTTAATAAAACTTCACCAGCGTCCGGCCGGCGCGAAAGCTTCGGCGGCGCGGTCTTAACCGTGCGGCAACCTTAATGAGTCGTAATCGACCCTGACTCGCTTCACCGGCCCGGGGTCGTCCGATGAATTCCTTCGCCACCGCTCCTGCAGCGCCCGACGCCGCCGACGGGCGCCTCGAGGCCGTGCACCTCGGCGACATGACGCGGCTCCTGAGCGGCCGCTGGCGGCTCCTTGCCGGCGCCGGGATCGCGGCCTTCGCGGCCTCCGTCCTCTTCGTCACCCTGGTGCCGCCGCGCTACACCGGCGAGGCGAAGCTCATCCTCGAGAGCCGCGACAGCTTCTATACCCGTCCGACCCAGGACCGCGGCGAGCAGCAGCCGCTCATCGACGAGCAGGCGGTCGCGAGCCAGGTCCAGGTGGTCATGTCGCGCGATCTCGCCCGCGACGCCATCAAGCAGCTGGGGCTCGTCGGCAACGAGGAGTTCGACCCGCTTGCCGGCGAGATCAGCCTGGTTCGCCGGCTGATGATTCTCACCGGCCTCACCAAGAACCCGCTCGACCGTCCGCCCGAGGACCGCGTGCTCGAGAATTATTACGAGCGCCTCCTGGTCTATCCGGTCGGAAAATCGCGCATCGTCGCGGTCGAGTTTCGCTCCAAGGATCCGGAGCTTGCCGCGAAAGGTACGAACACCATCGCCGAGCTCTACCTTGCCATGCAGGAGGCCGCGAAGAAGGACATGGCCCGCAACGCGTCGGGCTGGCTCGGCACCAACATCGACGGGCTTCGGCAGCGGGTCGGCGAGGCCGAGGCGAAGGTCGAGGAGTATCGCCGCAAGGCCGGGCTCCTCCTCGGCACCAACAATGTCGGCATCAATGCGCAGCAGCTGAGCGACCTCAGCACGCAGCTTGCGCAGGCCCGCACCTCGCTGGCGGATTCGCAGGCGAAGGCGCGGCTCATTCGCGAGATGATCAAGAGCGGGCGCACCTTCGAGATCCCGGACGTCGCCAACAACGAGCTGATCCGCCGGTTGATCGAGCAACGCATCAACCTGCGCGCCCAGCTTGCGCTGGAGCTGCGCACGCTCTTGCCAGAGCACCCGCGGATCAAGGAGCTCAACGCCCAGGTGAACGACCTCGAGGCCCAGGTCCGCGGCGCCGCCGAGCGCACCGTCCGTACGCTCGAGAACGATGCCAAGATCGCCGGCTCGCGGGTCGAGACGCTGCAGTCGGCGATCGACGCGCAGAAGGGCGTGGTGTCGCAAGCGAACGAGGCCGAGGTGCAGCTGCGCGCGCTCGAACGCGAGGCGAGGGCGCAGCGCGAGCAGCTTGAATCCTATCTCGCGCGCTATCGCGAGGCGACCGCCCGCGACGCGGAGAATGCGGTGCCGCCGGACGCGCGCATCGTCTCCCGGGCGATCACGCCGGATCGGCCGTCATTCCCGAAGAAGATTCCGATCATCCTGTTCGCGACGCTTGCCGCCGTGATCCTCGTCGCCGGATGGATCGTCGGCCGCGAGCTCCTCGCCGGCCCGAGCGTCGCGAGCGCCGTCGCGCCGTCGTCCTACCCGGAAGAAGAGGCGGTGGCGGAGCCCGACGGCGAGGCCGATCGCAGCCGGTTCAGCTTCGCCCGTGAACCCTCGTTCGGCGAGGGGCAGGCGGCGTCCGCGAACGTCCGGCCGGCATTGCCGCCGCCGGCGGCGAACGTCGATCACGCCCGCTTCGACCTCGACGCGCTGATCGCGCGCCTGTCGCAGACGCTGCCGCAAGGCCGGGGACGGCGCGTCCTCGTCAGCGGGCTCGAGCGCGGCGGCAACGGGCCGGAGCTCGCGAAGGCTCTCGGCCGCACGCTCGCCGCGCATCACCGGGTCATCATGCTGTCGATCGATGCCGGAGCGCCGGAGTTCCGTCACGGCTTCACGGATCTCGTCGCCGGCGATGTCTCGTTCTCCGACATCATCGGCCGGGACGGCCGCTCCCGGCTGCACATCGTCGGAGCGGGGCTTCTCGACGGCACGCGCCTGGTCGAGGAAGCGCCTGCCGTCGACGTGGCGCTGCAAGCCTTCGACCAGACCTATGACTGGGTCGTGTGCCTCTTGCACGACAGCACCAATGCGGCGCTTCTCGCGCTCGTCGCGCCGCGCGTCGACACGGTGGTGATCGTCTCGAACGAGGACGCGACGAGCCCGCCGCTCGTCGCGTTCTACGAGCGCGCCAACGCGGCCGGCGCGCCGGATGTGGTCGTCGCGCGCGAAGCGGAGCCCGTCGAAGCCGATCTCGTCGCGGCCTGAGGCCGCCTCCGGCCTATTTCGGCTTGGCGCCGGAGCGATCGCTTCCGGCCGCGAAAGGCGATGCCGGGGCGCCGGCCTTCGGCTTGTCCTGCTTCGGCTTCTTGGCCTCGCGATTGCTGCGCTTCTGCCCCTTGGCCATGATTCCCTCCACTCGACGGCGGCTTCCGCCGACCTCATGGATTGATCACGCTGTGCCGCGTTTTGGCAAGCCTGCCGCGCCGCTCAGCTCGCGCCGAGGCGGCTGCGGAGGCGGGTGAAGCCCTGCCAGAGCCATGGGGTCTGCTTGACGAGCCGCTTGAGGCGCAGGAAGCCGCCGAACGCGGCGACGTAGAGATGGCCCCGGGCGGTGACCGGGAGGGAGACGTCGACGAGCTCCTCCACCTCGTCGCAAAGCGAGCTCTTGTACCGCGCCTCGCCGACGCCGAGATCGAAGACCCGCCGCCCTTCTGCGCATTGGTGCCGGATGACCTCCAGCATGAGGAGCTCGCCGGGGCTCGAGCGCGCGATCTCCGGATCGGCGTCGAAGGAGGTGAACATGCCGCAGCAGCGGGTCGCGTCCACCGCCGCGCCGAAGGTCGCGAGGACACGCCCGCCCATCGTCAGCGCGTGCAGCTCGATCGCCGGCCGCGCCTCGCCGAGACCGGCAAGACACGCCCGGTGCAGGAAGGACTGAGTCGCCGCAGGGCGAATGGGTCCGGAATGCCGGTCGCGCGGAAGCGCTCGCGTTTCTGGGCCAGGAACGCCGAAAGAATCGGCGCGATTTCGGCGGACGTCGCCGCCACCCGGTGGACCACCGGACCGCGCTCGCGCAGCTTCTTGTCCTTCTGGCGAAGCTTCTTGCGCGCGTCCTTGCTCAGGGCGCGTGCCAGGTCTCCTCGGCGCTCCCGGCGAGGATGAGGCGGTAGCCGTTGCTGGGGCTCGGCCGTCCGCCGGAGGCGAGCGGATTGGCGACGCCGCGCCAGGACAGCGGCAGGTTCGTGAAGGCATAGGCGTCGATGCCGAGCCGGCGGCCGGCCTGCCGCAGCAGGGTGCGGAGCGCGGACGGCGAGGGCAGCGCCGCGCCCGCGGCCATGAGCGGCAGGTGGTAGTTCGCGTGCTTGCCGCCGATCGCGCCCGCGGCGCAGAGGCCCGGCCGGCGCTCGATGGCGAGCGGGATCAAAAGGCAGGGGCGGCTGTCGCCGTCCCGGACGAGGAGCACGCACGGCTCGAAGCCGCGGCTCTCGGCCAGAGCCTCGACATAGGCCTTCTGCCAATCGAAGCGCTGATAGGGCGAGCTCGTCCCGTCCGCCTCGAGCTCGCGCCAGATCGTCTCGGCCGCGGCGAGATCGCGGATCGCCTCGACCGTGAAGGATGACGCCTGCGGACGCGCGGACGCGGTCGGAAGCGCGAACTCCGATGCACGGGGGACGGCGGTCATGAGCACCTCTGCAAGCGTCTCCCCGGACCGGTAACAAAGCTTTGTTAAGTCGCGGCTAAACTGCCGGCATGAGTTCGCTGAAGCATCGCCTGTTCGCGGCCGCATTCGCCGCGACCTCGGCGCTTCGAGCCGACCGCTGGCTGCGCCCGCTCGCGCAGGGCTGCGGCGCGATCCTCATGTTCCATCACGTCCGGCCCTGGCGCGACCGCGCTTTCGCGCCGAACCGGCTGCTCGAGATCACCCCGGAGTTCCTCGACCGCGCGCTCGCGATCGCCGTCGAGCTCGGCTTCGATCTCGTCCCGCTCGACGAGGTGCCCCTGCGCCTGCGGCGCCCGGGACGGCCTTTCGCGGCGATCACCTTCGACGACGGCTATCGCGACACCGCCGAGCACGCGCTTCCGGTGCTTCGCCGGCACGGGGCGCCTTTCACCGTGTTCGTCACGACCCGGTTCGCGGATGGCGCCGGCGGGCTGTGGTGGCTCGAGCTCGAGGAGGCGATCGCGCGGCTCGACCGGGTCGCGGTCAGCGTCGGAGGCGCCTGCTTCGAGGCGGCTTGCGCGACGCCGGACGAGAAAGCGGCGACCTTCGAGCGTCTCTACTGGCTCCTTCGCGACGGTCCCGAGGAACGCCTCCGAGCGACCGTCGCGCTTCTGACCGACGCAGCCGGAGTCGATCCCGCCGCGCTCGCGACCCGACTGTGCCTCGACTGGGATGAGCTCCGCGCTCTTGCGGCGGAGCCGGGCGCGACGATCGGGGCCCACACGCCGTCCCATCCGATGCTCGCGAAATGGCCGGCCGACGTCGCCGGCCGGGAAATCGCCGGCAGCAAGGCGTTGATCGAAGCGAAGCTCGGGGTGCCGGTCCGCCACTTCGCCTACCCGGTCGGCGACCCGACCTCCGCCGGACCGAGGGAGTTCGCCCTTTGCGCAAGAGCGGGCTTCGCCACCGCCGTGACGACGCGCCCGGGCCATCTCTTTCCCGTGCATGGGGCGCACCTGCACGCGCTGCCGCGGATTTCCGTCAACGGCTTGTTCCAACGCGAGGATGCGCTGCGCGCGATGCTCTCCGGCGTGCCGTTCCTGGCCTGGAACAGAGGCCGCAGGCTCAACGTCGCCTGAGGGGAAGTCTCACCGCCCGCGCCGGCGAGACGTGCCGCCGCGCCAGCTCGGGCTGACCCTGAGCGTCTGACGGCTTCGCCCGATCTCGAACGAGGCCCGCTGGCGCCCGCCGCGACGGGCGTAGCCGGATCGGCCGCGGCGGCTGCGGGTCGCGACCGGCGCATCGTCGTCCGCCGGCGCCCCGACGCGGGCGCTGCGGCGCTCGCCCATCTTCGGTCCGAAGCTCGCAAGGCATTGATTGTAGGCGAGATCGGCCTTGATCCGCTCGCAATCGGCGATCGATTTCGGCGCCGGCTGCGCGGCGGCGGCGAAAGGCAGGATCAACAAGAAGACCAAGACGATACGCTTCATCGCGTTTCCTTAAAGCAGCAGCGCCATCACACGGAGCCCGGGTCCGGGCGCTCCATCCACCGGATCAGCGGCATCAGCGGCAGGACCCAGGCAAGGCCCAGCGCCGCGTAGGCGAGCGCACGCACGAGCTCCGGCGCCTCCGAGACGCGGCTGTCCGCGAGCGCCATGGCAAAGAGCGCGTAGGCCATCACGAAGGCGATCATCACGACCGTGCCGATGAGTTTGCGCAGGCGGCGGGGCATTCTCGGCGGGAGGTCCAAGCGGCGGGAGTGCGGCGACGGGCTCGTTGTGCCGCCGCGATAGGCGGCCTATGTGTCGCGGTTGAGGCGGGCGATCAAGCCTTTTCGCCCATTCGCAAGGTTTTCCATGGCGATAGCGACCGCCGGAGCATCGATCGATCTCGCCGCCGGGGACGCCGAGAGGGCGCCTGCGGCTGTCCGGCGCTGGCTCTACGGGCTCGCCGGGCTCGTCATCGCGATGGTCGCGGTCGGCGGCGCGACGCGGCTCACCGGGTCGGGTCTCTCGATCACCGAGTGGCGGCCGGTCACCGGGGCCATCCCGCCGCTTTCGGACGCGGCCTGGCTCTCCGAATTCGCCAAATACAAGGCAAGCCCGCAATACGCGCTCCTTAACCAGGGCATGAGCCTTGCCGAGTTCCAGTTCATCTACTGGTGGGAATGGGCGCACCGGCAGCTTGGGCGGCTCATCGGGCTGGTGTTCTTCCTGCCGTTCCTCTGGTTCTGGGCGAGGCGGGCGCTCAGCCGCCGCCTCGCGCTCACGCTCTTGGCCATCGGCGCGCTCGGGGGGCTGCAGGGCGCCGTCGGCTGGATCATGGTCGCCTCCGGGCTGAAGCCCGGCATGACCGCGGTCGCGCCGATCAAGCTGACGCTCCACCTCCTCCTCGCCGCGGCGATCCTCGCCGCCATCCTCTGGGTGGCGACCGGTCTCAACGGCGCCGCGCGGTTCTGCCGAGAGCCGGGGAGCATTCGGCGCACGGCCTTCCTCCTTCTCGCCCTGGTCTTCGTCCAGATCGCCCTCGGCGGGCTCGTCGCCGGCTCGAAGGCGGGGCTTGCCTACAACAGCTGGCCGCTGATGGATGGCGGGCTGGCGCCGTCGCTCGACGGTCTTTTCGCCGTGCGCCCCTGGATCGAGAACTTCGTCGACAATGTCGGCCTGGTGCAGCTCAACCATCGCCTCGGCGCCTATCTCGTCGTCGGGCTCGCGGTTTTCCATGCCGTGCAGGCGCGCGGGGCCGGTGGTGCCGGGGAGGGCTGGACGGCGGCACGCCGCGCCGGCTTTCTCGCCACGCTCGTCACGGCCCAGCTCGCGCTCGGCATCGTGACGCTGCTCCTTGCCGTACCCATCTGGGCCGGCCTCGCCCACCAGATCCTCGCGATGGTTGTGCTCGGGACGGCGGTCGTTCACGTCCGGCTGACGAGCCTACGAAGCGCTGCCGCTTTCTCGTCACACTAAAGCGCAAGATGCTGTCCCTGCGGCATCGGGGTCTCAAGGGGTGCCGCACCAAGAACAAGGGTTTGCGCAATGGCAACGAGCGTCTCCGACGTCGCCTCTCGCTGGGCGGCGGTCCTC
>DAINQO010000009.1:21155-22484 GCA_036742625.1 Microvirga sp.
TTGCGCAATGGCAACGAGCGTCTCCGACGTCGCCTCTCGCTGGGCGGCGGTCCTCGCCGTACTGGCGGCCGCCGGCGGGTGGGGCGCCTTCTTCCTCACCTCCGAGCACGACGCCGCCCTTGCCCAGGCGCAAGCGCGCGAGATCCGCGAGCTGAGGCAGGGGCGGGCCGAGCTCGAGACGGCGATCCTCGCCGAGCGGGCGAAGGTCGCGGACCTCAAGGCGCTCGAGACCGAGCTTCAGACCGCGCGCCTAAGCCTCGAGCGTGCGAAGGAATCTCAGGAGAAGGCGAAAGCCGCGCTGGCGGCGACGCAGAGCGAGCTCGCAAGCCGTCGCACCGAGCTTACCACCCTCGCTGCCCAGGCGGCGCGGAGCCGCGAGGAGCAGGCGAAGGCCGAGCAGGCGGCGGCCGAGCAGACCGCCTCCATCAAGAAAGCGGCTCCGAAGCGAGAGCGGTGGACGCGCCGCCATAAGCGCGGCAAGCGCTACGCGAAGACCGGCTGACCACATCCACGGTTAAGGTTGATTGCGCACAGCTGCGTGAGATCGCGGCCCGGCGGCAATGCCCGCATTGATCGGGCGCGCGAGCTTTGCAAAGCTCAGGGCTTCGCCGCGCCGGCCCTCGTGCCGGTACCGGCCGCTTGAAGCTTGGAGCGAGCCATGCCGGATCTTAGTCGACGTGCCGTCCTCTCCGGGGCCGCAACCAGCCTTGCGGCGGCGAGCCTTGCCGCCTGCGGCGAGGTCCCGGTCGTGCCGGGCGCGGAGCCGCCGCCCGCGGTCGAGGGCTTCGGCGGCGGCGGCTTCGACGCGCGCTTCGCCGGCCTCTACGGCCCGGTCGCGGGGGAGCGCTTCCCGATCCCGGCCGCGCCGCTGTCGCGCATCAACCCGGCTTACCTTCGCACCCGCGTGACCTATCTGCGCGGCGAGGCGCCGGGCACGATCGTCATCGATCCGAGGGCGCGCCACCTCTACCACGTCCAGGAGGGCGGGCGCGCGATGCGCTACGGCGTTGGCGTCGGGCGCCAGGGTTTCGCCTGGTCCGGCGTCGCGACGATCAACGACAAGCAGGAATGGCCGGACTGGTACCCGCCGAAGGAGATGATCGCCCGCCAGCGCGATCTGCGCAGCCAGCTCAGCGAGCTGCGCAGCGGCGTCGGCGTCCCGGGCGGCCCCCGCAACCCCTTGGGCGCGCGGGCCATGTACCTGTGGCAGAACGGCAAGGACACGCTCTACCGCATCCACGGCACGCTCGAGCCGTGGACGATCGGCTCGAACGTCTCCTCCGGCTGCATCCGCATGATCAACCAGGACGTCATCGACCTCTACGCCCG
>DAINQO010000009.1:22584-35499 GCA_036742625.1 Microvirga sp.
TCTCCTCCGGCTGCATCCGCATGATCAACCAGGACGTCATCGACCTCTACGCCCGAACCCCGATCGGCACCAAGGTGGTCGTGCTCGGCTGACCTGCGGCGGCGCCGGCCGGTTGGTCAGATCAGCCGGGTATTTTCAGGAAAAGCCTTGCCGTCATCCCGGAAGCCGCAAAGCGGCTATCCGGGACCTTCCGACGCACGAACGCATGAAGATCCCGGCTCGCGCTGCGCGCGTCCGGGATGACGTCCCTTCCGTCAGAACCCGTACAGCTCGGCCGGGTTGTCGACGAGGATTCTCCGTCGCGTCGCGTCGTCCGGCGCCCAGGCGAGCAGCGTGTCGAGGAGCACCGCTTCGTCCTGGCGCGGCTGCCCCGGATGGGGCCAGTTCGAGGCCCAGAGCATGCGCTCGGGCGCGATGCGGACGAGCTCCGTCGCGAGCCGGCCGACGTCGTCGTAGAGCGGCGGCCCGGCCTTCGAGACCTCGTACATGGCCGAGAGCTTGACCCACACGCGTCCGCTTTCGACGAGCCCGACGAGACAGCGGAAGGCCGGGTGATCGAGCGGCACCGGCTCGAGGAACTTGCCGATGTGGTCGGTCACGATCATGCCCGGCCAGCCGCGGATTTGCGCTTCACGCTCCGGCAGCTCGCGCCCGTCGAGCTGGAGCTGCACATGCCAGCCGAAGCCCTGCACGCGCGCCGCGATGCGGTCGAGCTGGTCCCAGCCGATGGCGCCGCCGCGCAGCATATGGAAGCGCGCGCCGCGCATGCCGCGGCTCGTCAGATCCTCGAGCTCGCGCTCGCCGACGCTGTCGTCGACGGTCGCGATGCCACGCGCGCTGTCGAGCCCGAGCCCGGCGATACCCTCGAGCGTGCAGCGGTTGTCGGTGCCGTAGGTCGTCGGCTGGACGATCACCGTCCGCGACAGGCCGAGGCGGCGCTGGACGGCGCGGTACTCCGGGACCGACGCATCCGGCGGCGTCATCGTCGCCGTCGGCGCCGTCGAGTAGCGCGCGTCGTAGAAATGCATGTGCGTGTCGCAGGCGCCGGCTGGCGCCTTCAGACGCGGTGTCGCTCGGATGTCGTCGTTCGCCACGGGTCTTCCTCAGTGTTGCTCGATCTCGACGACGCGGCCTTCCTCGGAGGAGCGCAGCAGCGCCTCGATCAGCCGGTGGACCTTGAGCGCCTCGCGCCCGCTGACGGCGGGGTCGCGGTTGCCCTCGACCGCATCGAGGAAGTCGGTGATCAGCGCCTTGTGGGCCTCGTGCGAAAAGGCCATGGGATCGGCGCCGCCGCCGCCGGCGCTCGAGCCCTCGATGCGCTCGACGCGGCCGTCCTTCCAGAACACCTCCAGGGTCTCGACCGACAGCACCGCCGTCGCGTTCTCGCAGGCGAGCTCGATGCGCTCGGGAAAGCCCGGGAACGACACCGTCGTGGCGTCGATCGCGCCGACGGCGCCGTTTCCGAAGCCGATCGCCGCACAGACGATGTCCTCGGTATCGATCCGGCGCAGCGGCGAGGTCTTGGCAAACGCGGCGACGCGCGCGATCGGGCCGGTCAGGCTCTGGAACAGGTCGAGCGTGTGAATCGCCTGGGTCAGGAGCACGCCGCCGCCGTCGCGGGCCTTCATGCCCCGGCCCGGCTGCGCGAAGTATTCAGGCGCGCGCCACCAGCGAATAGAGGCCGAGCCCGACAGAAGCGCGCCGAGCTCGCCGCCGCGCATCAGCGCGTCGAGCCGCCGCGAGGCGGCGCGAAAACGGTGCTGCAGCACGATGCCGAGGCGAAGGCCGGCCTTCTCCATCGCCTCGACCGCTTGCCGCCCGCGCTCGACCGTGACCTCGAGCGGCTTTTCGAGGAGCACGTGCTTGCCGGCGGCGGCGCAGCGCTGGACGAGGTCCTGGTGCGTCGTCGGCGGCGTCAAGAAGACGACCGAGCGGATCGACCTGTCGGCGAGCACCCGCTCGAGGCTGTCGGTGATCGAGAGGTCCGGATTGTCGCGCCCGAAAGCCTCGCGGCGCTCCTCGCTCGGGGTATAGCAGGCCGCGATCTCGACGCGCCCGGAGAGCTCGCGCAGGCTCTGGAGATGCGGCTTCAGCGCCATTCCGAGCCCGACCACCGCGATGCGATGCTTTTCCGCCATTCGTCGCCCCCGCTGGCCTTTCGGGCCGCCGGAGCTTAGTGCCATTGCGCGCGCCGAACGCAAGGACCGAATCCGCTCGCGCCGACAACGGAATCAATGATGGACAATCTGCGTCTCTTTCTCAGCCCGGCCGAATTCATCGACAGCGATCATCCGGCGATCCACGCAGAGGCGGGGAAGACCGCGGCCGGGGCGGCGGGCGCGGTCGACGCCGCGCGGCGGCTCTACCTCTTCGTGCGCGACGCGATCCGCTACGACCCTTACGTCGACTACACCGATCCCGAGACTTTCCGGGCGTCGAGCGTCCTTGCCGCCGGACGCGGCTACTGCGTCGGCAAGGCGTCGCTTTACTGCGCGCTCGCCCGCGCCGCCGGCATCCCGGCCCGGCTCGGGCTCGCCGACGTGAAGAACCATCTTGCGACGCCGAAGCTGCTTGAGGAGGTGGGGACCGACGTCTTCGCCTTCCACGGTTACACCGAGCTGTTCCTCGACGGCGCCTGGGTCAAGGCGACGCCGACGTTCAACGATACGCTGTGCGCGAAGCTCGGGGTCGTGCCGCTCGCCTTCGACGGCCGCTCGGACGCCCTGCTGCAGGCCCATGACGGCGAGGGCCGGCGCTTCATGACCTATGTGGTCGAGCACGGCGCCTTCTTCGACGTGCCGGTGAAGTACCTGATCGCCGAGATGTCGCGGCTCTATCCGAAGATGTGCCGCCCCGGCGGCCTCAAGGGCCGCGACATGGAGGCGGAGGCGCAAGCCGGGCAGGCGGCATAGCGCCCGCCTGCCGCGATGCGATGCTAGCGTGCGGAGCCGGGATAGGCGGAGCGGCGCAGACCACGGGTCTTCAGCGCCACGGCGATCAGCATCATCAACAAGACCAGCTTCAAAAGCGCCTGCGCAACCGCTGAACCGCTCATGGCCTTTGTCCTCCGCGAGCGGCATCGGCTCGGCGTGTCCGTCGCATTTGGCGCGAACAAGGCGAGTATTGGCGCGAATGCGTTAAGGCGCGGTACGGCGGCGCACGCGGCGTGGACACATGGTGTGCGGGCGGTTTATGGGCTCGGTTACCGAAACGGGAGTAGCCCGGTGTCACGTCCCCAGGCGGAGCCGCAGGTGCTCATCGACAACGACCGCGTCGTCGTCACGAAGTGGAGCTTTTCCGACGGCGCCGAGACCGGCTGGCACCGCCACGGCCACGACTACGTCATCGTGCCGCTCGGCGACGGCAAGCTCCTGGCCGAGGAGCCGGGCGGCGGCACGCGCGAGGCGCCGCTCAAGGACGGCGTGCCGTACTTCCGCGAGGAGGGCGTCGAGCACAACATCATCAACGCCAGCGGCGGGCCGTACGCGTTCCTGGAGATCGAGATCAAGCGCTGAGGGCTATCGCGAAAGCCGCTCGATCAGCGCCATGGCGGCGGCGGGGTTCCGCTCCTTGGCGCCGGAGATGAAATAGAGGAAGCAATCGCGCCGGCGGGGCGGCACCGGCCCGGCGATTCGCGGCAGGTCCGGCGGCTCGCCGCCGTCGCCCCACGTCCTTGCCCGCCTAGCCCAGGCGTCGAGGTCGTCCGGCGCGTAGCCTGCCTCGTGATCGGCGCTCGAGCGCTGCAGGCGGGCATAGACGAAGTCGCCGGTCAGGTCGGCGATCTCCGGGTACTTGTCCGAGTGGGCGTAGACGACCGGCCAGTCGAAGCGCCGCATCAGGGCCACGAACTCCGGCGTCTTGAAGCTGTCGTGCCGCACCTCCAAGGCGTGCCGGATCGGCGTGCCACTGAGCGCGCGCGGCAGGAGCTCGAGGAAGCCCTCGAACTCCTCCGCGACGAACCGCTTCGTGTGGGCGAGCTGCCACAGGATCGGCCCGAGCTTCGCCCCGAGCTCGGTGATGCCGCTCTCGAGGAAGCGGGCGATGCTCGGGCCGCTCTCGCGCAGCTCGCGGCGGTTGGTGACGTAGCCCGGGCCCTTGAGCGCGAACACGAAGCCGTCGGGCGCCTCGCTGGCCCATTTGCGGAAGGTCGCCGGAGCCTGGGTGCGGTAGAAGGTGCCGTTGACCTCGATCGAGGTGAGATAGCGGCTCGCGAAGCCGAGCTCCTGCGCCTGCGGCAGGCCCTTCGGATAGAAGCTCCCGCGCCAAGGCGCGTAGGTCCAGCCGCCGACGCCGACATGGATCATGCCCGCCACCCCGCCGCCCGGCGTTCCGCCGGCATCGCGTAGCTCTCCGCCGCCGCGGCGTCGTCCGAGGCGTCGCCGGAGGTGACCGCGACCTCGACCTGCATGCCGAGGTAATCCTCCGGCGCACCGATATAGCTGCCCGAGATCGGCGCCGCCTGCGACGGGTCGCGGGTCACGGCGACCCGGACGAGCGCGGCGCTGCCGATGAGGGCGTTCGTCGGATCGTACTCGACCCAGCCGGCCCCCGGCAGGTAGATTTCGCACCAGGCATGGGTCGCGCCGGCCCCGGTGGTGCCGTCGTCGCGCCCGCCGTCGAGCTTCGGGTCATAGAGATAGCCGGTGACGAAGCGGGCGCCGAAGCCGAGGCTGCGCGCCGCCTCGATCATCAGGAAGGCGTAGTCGCGGCAGGTGCCGCTGTGGCGCTCGAGGGTCTCGGCCGGCGTCTGCGTCCCTTCCTCGTCGCGGGTCGCGTAGGCGAAGTGCGCCTTGATCGAGGCGTTGATGCTCGACAGGAGCTGGAGCGTGTCCATCGGCTTTTCGGTCACGAAGCTCTTGGCCCAGTGATCGATGACGCCGTTCGGGTCGGGCGAGTGGCGCTCGATATGGCGCCCGAGATCGCTGCGGTCCTCGCTCGAATAGACGAAAGGGTAGCTCGCCGCGTCCGGGTCGAGCTCGAAAACCGGCCGGTCGAGGGCGTAGCGCTCGAGGTGCAGCGTGCTCTCGATGCGAAGCTCGCTCGCCGGCTCGCGGAAGGTCGCGATCGCGACCGAATTCCCGAACACGTCGTGGAGCCAGCGAAGCTCGGCCGCGGGCGAGAGCGCAAGCTCGGTGCGCACGAGCCGCAGGTCGTGGCTGTCGCGGGGCCGCAGCATCAGCCGATGCGGCCCGAAGCGCACCGGGCGCGCATAGCGGTAGGAGGTGGTGTGGCGGACGCTCAGGGGTTTCATGACGACTCGAGGGGCGGCGCTGGGGGCGGCCGCGGTCCGGAGGCAACTTGTGCTGGGCGGTCATCGTTCCGGGCCGGCCCATCATATCGGGGCTGCAGCGCTGGGGCGCCACCCATTTCCGGCACAAACACAGAAGGACACCCTCGGCGGCCCCGGTTCGCTGCCCTTTTTCCATCACGGTTCGCGTGTTAACCGGGCCGACGCGCGAAAAGACAGGCCCGGAGAGGGGCCCGCGCCGGGATGCGGACGGATTTGATGACCCTCGGACGCCTTAGCGCCGCCCTCGCCGCGGGATTTCTCGTTGGGTCAGCCGGCGCGGCGCAGGCCGACAAGATCAAGAACCCGACGGCGGTGTTCTCCGGCCTCGACAAGATCACCGGGCGGATCATCTCCTTCGAGGTCGAGGTCGACGAGACGGTGCAGTTCGGCGCGCTCCAGATGACGCCGCGGGTGTGCTATTCGCGCCCGCCGACCGAGAGCCCGCAGACCACGACCTTCGTCGAGGTCGACGAGGTCACGCTCGAGAACAAATACCGCCGGGTCTTCACGGGCTGGATGTTCGCCTCGAGCCCCGGCCTGCACGGCATCGAGCACGCGATCTACGACATCTGGCTGACGGAGTGCAAAGGCGGGCAGGAGGTCATCGTCGAGGCGAAGGATCCGGACGCGACCCCGGTCCCTTCGACCGGCCGCGACCGCGGGCGGCGCCAGACGGCGCAGCCCGCGCCGCAGGTCTCGCCCGCCGGCTTGCCGCAGGATGGGCGGCTCGACGTGCCGCCGCCACGCGGCGTTCCGGTGCAGCCGCCCCAGCAGCCGACCCGCCGCTTCTTCCCGACGAACCCGGGCGGCGGCGGTTTCGATCCCTCCGGCGGAACGCGCTAGGGCGCGATGACTTCTCGTCGAGTCGTCATCCCGCTCTACCTCTTTGTTTGAGCATGATCTTTTCCGAAAACCGGTAGCCACTTTTCGGGATCATGCTTAGGCCGGGACGTCCGTCCCGAGCACCCGCAGGACCTCGGCGCCGGAGATCGCCGCCTCCCTTGGCCAAGCCTGCCAGTCGGCCTGGGCGTCGATCGCCTCCCGGAGCAGGCGCTTATAGGCGTGCCGGGGCAGCTCGACGGCGCCGAACTGGGCGAGGTGCTCGGTCACGAACTGCGTGTCGAGGAGCCTAAAGCCGCCCGCCTTGAGGCGCGCGGCGAGGTGCACGAGCGCGACCTTCGAGGCGTCGCGCTCGGCGTGGAACATGCTCTCGCCGAAGAACGCCGCCCCGAGCCGCACGCCGTAGAGTGCGCCGGCGAGGCGCCCGTCGCGATAGGCCTCGACGGTGTGGCAGTGGCCGAGGTCGAACAGCTCGCCGTAGAGGCGGCGGATGCGGGCGTTGATCCAGGTCTTGTCGCGCCCGGCAGCGGCGCCTGCGCAGCCCTCGATGACGGCGTCGAAATCGCCGTCGACCCGGATCTCGAAGCGGTCGGACCGCACCGTGCGGGCGAGGCGCCGCGAGACATGGAAAGCCTCGAGCGGCAGGACGCCGCGCTCGCGCGGCTCGACCCAGAACAGCGTCGGATCGTCGGCGTCCTCCGCCATCGGGAAGATGCCGGCCGCATAGGCCCGAAGCAGGATCTCGGGCGTGATCTCGATGCGTCCGCCGCCGTGCATGGCTTGCAGCGAGCCTCCGGCTCAACTCTCCTCGATTCCACCGGTTTTCAGGAAAGTTTCAAGCCAGTGGATGTCGTAGGTTCCGTTTTGAACGTCCGGATTGCGCACGAGGGTCCGGAAAAGCGGCAAGGTCGTGTCGACGCCGTCGACGACGAATTCGTCGAGCGAGCGCCGCAGGCGCATCAGGCACTCGTTGCGGGTGCGGCCGTGGACGATCAGCTTGCCGACGAGCGAGTCGTAATAGGGCGGGATCGTGTAGCCCTGATAGACGGCCGAATCGACGCGCACGCCCAGTCCCCCCGGCGGATGGAAATAGGTGATCTGGCCGGGGGAGGGGCGGAAGGTCGAGGGATGCTCGGCGTTGATCCGGCATTCGATGGCGTGGCCCTCGATCGGAAGCTCGTCCTGCTTGACCGAGATCGGCGAGCCGGCCGCAACCTTGATCTGCTCGTTGACGAGGTCGATGCCGGTGATCATCTCGGTCACCGGATGCTCGACCTGGATGCGCGTGTTCATCTCGATGAAGTAGAACTGCCCGTCCTCGTAGAGGAACTCAACGGTTCCGGCGCCGGCGTATCGCAGCTCCCGCATTGCCGCCGCGACGATGCCGCCGATGCGCTGGCGCTCGGCGGCGTTGAGGGCGGGCGAGGGGCCTTCCTCCCAGACCTTCTGATGCCGGCGCTGGAGCGAGCAGTCGCGCTCGCCGAGATGGATCGCATCGCCGTTGCCGTCCCCGAGCACCTGGATCTCGATGTGGCGCGGCCTCGCAAGGTACTTCTCGATGTAGACCGCGTCGTCGCCGAAGGCGGCCATCGCCTCCGTCCGGGCGGTGCCGAGCGCATGCGCGAGGTCTTCCTCCGAGCGCGCGACCTTCATGCCGCGCCCGCCGCCCCCGGCCGCGGCTTTGATCAGCACCGGATAGCCGATCTCGGCGGCGATCTTCCTCGCCTCGGCTTCGTCGGTGACGCCGCCCTCGGAGCCCGGCACGCAGGGGATGCCGAGGCGCTTTGCCGTGCGCTTCGCCTCGATCTTGTCGCCCATGGTCCGGATGTGCTCGGCCTTGGGGCCGATGAAGGTGATGTGGTGCGAGGCCAGGACCTCGGCAAAGCGCGCGTTCTCGGACAGGAAGCCGTAACCGGGATGAACCGCGTCGGCGCCGGTGATCTCGCAGGCCGCAATCAGGGTCGGGATGTTGAGATAGCTGTCGCGGGCGGGCGGCGGACCGATGCACACGCTCTCGTCGGCGAGCCGCACATGCATGGCGTCGGCGTCGGCGGTCGAGTGCACGGCGACGGTCGCGATGCCGAGCTCTTTCGCGGCGCGCAGGATGCGCAGCGCGATCTCGCCCCGGTTCGCGATGAGGATCTTGTCGAACATCTGACCGGCGCGCCCGCCGATCACTCGATCACGAGAAGCGGCTCGCCGTACTCGACCGGCGTTCCGTCCTCGACGAAGATCGCGGTGACGACGCCGGCGCGCGGGGCCGTGATGTCGTTGAAGGTCTTCATCGCCTCGATCAGCAGGAGCTTGTCGCCGGCCTCGACCCGCGAGCCGATCTCGATGAAGTTCTTCGCGTCCGGCGAGGCCTTGCGGTAGGCGGTGCCGACCATCGGCGAGGGCACCGTGCCGGGGTGGTTCGCCGCCGGCGCGACGGCATCGCGCGCCGGGCCCGCCGTCCCGATCGCCGGCAGGGCGCTGCTGCCGGAAGCCGGCGCGGGCGCCGGCGCGACGACCGGGACGGTGACGGCGCCTGCGAGGTTGCGGGCAACCCGGATGCGCAGATCGCCCTTCTCGACCTCGATCTCGGACAAGCCGGTGTCGGCGATCAGTTTCGCGAGCTCGCGCACGAGGTCGGTGTCGAAAGGGATGTCCTTGGCCATTCCGAGCCTTGCCGTCTCAATGCTTCGGTTTCGCGCGTTCGCGCAGGACGGACGCCACGGCGTCCAGTCCGAGATGATAGCTCACGACGCCGAAGCCGCAGATCACGCCGACGCAGACCGGCGCCAGCATCGAATGATGGCGGAAGGGCTCGCGGGCGTAGACGTTGGAGATGTGCACCTCGACCGCGACGGCGCCGCTCCCCGAGATCGCGTCCCGGAGAGCGATCGAGGTGTGGGTGTAGGCGCCGGCGTTGATGACGACGCCGGCACCGGCGAGCCCGGCTTCCTGGATCCAGGTGGCGAGCTCGCCCTCGGTGTTCGACTGCCGGCAGGTGAGCGTGATGCCGGCCCGCTCGGCGTGCTCCTGCAGCCGGCGCTCGATCTCCGCCAGGGTCAGGGCGCCGTAGATGTTCGGCTCGCGCCGGCCGAGGAGGTTGAGGTTCGGGCCGTTGAGGACGTGAACGGCGATCATCGCGGGGGATGCTTCCGACGCCGGCGCACGCCAGCAGCCGCGCTGTCTTAGTCGAAGGGCGGTTGGGGGGGAAGGGGAGCGCTCAGCAATCCCCTGCTCGGCGCGGCAAGGCGACCGTCGTGCTCAGCACACCGCCCGGCCGCACTGCCTCACCCCGGCAACGGTCTTGCGCATCGGCTCGAGCCCGACCGCCCCGGAGATGACCTCGTCGCCGACAACGAAAGCCGGCGTGCCCGAGAGGCCGAGCTTGTCGCCGAGCACGACGTTTTCCTGGATCGTCGCCTTCACGGCAGGAGACTCCATATCCTTCTGCAGCTTCGCGACGTCGACGCCCATGTCCTTGGCGAGGGCGATGGCGCGCTCGCCGTTGACCCGGCCGCGGGTCTCCATGAGCTTGACGTGGTACTCGAACAGCTTCTCGCCCTTGAGCTGGCGCTTGACGGCGAGCGCGGCCCGGCTCGCCTCGACCGAATCCGGCCCGAGGACTGGGAAATCCTTGAGCACGACCCTGATCTTCGGATCGCCCTTGATCAGGGCCTGCAGATCGACGAGCGCGCGTTTGCAGTAGCCGCAATTGTAGTCGAAGAACTCGACCACGGTGAGGTCGCCGGACGGGTTGCCGGCCGCGAAGTCGTTCGCGCCGTTGAGCAGCGCGTCGCGAGACTGACCGAGCGCCGCCGCCTGGGCCGCTTTCTGGGTCTCCTGCTGGCGGCGCTCGAGCTCGGTCATCGCCTCCTGGAGAACCTCCGGGTTCTTCAGGAGATAGTCGCGCACGACGTCGCCGATCGCCTGGCGCTGCTCCCGCGTGAAGGGCGCCTGGGCGGCGGCGGGGCCGGCGACCGCAAGCGCGCCGGCGAGCGCGAGGCAGCGGGCATAAGGCGCAAATCGGAGGTTCATGGGTCGTCCTTCGGGCGGCTCGGGCTTTACTTCGAGCCGGTGTGGCCTGCTTCGGCCGGCAGTGGAAGCTTCCATCGTAAAGAAACCGTCGCGGCTCGCTCAGATTTTACCCGGCGGGCGGGCGTTCATGATGTCCTCGGCCTTGACGTGGCCGGGCGAGCCCGGCGGCAGCTTCGCCATGGCGCGGCTCGCCTGGGTGTGCGCCATCTTGAAGTCGCCGGCGTTCATGAACGCCTGCGCCGAGGCGAGCTCGGCCATCGCGATGTTGCCCTTGCGGCCGTAAGCGGTCGCGAGGTGCTGGAACGGCTCGGCGGTCTCGGGCTCGCGCTGGGTGGCGTTGGAGAGCTCCCGGATGGCCTCGTCGAGAAGCTTCGGGTCACCGGTCGCGACGAGGGCGTGGCCGAGCATGGCGCGAATGGGCACGGCGCCGGGCGATGCGGCAACCGCGCGGCGGAGCGGCCCGATCGCTTCGCGGGCGCGACCGCTCTCGAGCAGCGCCTGTCCCTTCATCTCCTGGAAATACGGGTTTCCGGGCTGCTCCTTGATGAGGCCGTCGATCAGCGACAGTGCCTCGGCGAGCCGGGCGCTGCGGTAGGCGAGCACGGCGCGGGCATAGCGGGCCGGCGCCGAGGCGTTGTGGCCGGGATAGCGGCGAAGCACGGTGTCGGGGCGGGCGGCAAAGCCGTAGATCTTCGCCCGCACGAGATCGTGGCGCGCCTGCAGGGCGGGCGGATCCTTGGCCTCGAGGTGCGGGCTCTGCTTCGCGAGCGACTCGAGCTGGGCGATGCGCTCGTCGGGAAGCGGATGGCTCACGAGGTAGGGATCGATCGCCTTCGAGCGGAACATGCCGCTCTCGGCAAAGCGCCGGAAGGTCGCGAGCAGGCCCTTCGGCGACTGCCCGGTGGCCCTGAGATAGCGGACGGCGGCCTGATCGGCGGCCTGCTCCTCGGAGCGCTGGTAGGACAGGAGGCTGCGCCGGATCAGCTCCTGGCCGCCCATCATGGCGCCGGCGGCACCGGTGCCGGTGTTGCCAACCTTGTCGCCGGAGCGCATCGCGCCGGCGACCGCGCCGGCGCCGAGCAGCATGCCGGCGACGGAGAGGATCTTGGCGTTCGCGATCTGGTCGCGCAGCCGCGCCAGGTGGCCGCCGGCGATGTGGCCGGTCTCGTGGGCGATGACGCCGACGATCTCGTTCGGAGTCTCCGCCTCCATGAGCGCGCCGAGGTTCAAGAAGATCTTGCGCCCGTTCGCCACGAAGGCGTTGAACGAGAGGTCGTTGATGAGGATGATCTCGATCGCCCTGGCGTCGATGCCGGCGGCGCGGAAGATCGGCGCCGCGTAGTCGCGCAGGAGCTGCTCGGTCTCGGCGTCGCGCAGAAGGACCGTCTTTGCGGGCGTATCCTGCGCGTGCGCCAAAGCCGGCGCCAGCGTCAAGGCGATCGCCGCCGCCGCCGCGATCGCCCGCCGCAACGCCGCTTGAGCCCGCCGGACCGAGGGGCTACTCACCCCCGGTGCAGCCGATCCTGTCGCCAAAGAAGAAACCCCCTGTCCCGTGCCTGTCGCTGGCGCGGCGGCTCGATCGCGTCGCGCCGTTCCTCGCCATGGATGTCTTGGCCGCGGCCGCGGCAAAAGAAAGGCGAGGGGATTCGGTCATCCACATGGAGGTCGGCCAGCCTTCGGCGCCGGCGCCGCGCGCCGCCCGGGAGGCCGCCAGGGCGGCGCTCGACGAAGGGCGCATCGGCTACACCGAGGCGCTCGGGATCGCCCCCCTGCGGGAGCGCATTGCCCGCCACTACCGGGAGGCTTACGGGGTCAGCCTCGCCCCGGAGCGAGTGATCGTCACGACCGGCTCCTCCGCCGGCTTCGTGCTCGCCTTCCTGAGCCTGTTCGATCCCGGCGATCGGGTCGCGATCACGGCGCCGGGCTATCCGGCCTACCGCAACATCCTCGCGGCGCTCGACCTTGCGCCGGTCGTCATCCCGCTGACGAAGGCCGAGGGCTGGATCATGACCGCCGAGGCCGTCGCCAGCGCGCACCGCGAAGCGCCGCTCGCCGGGGTGCTCGCCATGAGCCCGGCGAACCCCTCGGGGACGATGATCGGGGCGGCGGCGCTCGCGCGGCTCGGCGAGACCTGCCGGGATCTCGGCTTGTGGTTCGTGTCGGACGAGATCTACCACGGCCTGACCTACGCCGCGCCGGCCGCGACCGCGCTCGCCTTCGACGACGACGCCGTGGCGATCAATTCCTTCTCCAAGTACTACTGCATGACGGGGTGGCGCGTCGGCTGGATCGTGGTGCCGAAAAGCCTCGTGCGGCCGATCGAGCGGCTGGCGCAGAACCTCTACATCTCGCCGCCCTACCTGTCGCAGGTCGCGGCGCTCGCCGCCTTCGAGGGGCGCGACGAGCTCGAGGCGGTGCGGGAAGGGTACGCCCGCAACCGCGCCATGCTGCTCGACGAGCTGCCGCGGCTCGGGCTGACGGACATGCACCCCGTCGACGGCGCCTTCTACGTCTACGCGGACGTGGCGCGCTTCACGAACGACTCGATCGCCTTCTCGGGGCGCATGCTGGCGGAGGCCGGCGTCGCGGCGACGCCCGGCGTCGATTTCGACCCGATCGAAGGCGCGCACTACCTGCGCTTCTCTTTCGCCGGATCGGAGGACGACTGCCGCGAGGCGGTGCGGCGCCTCGCGGGATGGCTGAAATAGCCCTTGGCTGAGATAGCCTAGGACCCGCCGAGCGCCGCCTTCGCCTTCGAC
>DAINQO010000009.1:35599-36881 GCA_036742625.1 Microvirga sp.
ATAGCCCTTGGCTGAGATAGCCTAGGACCCGCCGAGCGCCGCCTTCGCCTTCGACCACCAGCCGGCGCGCTTCGGACGGTCGGGATCGGGCGGCGTCAGCACGACCGCGACGGGCTCCGGCTCCGGCGCCGCAGGCCTCGCCGGCTCCTCGGGCGCTTGCGGCACGTCGGCTCCGTTCGGAACGGCGGCTTCGACTGCGGGTGCCGCCTCGGCGAAAGGCTGCGCGGGAGCGCGGTCCGCGGCGACAGGCGCCTCGTCGCGCGGCTCAGGCGCGAACTCATTGGCGAGCTCCGGGGCGAACTCCGGCGCTGCCGCCTCCGCCGGCGCCTCGGAAGCACCGGTCTCCGGGCGCGGCTCGCGTCCTTCGCGGCCGCGGTCTTCCCGATCCCGCCAGCGGTCCCGGCCCCGCCGGTGCCGGTCGCGACGCCCGCGGGGGCGCTCGTCCGATCCCTCGGCGCGCGGCGGCGCGGCGTCCTGCACCCTCTCCGCCGCGTCACCCTCCGACCTCTCCTCGTCGCCGTTCAGCTCGTCCTCGCCGCCGGCGCCTTCCGGCGCGCCGGCGGCATCGAGGCGCTCCTCCCGCGGCTCGCCGCCGCGTCCGCGGCGACGGCGGCGACGGCGGCGACGGCCACCGTCCTCGCCCGGGCGCTCGGCGCGATCCGGCCGTTCGCCAGCATCGCCGCGGGCCGGTTCGGCGGCCTGCTCGCGGTCCTCGGTCTCGTCCGCCTCCTCGACGTCGTCGGCTTCCTCCGGCTCGTCGATCGGCGCGATGGCGTCGATGCGGACGGTGGCGGCGGCCGGCCGCGGCTCGGCGCGCGGCGCGACCGGCTCCATCCGGTCGACCGCGAACACGGTCTGGCCGGTCAGATGCTCGTCCGCCACGACGCTGATCACGACGCCGAAGCGCTCTTCGAGCTCGCGCAGATGGGTCCGCTTCTGGTTGAGGATGTAGAACGCCACCTGGGGCCGGGTGCGGACGCACAGATTATGCGTCGCGCCCTTGATCAGGGTCTCCTCGACCGAGCGCAGGATGTGGAGCGCGACCGAGGGCGTCGCGCGCACGTGCCCGGCGCCGCCGCAATGCGGGCAGAGCACCGACGACGACTCGAGCACGCCGGTGCGGATGCGCTGGCGCGACATCTCGAGGAGCCCGAAGGGCGAGATGCGGCCGACCTGGATGCGGGCGCGGTCGTTCTTCAGGCATTCGTTGAGCTTCTTCTCGACCGAGCGGTTGTTGCGCTTCTCCTCCATGTCGATGAAGTCGATGACGATGAGGCCGGCG
>DAINQO010000010.1:0-25082 GCA_036742625.1 Microvirga sp.
CCCCGTCACCCCTCACTATGCTCCTTTCCCGACATACAAGGCGGCGGGAGGTCATTACGGCTTTCTGGGGTGGTGTTCTCGTTGCAGCTCTCCCGGCTAAATCGGTAGCCCAAAATACGAAGCGCATCGGCATTCTCGTCGCGAACGGCACCCCAGAGTGGGGCCGCTGGCGTGTCGAAGCTTTTGATCGCGGACTTCGCGATCGGGGTTGGCGGCCGGGCGAAAACGTACAGTTGGAATACCGTTGGCCCAATGGTGACGCCACCGCGACCCGGGCCTTGGCACAAGAGCTTGTCGCGCTAAAGCCCGATCTTCTGGTCGCCACCAACACCTTTGCAACTAACACGCTGCGAGCGCTTACAAGCTCCGTGCCCATCTTGTTCGTGAACGTAACTGATCCCGTGGCCGCAAAGATCGTGCAAAGCCTCAGCCATCCTGGCGGCAACATCACGGGGTTCACCGACACGGAGCCGGGAATTGCGGCAAATGGGCGGAGCTTTTGAAAGAACTGGTTCCAGGCCTCCAAACGATCGCCATGGTCTACAACCCGGACCTCGCGCCATACGCTCACCTTTACCTCACAACGTTTGAGAACTCAGCGGCAGCACTCGCGATCAAACCGCAAATCGTGCACGTTACGTCACCGGACGAGTACGAGCCGACTATCAAGCGCTGCGCCTCGGAAGCAGGCTGCGCCCTCATTCTCCTTGACGATGGGATGTTCACGCGGAAGCCCGAGTTCGTAGCGGCGTTAGCCCGGAAGCATCGCGTCCCCGCGATGTACACAAACTTCGGCTACGTGAGGAATGATGGTGGCTTAATATCCTACGGCATAAATCTACGCGCGATGTACATGCAATCCACAGACTACATGGACCGAATACTCAAGGGAGAGCGTCCGGAACACCTGCCAGTTCAAACGCCGATCGCGTTCCGGCTCGGCATCAATAGCAAAACGGCCGAGGCGATAGGGTTATCTGTGCCGCCAACCCTCCTCGCCCGCGCCGACGAGGTCATCGAATAAATGCCGGCCCGGCGATCCGCTTCTCGGAGCACCTGGAAGGCGAGCAGGGCGAGGCGATGTTCCGGCACGCCTGCGCCATGGGGCTCGAGGGCATGATCTCGAAGCGGCTGACGAGCCGCTACACCTCCGGGCGCTGCCGGCAATGGCTCAAGGTGAAGAACCCGGCTTACGAGCGACCGGGCGGCCGGCTAGCTGCCGTCGGCTTGCGGAGAACATATGATCGCAGCCCTGCGCTCGTCGACAATCCGTAGCAGCAGATTAGCAAACATCACGATCTCCAGTGTCGCGTCAGCCTTCGCGAGCGCCACCTCACGATGGGATTGCGGGTTCTTGAAGTACCCGATGGCGCCGGCGAACAGGTGTTGCAGCGCCTCCCGCTCTGCCTTGACCGCGTCCTGGTCGGTAAGCCGACCCTTTTGAACATCGAAGGCCCGGCGCATGAGGTCGACGCCGAAGACAGAATTTTGAAGCCCAGACGCTTCCCTCACCGAGATCTCGACGGCACTTGTGGCCTGGAACACCGCAGCATCAAAATCTCCCCGCATAAAGGCGAGCCAAACCTTCTCTGACATAGCCGGATGCAGCGCCTCACGCGGAAGGCGGTGCGCGGCAGCAAAGCTCGAAAAGTCTAATTCAGTTTCAAAGCGGCGTGCTCGGCGGCTGAGCAGTCGCCAGCCGTTCTGACCGTTGTAACCCGGCTCCGGCACAACAAGCGCCTGAGCTTCCAGCCAGGCAAAGGCTTCCGATATTGCGAGTTGCGCTTGCGGTACCTGCGCTGGCGGATAGTGAGCGTCGGGCGGCACAGCCAACTCAAGCTCTATCTGATAACTATTAGGGTGAAAGCGGCCGTCGCGTTCGCGGCGAGCGATGAGAAAAATCAACTTAGCTCCGAGTTCCTCGGGCTCGAGCGCGAGAAGCGCATTCACGTCCGGGATGGTCTTGATGAGATCACGCATCCGGAAACTCACCTCAGCGCAAGGTCGCCAGGCGCTCGCTCGGTGAGCCGCTCGGCTTTTGCGTTGGGTTTGGGAATAGGCCAAATTCCCTTTTGCGGTCAAAGAGCGCTCATAGGGGCGTTTGGGAAACTAAGCTATTGAAATTCCGACGAAGCTACAGAACTCCGGGAGAGGTGGGGTTGTCACCAATAATGCACCGCGAGCGTCTCGGCGACGCAGGCGGGGCGGTCGGCGCCTTCGATCTCGACCGTGGTCTCCAGGGTGGCGCGCACGCCGCCGCCCGCGAGCGGCGCCGCGGCGAGAAGACGGATGCGGCCGCGCAGGCGCGAGCCGGCCGGCACCGGGGCCGGGAAGCGCACCCGGTTCGAGCCGTAGTTCACGCTCTGACGGACGCCGTCGAGGCGGATCACGTCGTAGATGAAAGCCGGCAGCATCGACAGGGTGAGGTAGCCGTGCGCGACCGTCCCGCGGTAGGGCGACTCGCGCCGGGCGCGCTCGACGTCGATGTGGATCCATTGCCGGTCGCCGGTCGCCGCCGCGAAGGCGTCGATCCGATCCTGCCCGACGGTAAACCAGCCGCTGACCCCGAGCTCGGCGCCGACCGCCGCTTCAAGCTCCGCCGGGCTCGTGAACACGCGCATCCTCGCCCCTCGGCTCGCCGCCCGCCTGATAGCACGGCGGCAGCGGCGGCAGGAGAATCCGCTTGACGCTGGCGCGGGGCGAAGAGACCTTGCCCGGGAACGCGAGGCCGGCCTGCGGCACAATCGCGGATCGGAGAGGAACGAACCATGATGAACCTTCGCCAAGCGCTGATCGGCGCCGCCAGCCTGATCGCGCTCACCGTGCCGGCGGTTGCCGCCGAGACCGTCAAGATCGCCTTCATCGACCCGCTCTCGGGCGGCGCGGCCTCGACCGGCGAGAACGGCCTCAAGCACTATCAGTACCTGGCCGAGTTCCTGAACGGGAAGCAGAGCGACTACAAGTTCGAGGTCACGGGCTACGACAACAAGGTCAATCCGCAGGAATCGCTCGTCGCGGCACAGAAGGCGATCGACGCCGGCATCCGCATCATCACCCAGGGCAACGGCTCCTCGGTCGCCGCCGCGCTCCTCGATTTCGTGCAGAAATACAACGACCGCAACCCCGGCAAGGAGATCGTCTACCTTAACTACGCTGCCGTCGATCCGGTGCTGACGAACGAGAAATGCAGCTACTGGCACTTCCGCTACGACGCCAACTCCGACATCAAGATGGAGGCGCTGACGAACTTCATGAAGGGGCGCCAGAACATCAAGAAGGTCTACCTAATCAACCAGGACTACTCCTTCGGCCACGCGGTGCGCACCGCGGCCCGCAAGATGATCGGCGAGAAGCGGCCCGACATCCAGATCGTCGGCGACGAGGTGACGCCGCTGCAGAAGGTCACCGATTTCGCGCCCTACATCTCGAAGATCAAGGCGTCGGGCGCCGACTCGATCATCACCGGCAACTGGGCCCAGGACTGGAACCTCCTGATCAAGGCCGCCGCCGATGCCGGGCTGCAGGCGGATTTCTACACCTATTACGCCGGCGGCGCCGGCGGCCCGACGGTCGCCAAGCAAACCGGCCTTGCCGACCGCATCTTCCAGATCACCGAGGGGATCGCCAACATCGACCACAAGGAGTCGCGCGAGTTCGAGAAGGCGTTCCGGCCGAAGGTCGGCTCGAGCGTGCTCTATCCGCGCGCCGTCAACGAGATGAACGCGCTCCTCAAGGCGCTGCAGGAGGCGAAGTCGACCGACCCAAAGAAATTCGCGCCGAAGCTCGAGACCACCAAGATGGAGGCTTTCAACGGCGGCGAGGCCTTCATGCGGGCCGACGACCACCAGTTCTTCCAGCCGATGTACATCTCCTCCTTCGGGCCGCTGTCCGGCGACATGCCCTACGACGAGGAAGGCACCGGCTGGGGCTGGAAGCTGATCGGCAAGGTCGACGCCAAGGACACGGTCGTCCCGACGACGTGCAAGATGAACCGGCCGAGCTGACCGCCGGCACGGTCTTGATCGACGCCCGCGGCGCCGTTGCCGCGGGTGCCTGCCCCGGAGCCGCGGCGTGCTCGAGCTCGTCATCGTCTCGACCCTGAACGGCGTCCTCTACGGGATGCTGCTGTTTCTCATGGCGAGCGGGCTGACGCTGATCTTCAGCATGATGGGCGTGCTCAACTTCGCCCATGCGAGCTTCTACATGCTCGGCGCCTTCTTCGGCTACCAGATCAGCCAATGGGCCGGGTTCTGGGTCGCGCTCGTCCTCGCGCCGCTGCTCGTCGGCGGCATCGGCGCGCTCGTCGAGCGCTTCGCGCTGCGCAACGTCCACCGGCACGGCCACGTCCCCGAGCTGCTCTTCACCTTCGGCCTCGCCTACGTGATCGAGGAGGTGGCGCAGATGGTCTGGGGCAAGCTGCCGGTCGACTTCCGCGCGCCGGCGGCGCTCGACTTCTCGGCCTTCACGATCTTCTCGACCAACTACCCCGCCTACAAGATGTTCATGCTGTTCACCGCGATCTGCATCTTCGCGGCGCTGCTCGCGGTCCTGACCCGCACCCGCACCGGGCTCATCATCCAGGCGGCGCTGACCCACCCCGACATGGTCGCGATGCTCGGCCACAACGTGCCGCGGGTGTTCATGCTCGTCTTCGGCGTCGGCACCGGGCTTGCCGCGATCGCCGGCGTGATCGCCGGGCCGGCGCTCGTCACCCAGGCCAGCATGGCCGGCCTTCTCGGCCCGATCCTGTTCGTCGTCGTCGTGATCGGCGGGCTCGGCTCGCTTGCCGGCGCCTTCATCGCCTCGCTCCTCATCGGCCTCGTGCAGACCTTCGGCGTCGCGCTCAACGTCTCGCTCGCCGACCTGTTCGGTGCCTTCGGGATCACCGTCGGGCCGGGAAGCGCACTGTCGGAGATCTGGACGGTGACGATCGCGCAGATCGCACCGATCCTGCCCTATCTCCTCCTCGTGCTGGTCCTGATCTTCCGGCCGACCGGGCTCCTCGGGACCCGCGACACATGAGCGAAGTCGCGAAATCCGCCGATTGGACCGGCCCGGTGCCGGCCGCCGGCGGGGCGTTGCGCGGCTATGCCGTCTGGATTGCGGCGGCGCTCGCCTTCCTCGTCGTTCCTTACGTCTTCTCATCCGGCGCCGGGCTCACGATGCTGAGCCTGATGGGCATCATGATCGTGTTCACGCTGTCCTACAACATGCTGCTCGGCCAGACCGGCATGCTGTCCTTCGGGCACGCGGTCTATTACGGGCTCGGCGCCTTCTTCGCCGTGCATGCGATGAACGCCGTCACCCGCGCCGGGCTGCCGGTGCCGGTGATCGCGATCCCGCTCGTCGGCGGCCTTGCCGGCCTCGTCTTCGGCATCATCTTCGGCTCGGTCTCGACGCGGCGCGGCGGCACCGCCTTCGCCATGATCTCGCTCGGTCTCGCCGAGCTCGTGGCGTCGAGCGCCAACATCCTGCGCGGCTTCTTCGGCGGCGAGGAGGGGATCACCACGAACCGCACGAAGCTCTTGCCGGTGCTCGGCCTGAATTTCGGGCCGCAGCTCCAGGTCTATTTCCTGATCGCCGCCTGGTGCCTCCTCTGCATGATCGCGATGTACGCGATCACCCGCACGCCGCTCGGGCGCATGTGCAACGCGGTGCGCGAGAACCCCGAGCGGGCCCAGTTCGTCGGCTACAATCCGCAGACGGTGCGCTTCATCGCCTTCCCGCTTTCGGGCTTCTTCGCCGGCATCGCCGGCGCGCTCGCGGCGATCAACTTCGAGATCGTCAACTCGAGCTATGTCGGGCTCGGCCAATCCGGCGTCGTGCTGCTCGCCGCCTATATCGGCGGCGTCGGCTACTTCGTCGGGCCGGTGATCGGCGCGATCATCGTCACCTATCTCCAGGTCATGCTCTCCGACGTGACGGCGATCTGGCAGCTCTATTTCGGGCTGCTCTTCATCGTCATCGTGATGTTCGCCCCGAACGGCATCGCCGGCCTCCTGGCGATGCACCAGCCCTTGTGGCGGGCGGGCGTGCTGCACCGGCTCGTGCCGGCCTACCTCGTCGGCCTCGTCCCGCTCGCCGTAATGACGCTCGGCGCGATCCTGGCGATCGAGATGGCGCATCGCTTCGCGTCGCGCGCGTCGGACGGGCCGGACATGGCGTTCCTGCGCATTCCGCTCGACGTGACGCGGCCGCTGCCCTGGCTCGTCGCCGCCGCGATGACGATCGGCGGGCTCCTCCTGTTCCGGCGCACCTGGCCTTACGTCGCGAGCGCCTGGAACGAGGCGACGATCGCGGCGCGAGGACGAGGGGAGCACCTGTGAGCGCGCCGGCGATCGCGCTCGCCGCCGTCGAGAAGCGCTTCGGGCGCACTGAGATCATCCGCGGCGTCAGCCTCGAGATCCCGGCCGGCGAGCGCCACGCCGTCATCGGCCCGAACGGCGCCGGCAAGTCGACGCTGTTCAACCTCATCAGCGGCCGCTTCGCCCCGAGCGCCGGCGAGATCCGGCTCAAGGGCGAGAACGTCACCGGCCTCAAGCCCTTCGAGATCAACCGGCGCGGGCTGTCGCGCAGCTTCCAGGTGACGAACATCTTCCCGCGGCTCTCGGTCTGGGAGAACGTGCGCTGCGCCGTCCTGTGGTCGCTCGGCTACCGCTACTCCTTCTGGCACGGCATCGATGCGCTCGCCGAGGTGCGGGCCCGGACCGAGAGCATCCTCGAGCAGATCAACCTCCTGGGGCGCCGGCAGGTGCAGGCCGGCGTCCTCGCCTATGCCGAGCAGCGCGCGCTCGAGATCGGCATCACCATCGCGAGCGGGGCCGAGATCATCCTCCTCGACGAGCCGACCGCCGGCATGAGCCACAGCGAGGCCGACCAGGCGGTGGCGCTCATCCGCGCCGTCACGCGCGGCAAGACGCTCGTCATCGTCGAGCACGACATGGCGGTGGTGTTCGGGCTTGCCGACCGCATCTCGGTCCTGGTCTACGGCGAGATCATCGCGACCGACGTGCCGGAGAAGATCAAGGCCAGCAAGGCCGTCCAGGAAGCCTATCTCGGCACGGTGCCGGCATGAGCGCGATGCTCGAGGTCGCCGACCTCCACGCCTATTACGGCAAGAGCCACATCCTCCAGGGCGTCACCTTCGCGGTCGGCGAAGGCGAGATCGTCTCGATGCTCGGCCGCAACGGCGTCGGCCGCTCGACGACGCTGAAGGCGATCATGGGCAATGTGCCGCCGCACGGCGCGATCATGTTCAGGAAGCGGCCGATCGCCGGCATGCGCCCGTTCGAGATCGCCCGCCTCGGCCTCGGCTACGTGCCCGAGGACCGCTCGATCTTCCCGAGCCTGACGGTGCGCCAGAACCTCGTCCTCGGCCAGAAGGGCGCGCGCGAGGGCGGACGCTGGTCGATGCGGGACATGTTCGCGATCTTCCCCCGCCTCGAGGAGCGCGCCGACGTGCCGGCCGGCGTGCTCTCGGGCGGCGAGCAGCAGATGCTCACCATCTGCCGCACGCTGATGGGCGACCCGGACCTCATCATGGTCGACGAGCCGACCGAAGGCCTGTCGCCGCAGATGGTCGAGCGCGTCGGCGCGCTCCTGACGCAGATCGCCGGGCGCGGCGTCGCGATCCTCCTCGTCGAGCAGAAGCTCACCATCGCGCTCGCGATCTCGAAGCGCCTCTACGTCATGGGCCACGGCCGCATCGTCTTCGAGGGCACGCCGGCGGACCTGCGCGCCAACGCCGGCGTGCGCAAGGAGTGGCTGGAGGTGTAGGAGCCAACCTCTCCCGGAGGGAGAGGTCGAGACGGCGGGAGCCGTCCGGGTGAGGGGTTACGCCCTTCGCGGCGGAGCCTGCTCAGCCTTTCGCGCGGCGGGCCACCCGCGCCCGGGGTGGATGCCGCGCGCCCACGGACGCCCCCCGCGGGCGGGACGCTTGCGCCCCCTCGCGCCATCCGGCAAAGGTGCGGCAAGACCGGGGAGGAGCCGCCCATGACCGACGCCGTTATCGTCTCGACCGCCCGCACGCCGATCGGCAAGGCCTATCGCGGCGCCTTCAACAACACCCATGGGGCGACGCTTGCCGGCCACGCGATCAGGAACGCCGTCGAGCGCGCCGGCATCGAGCCCGGCGAGGTCGAGGACGTGCTCATCGGCTGCGCGCTGCCCGAAGGCGCGACCGGCGAGAACATCGCCCGCCAGGCGGCGATCCGGGCCGGGCTGCCGGTGACGACGAGCGGCGCGACCGTCAACCGCTTCTGCTCGTCCGGCATGCAGACGATCGCGCTCGCGGCGCAGCGCGTGATCGTCGACCACGTGCCGGTGATGGTCGCGGGCGGGGTCGAGTCGGTGAGCCTCGTGCAGAACGAGCACAAGAACAAGCACCGCCTGCACGACGAGTGGCTCGACCAGCATAAGCCCGAGATCTACCTGCCGATGATCGACACCGCCGAGGTCGTGGCGAAGCGCTACAAGATCAGCCGCGAGGCCCAGGACCAATATGCGCTGCAGAGCCAGCTGCGCACCGCCGCCGCCCAGCAGGCCGGCCGCTTCTACGACGAGATCGTGCCGCTGCCGACGACGAAGCTCGTGCAGGACAAGGCGACGGGCGACGTCGGCGAGCAGGCGATGACGCTGACCCGGGACGAGGGTAACCGGCCCGACACCTCGCCCGAGGGCCTGGCGAAGCTCGAGCCGGTGCGGGGCCCGGGCGCCTTCATCACCGCCGGCAATGCGAGCCAGCTCTCCGATGGCGCCTCGGCCTGCGTCGTCATGAACGGCAAGCTCGCCGAGAAGCGCGGGCTCTCGCCGCTCGGCATCTTCCGCGGCCTCAGCGTTGCCGGCTGCGAGCCGGACGAGATGGGCATCGGCCCGATCTATGCGGTGCCGCGGCTCCTGGAGCGCCACGGCCTGACGATCGACGACATCGACTTGTGGGAGCTGAACGAGGCCTTCGCGGTGCAGGTGCTGTACTGCCGCGACAAGCTCGGCATCCCGAACGACGCGCTCAACGTCGACGGCGGCGCGGTGGCGATCGGCCACCCCTACGGCATGAGCGGCGCCCGCATGGTCGGCCACGCCCTCATCGAGGGCAAGCGCCGCGGCGCCAAGTACGTGGTCTGCACCATGTGCGTCGGCGGCGGCATGGGCGCCGCCGGGCTGTTCGAGGTGGCCTAATCCCTCCCCGCAGGGGAGGGTGGCGAGCGAAGCGATGCCGGGTGGGGGAGAGTCCGTCCCCGGCGGCGCTTCCCCACCCCGCTCGGGCTTCGCCCGAGTCGGCCCTCCCCTTCGGGGAGGGATTAGGCATCGCGCTTGGGAGGCGATCGTGACAGACCAGAACCGCCGCATCGTGCTCGCCTCCCGCCCCGTCGGCGAGCCGAAGCCGACCGACTTCCGGCTCGAGAGCGCGCCGGTCCCCGAGCCCGGTCCGGGCCAGGTCCTGCTGCGCACGCTCTGGCTCTCCCTCGATCCCTACATGCGCGGGCGGATGAGCGACGCGAAGTCCTATGCGAAGCCGGTCGGCATCGGCGAGGTCATGACCGGCGGCATCCTCGGCGAGGTGGTGCGCTCGAGCGACCCGAAATTCGCGCCCGGCGACCTCGCGCTCGGCATGGGCGGCTGGCAGGAATACGCCGTCCTCGACGGCAAGGAGCTGCGCAAGGTCGACCCCGCGGCGGCGCCGCCCTCGACGGCGCTCGGCGTCCTCGGCATGCCGGGCATGACGGCCTATACGGGTCTCCTCAACATCGGCCAGCCGAAGCCGGGCGAGACCGTCGCTGTCGCCGCGGCGACCGGACCGGTCGGCTCGCTCGTCGGCCAGATCGCGAAGCTCAAAGGATGCCGCGCCGTCGGCATCGCCGGCGGCGCCGACAAATGCCGAGCGCTGATCGAGGAGTTCGGCTTCGACGCCGCCGTCGACCACCGCGCACCGGATTTCCCGGAGAAGCTCAAGGCCGCCTGCCCGAAGGGCATCGACGTCTATTTCGAGAACGTCGGCGGCGCGGTGTGGGATGCGGTGTTCCCGCTCCTCAACGACTTCGCGCGCGTCCCCGTGTGCGGGCTCATCGCCAACTACAACATGACCGAGCTGCCGCCGGGACCGGACCGCACCGCCGCGATCTTCCGCGCCGTCTTGACGAAGCGCCTCACCATTCGCGGTTTCATCGTCTGGGACTTCCAGGCGCAGGCGCGGGAGTTCGCGACCGAGGTCGGCCAATGGCTGCGCGAGGGCAGGATCAAGTACCGCGAGGACGTGGTCGACGGCCTCGACAACGCGCCCCAGGCCTTCATGGGCCTGCTCAAGGGCAAGAACTTCGGCAAGCTCGTGGTGCGCGTCGCGAAGTAGGAGGGCGTGGCGCGTGACGGACTCCGACGCCGCGGCGGTCGTCGAAGCGGCGATCGCAACGCGCCGCTCGGTGCGCGCCTTCCTGCCGACGCCGGTGCCGCGCGAATTGATCGAGCGCATCCTCGACGTCGCGGCGCGGGCGCCGAGCGGCACCAACATGCAGCCCTGGCGCGTCCACGTGCTCACGGGCGAACCCAAGGAGCGCCTCTCCGCCGCGCTCATGCGGGCGCATGCCGAAGGCGCGCCGCATGGCGCCGAGTACAAGTACTACCCCGACCAGTTCTTCGAGCCGTATCTGGGACGGCGCCGCAAGGTCGGCTGGGACCTCTACGGCCTCCTCGGCATCGCGCGCGGCGAGACGGCGCGGATGCAGGCGCAGCACGCGCGCAACCTCGTCTTCTTCGACGCGCCCGTCGGCATGATCTTCACGATCGACCGCCGCCTCGAGATCGGCAGCTGGCTCGACTACGGCATCTTCCTCGGCAACATCATGACGGCGGCGCGCGGACACGGCCTCGACACCTGCGCCCAGGCGGCGTTCGCGCCGTTCCACGCGACGATCCGGCGCGAGCTCGGGCTTGCCGACGAAGAGGTCGTGGTGTGCGGCCTGTCGATCGGCTACGAGGACACCGCCGCGCCGGAGAACCGGCTCAGGACCGAGCGCGTGCCGGCGCGCGAGTTCGCGAGCTTTCGCGGCTGGGCGTGAGGAGAATCGGATGCAGGAGCGCAATCTCGGATCGTCGGGCCTTCGGGTGTCGCTCGTCGGTCTCGGCTGCAACAACTTCGGCGGCCGCATCGACCTCGAGGCGACCCGCAAGGTCGTCCACAAGGCGCTCGACCTCGGCATCACGCTCTTCGACACCGCCGACGTCTATGGCGAGCGCGGCGGCTCGGAGCGCTTCCTCGGCGAGGTCCTCGGCGAGCGCCGCAAGGACATCGTGCTGGCGACGAAGTTCGGCATGGACATGGACGATGCCGGCCGGATGAAGGGCGGCTCGCGCGCCTACGTCATGAAGGCGGTCGAGGACAGCCTGCGGCGCCTCCGCACCGACTGGATCGACCTCTACCAGCTCCACCGCGCCGACCCGCTGACGCCGATCGAGGAGACGCTGCGCGCCCTCGACGACCTCGTCCGCCAGGGCAAGGTCCGCTACGTCGGCTGCTCGAACCTCGCCGCCTGGCAGGTGGTCGAGGCGCAGTGGACGGCCGACACGAAGAACCTCAACGCCTTCGCCTCGTGCCAGGACGAGTACAGCCTCGTCGTGCGCGACATCGAGCGCGAGCTCGTGCCGGCGATCGAGGCGTACCGGATGGGGCTGTTGCCGTTCTTCCCGCTGGCGAGCGGGCTCCTGACCGGCAAGTACAAGCGCGACGCGCCGCCGCCGAAGGGAACGCGGCTCGCCACCACGTAGCGCCTTGCCGACCGCTACATGACCGAGGCCAACTGGCGGAAAGTCCAGGGGCTGGAGGACTTCGCCAAGCGCCACGGCCGCAGCCTGCTCGAGCTCGCCTTCAGCTGGCTCGCCGCCAAGCCCTACGTGTCGAGCGTGATCGCGGGAGCGACGAAGCCGGAGCAGCTGGAGCAGAACGTCAAAGCGGTCGAGTGGCAGCTGACGCCGGAGGACCTCGCCGAAATCGACCGCCTGCTTGCCTGAAAGGCTACAATCTCCTCATGCTGAGGTGCTCGCGCGGAGCGCGAGCCTCGAAGCACGCACCGTCGGCCGGACGCTGCATCGGCGGGGTTGCGTCCTTCGAGGCTCGCCTGCGGCTCGCACCTCAGGATGAGGGACTTGGGAGGATGGCCCGGCGGAGTTAAGCGCCGGACTTCGCCGGCAGGCCCTGGCGCACCTTGCCCATCTCGCGCCACGGGTCACCGCCGATCTTCGCGAGCCGCGCCGGCACGGTGTTGACGTTGAACGCCGCCGGGTCGAGCGCCGGAGTAAGCTCGTCCCAGGTCACCGGCGTCGCGACCGGCGCTCCGGCGCGCGAGCGCGTCGAGTAGGCCGCGACCGCGGTCGAGGTGGCGTCGTTGCGCAGGTAGTCGATGAAGATGCGGCCGCGGCGCTCGGCCTTCGAGATGCGGGTGAGATAGCGCGTCGGCGTCTTCGCCGCGAGGCTCTCCGCCACCTTCTTGGCGAAGGCCTTCACTTGCGGATAGCCGTACCGGCGGTCGACCGGCACCACGACGTGCACGCCCTTGCCGCCGGTCGTCTTGGCGAAGCTCGTCAGGCCGAGGTCGCCGAGATACGCCCGCACCTCGTGCGCAGCCTCAGCCACGTCGGCAAAGCCGAGGCCCTCGCCGGGATCGAGGTCGAAGATGATGCGGTCGGGCCGGTCCGGCTTGTCGACGCGCGCCCCCCAGGGGTGCACCTCGAGGACGCCCATCTGCACGAGGGCGACGAGCCCGGCCGGGTCCTTGATGAAGAGGTAGGCGCCCGATTCCTCGAAGCCCGGGATGTCGACCTCGCCGAGCTCGGCCGGCACGCCCGAGCCCGCATGGCGCTGATAGAAGCATTTGCGCTGGCGCCCGGTCGGGCAGCGCACGAGCGTGATCGGCCGGCGCGCCACATGCGGGAGCATCGCCTCGGCGACGGCGAGATAGTACTCGGCAAGCTGGCGCTTGGTGATGCTCTGCTCGGGATAGAGCACCTTGTCCGGGCTCGTCAGCCGCACGCCCGCGATCTCGATCTCGTCGCCGTCTTTTGCCACTCACGCCTCCAGGATCGCGCGGACGAGCTTACCCGGGCGGGCCTCCTCCTGCATCTGCTCGAAGGTGCACTGCTCCGGCGCCTTGTCGGGCCGCCAGCGCAGGAGCTTGGTGCCGTGGCGGAAGCGGCCGCCGGTGACGTGGTCGTAGCGCACCTCGACGACGAGCTCGGGCCGAAGCGGCACCCACTCGGTCGAGCGCTCGGTCGACCAGCGGCTCGGCCCGCCGGGCGCGTCGCCCGTGAAGCCCGGACCCCCTTTGAGCTTCTCGAGCCGCTTCGTCAGCGCCGGCCGCTCGGCGTTCGAGATCGTCGAGGTGAAGCCGACGTGATCGAGCTTGCCTTCATCGTTGTAGAGCCCGAGCAGCAACGAGCCGACGAGATCGCTGTTCGTCGCGTAGCGGAAGCCGCCGACGACGCAGTCGGCGCTGCGCAGGCGCTTCACCTTCAGCATGGCCCGCTCGCCGGAGACGTACGGGCCATCGAGGCGCTTTGCGATGACGCCGTCGAGCGAGCCGCCGGCCTTGGCAAGCCATCTGCGGGCTTCCGCCGCCTTGCGGGTGTAGGGCGAGAGCCGCAACCCCGCGGCGTCGTCGAAGGAGCGAAAGAGCGTCTCCAGCCCCTCGCGGCGCGCGGTGAGCGGCTCGCCCAAAAGGACTTCGTCGTCCGGCGTCATGAGGCAGTCGAACAGGATCAGGATCGCCGGGGTCTCGACCGAAAGCTTGCGGATGCGGCTCTCGGCCGGGTGCAGGCGCATCTGCAGGGCGTCGAAGGACAGCGTGTCACCGTCCGGGATCGCGAGCTCGCCGTCGATCACGAACCGGTCGGGCGCCAGCGCGCGCAGCATCGCCGCGACTTCGGGGAAGTACCGCGCCAGGGGCTTGCCGGATTTCGCCCTGAGATCGACCTCGTCGCCGGCCCGGAAGGCGAGGCAGCGGAAGCCGTCCCATTTCGGCTCGAACTGCCAGCCGGGCTCGCCCGGCAGGTCCTCGACGAGCTTCGCCTCCATCGGCGCCGTGCCGACGGGCACCGGCAACGAGGCGAGGCCGACGGGCTTTCTGGTCTTCGCCTGCTGCTTCATCGCACCATCCTTCGGAGACGAAATCCGAAGCATGGGACCTTCGTTCCGCACGTGCGCTCGCGAACATCGCTCCGGCCCTGCCCGGCGCATCATGGCGCGCACACATCGCAGGACCGCCGCCATGACGATCTTCGGACACCTCCTCGACGACGACCCGCCGCCGCGGCCGGTACGGCCCGGTCAGCCGACCGAGCCTGTCGCGAGATAGTACAGGAGCCCGGCGCCGGAGCAGGCGGCGAGCACCGGGATCATGCCGACCTTGAAGCGGAACATGGCGACGATCGCGGCGGCGGTGAGCACGAGCGAGGCGACGTTGACCGTGCTCAGGACCGGCACCTCGAGCGTCAGCACGCCCGCCCAGCGCAGCTCGCGGACCTCGCGGAAGAGCACGTGCAGGCCAAACCAGACGGCGAGGTTGAGGATCACGCCGACGACCGCGGCGGTGATGGCGGCGAGCGCGCCGGACAGCGCCCGGTTGCTGCGCAGCGCCTCGACATAGGGCGCGCCGAGGAAGATCCACAGGAAGCAGGGCGTGAACGTCACCCAGGTGGTGAGGAGCCCGCCGAGCACGCCCGCCACATAGGGATTGAGCGCCCCTGGTGCGCGGAAGGCGCCCATGAAGCCGACGAACTGCGTCACCATGATGAGCGGGCCGGGCGTCGTCTCGGCCATGCCGAGGCCGTCGAGCATCTCTCCCGGCTGCAGCCAGCCGTAGGTCTCGACCGCCTCCTGAGCCACGTAGGCGAGGACCGCATAGGCGCCGCCGAAGGTGACGACCGCCATCTTCGAGAAGAAGATCGCGATCTCGGCGAAGACGTTGCCGGGGCCGAGCCACAGCAGGAGCGCGAAGACCGGCGCGAGCCACAGCCCGAGGAACACCGCCGCGATGCGCAGCGACCAGGCGGTGCTCGGGCGCGCATGCGCCGGGATCTTCTCGCCGAGCGCCGACTCGGCGTCGGCCAGAGCCTTGCCGCCGCTCGGTCCGTGGCCGCCGCCGACCAGGAAGGCGGAATGCCCGGCGCGCCCGCCGAGATAGCCGATGAGCCCGGCGCCGAGGATGATGAGCGGGAACGGCACCTTGAGGAAGAAGATCGCGACGAAGGCCGCCGCGGCGAGCCCGATCATCACCCGGTTCTTGAGCGACCGCCTGCCGACGCGCACGACCGCCTCGAGCACCACCGCGAGCACGGCCGCCTTCAGCCCGAAGAACAGCGCCGCGACGATGCCGACCTTGCCCCAGGCGGCGTAGATCAGGCTCAGGGCCATGATGGCGATGAGCCCCGGCAGCACGAACAGCGTGCCGGCGACGAGCCCGCCCTTCGTCTTGTGCAGGAGCCAGCCGACATAGACGGCAAGCTGCTGCGCCTCGGGGCCGGGCAGCAGCATGCAGTAGTTGAGCGCGTGCAGGAACCGGTTCTCGCCGATCCAGCGCTTCTCCTCGACGAGGATGCGGTGCATGACGGCGATCTGCCCGGCCGGCCCGCCGAAGGAGAGCGCGGCGACGCGCGCCCACACCCGCACGGCGTCGCGGAAGGCGATGCCGTGCGAGGGGGCGGCGCCGCTCTCTGTGCGGTCGGCGGCGGTCGCGACCGCCGCCGGAGAGACGTCGTTCATGCCGGCACGCTCTGGCGCGGCTTCGCCGGCGCCTTTGCGGGCTTCGCCGGCCAGTTATGGGTCTCGTCCGTGGCGTCGCGGCACCAGCGGTAGAAGGCGTCGTAGAGCGTCATGCCGGCCGCGAGCTGCTCGATGTCGTCGGCATACATGCGCGACAGCCCGAGCGACGCGGCAAGCAGCCCCGCCGCCTCCGGCGCGAGGTCCATCCGCGCCGTGTCGGCGCCGCGCACGATCGCAGCGAGCCGCGACAGAGGCGCGGTCGCAAGCCCGAACTCCTCGACCATGACGTCGAAGGTGCATCGCTCGCCGCGGTGGCTCCAGAACACCCCCTCCCCTTCGATGTCGAACGGCGTCGCGGAAAAGCGCTCGGCGACGCCCATCACCTCGGCCGGCAGCACGAACAGGAACACCGCGTTCGGGTCGACGAAGCGGCGGATGAGCCACGGGCAGGCAATGCGGTCGACCTTCGGGCGCGAGCGCGTCACCCAGACGGTGCGGCCCCGGCTGTCCCGCGGCGGCAGCTTGTCGACCGGCACCATCGGCAGCCCGGCTGCGGCCCAGCCGAGCGCGCCGCCCTCGAGCGAGTCCGCCGGCACGCCGGCGTGCCGGAGCCAAGCGGCGACGCCCTGGCTGAGCTTCAGCCCCTTCTGGCAGATGACGACGGCGGAGCGGCTTGCGGCGAATTCGGGCGCCCATTCGGCGACGTCGCGGTGCGAGCGCCGCACCGCGCCCGGCACGAGGCGCGGGTCGCAGGCGAAGTCCTCCTCGGTGCAGACGTCGATGAGGGACGGGCAATCGGGCCGGCCGATCAGGCGGGCGAGCTTTTCAGGCGTGATGACGTTTGGCGACGACATGGCGTGCGTCCTCGTTAAGAGAGCAGGACGCGATGCTTAGGCGTGTCGCCTCGTGGGGAGATCGCAGTCCCCATGGCCTGAGGTTAGGCGCAAGTGAAGCGTAGCGCAACCACGTGATACGCGGCCCGGCCGTCCGGACGACCGCGCGGGGGGCGCGCCTGCCGTCACGGCGCAACGCCGTCGTTCGCGACGGCGTTGACGGCGGCGGCGACCTCCGGCTCCAGCACGCGGGCCAAAGCGCCGCGCATGTGGATGTGGTCGTAGAAGTTGGCGGCGGCGCGGGTCTCCGGCCGCTCGACGCGCCAGTCGAGCACCACCGTGCGCGGGCGCGCCGCCGCGAGCCTCTGCAGCCGGTCCTTGCACTGCCGCTCGGACCGCGCGTAATCGGAGCCGGTGGCCGGCAGCCCGTTGATGAAGACCGGCGGCTGCAGCAGCACCAGGATGGTCTCCGGCGCCACCTCCTTGAGGAAGCCGTCCAGGGCCTCGAGGGCCGGGAACCGCCCGGTGAGGTTGACCGATGCGGCCGGCGCGACCTTGGCCAGCCGCTCCGCGGCGCCGGCCCCGTAGTTCACGCGCCGGTAGGCGCCCTCGTAATCCGAGTAGCCGTCGGGACGGGCCGGCGGGCGTTTCCGCCGGCCGGCGAGGTACTGGACGCGGATCAGCGCGTGCTCGGCCGTCGTGAGCCGGACCATGCCGCGCACGTAGTCGAGGTCGCTCCGTCCATAGAGCCAGAGCGGGAACGGCATGCTGCCGCTCAGGCTCGGGCCCGCCGTGCACCACCAGCCGTCGATGCCGATGATCAGGGCGAAGGGCGGCGTCCGACGGCTCCGCACCACCCAATCGGCGACCGCGAGCGTCCCTTCGGCGCCGGCCCCTGGCGAAATGAGGGCGGTCACCGGCATCCCGATCCGCGCCGCGAGCGGCCCGGGCTCGAGGAGCTGGACGGTCGAGCTTCCGATCATCGCCACCCTGAGCCGCTCGTCCCTGCCGCGGCTGGCACTGAGGAAGGTCACATATTGCTGGTGGACCCCGGCCCGGCCGGGCACCCGGGGAAATCGCCCGGTGTCGAACGGGTCGAGCGCCACCACGAGCCCGATGACGATCAGGAAACCGCAGCCCGCGGCGAGCCCGAACCAGCGGCCGAAGGACGACCACGCCTGCGCCCGCGATGCCATCACCGTCCCGAACGCGGCCATCGTATCCGGCACCTCGTCCCACTCACCCTTCGCCGCCGCGCCGCGAAGCGCGCACCTCCTGCAGCTTTTCCCGAGCCCCGCACCCGGCGCAACCGCCTCGTGCGGCCCCGTGGCTCGCGCCGGCGGGTCCGCTCCCCTAAAGAGGGCCGTCGAATCTCCCTCAAAGCCGATTGGAATGGACGCGGGCCCGAGACCAGAGCTCAAGGCGCAGATGGATCGGCGCGACCGGCTCGTCGGCATCGCGCTGATGTGCGGCGCCGTCGCCTGCTTTGCCGGGCTCGACGGCTGTGCCAAGTGGCTCAACCGCTCGATCGACCCACTGATGACCGTGTGGGCGCGCTACATGGGCAGCGTCGTCGTCGTCTCGGCGCTGCTCAACCCGTGGACCGTGCCCGGCCTGTTGCGCACCCGCCGGCCGTGGCTGCAGGCCGGGCGCTCGGTGCTCGTGCTCGTCTCGACGATCCTCAACTTCATCGCCCTGCAGTATCTCCAGCTCACCGAGACGGTGTCGATCATGTTTGCGACGCCGTTCCTGGTCGCGCTGCTGGCCGGGCCGATGCTCGGCGAGTGGGCCGGGCCGCGCCGTCTCGCGGCGATCGGCGTCGGCTTCCTCGGGGTTCTGATCATTACCCGGCCGGGGCTCGGCGGCATGCATCCGGCGGCGTTCCTGTGCGTCATCGGCGCGGTCTGCTACGCGCTCTACGGCATCTCGACCCGCATCCTCGCGGCCCATGATTCCTCGGCGACGACGATGTTCTATTCCGGCCTTGCCGGGGTCGTGCTGATCACGCCGGTGCTGCCGCTCGTCTGGACGACGCCGGCGTCGTGGCTCGTCTGGGCGCTGATGCTCCTGATGGGCGCCTTCGGGGCGCTCGGGCACTGGCTCCTGATCCTCGCCCATGCGCGCGCGCCGGCCGGGGTGCTCGCGCCCTTCATCTACGGGCAGATCGTCTGGATGATGGCGCTCGGCTATTTCATCTTCGGCGACCTGCCCGACCGCTGGACGCTGATCGGTGCTTCCGTCGTCATCGCCTCGGGGCTGTACCTGCTCTACCGCGAGCGGGTGCGGAGCGCCGAGGCGCGGCGCGCCGAAACGACTATTGAGGTTGAAAGCCGGCGATGAAGGGGTCGGGCTGGGCTTCGGTCGAGGACCCAGAGGATGAAATGAACCTTCGCCGGCTGCGCCGAAAGCGGCAGCGGCGCGGCCGCCGCGCCGAGCCCGGCAAGGAACGTCCGCCGTCTCACTCGATCACCTCGTCGGCACGGGTGAGGAGGCTTGACGACACATCGAGGGCGAGTGCTCTTGCGGTCGCGAGGTTGATCACGAGCTGGAACTTCGTCGGCTGCTCGACCGGCAGGTCGGCGGGCTTCGCCCCTCGCAGGATCCTGTCGATATGGGCGGCGGCGCGCCGGGCCATGTCGGCGGTGTCGGGTCCGTAGGACAGGAGCCCGCCGGCCTTGGCCCAGGCGCCCCAGCCGCCGGCCAAAGGCAGCCGCGCCTGCTTCGCGAAGCCGACGATCCTGTCGATGTTCAGGACCGTGTGGCGCGATGACACCACGTAGAGGGCGTCGGCGCGCGCCTGGCGGGCAGCCTCGAACGCGGCGTCGAAATCGCCTGCCCCGCGTACGCCAAGCCGATGAAGCCGAACGCCGAGCGCCTGCGCCGCGCGTTGCGCGTCGCGCTCCTCGTTGTCGGCGTGATCCGGGTTCCACAGAAACCCGACTTCGGATGTCCTCCCGGCCGCTTCCTTCAGAAGCTCGAGGCGCTTCGATGCGAGCTCATCCTGCAGGAAGGTCACGCCCGTCGCGTTGCCGCCCGGTCGTGCGAGGCTCGCGACCAGCCCTTGCTTCTCGGGATCGGCGCTGGTGATGAACACGATGGGGATCGTCTGCGTCATCTTTTTCGCGATCGGCGCGACGTCGCCGCCGATCGCCAGGATCACGTCCGGTCTCGTCTCGATCAGATCGGCGGCGAGATCGGGCAGCCTTTCGGGCCCTCCTTCCGCGTAGCGATAGGCGAGCGCGAGGTTGCGCCCCTCGCGATGGCCGAGCTCGGCGAGCGCGCGAAGCACCACCGGCGTTTGCGGGTCGGCGGTGGGGCTGCTGTAGAGGAGGATGCCGAGCTTCGCGCTCGCGGCCGGCTGCGCGCCCGCCGCGAACGGCCATGCCGCCGCGCCGCTCAGAAGGCCGATGAACCGGCGCCGCCTCATCCGATGACCCCGCTCGCGACCGCTCGCGACCGCTCGGCCGCAGCATAGCGGCGAAGGCGGCGTTACGGAACCGGTTCGCCGGCGGCGGCGCCGGCGCCGCGCGCGCCGCGCCAGGCGCGGGCGATGACGAGGGTCGTCGAGAGCGCGTGGCCGAGCGCGAAGGCGGCTGCTGCGCCGACGACGCCCCAGCCGCGGATCAGCGGCACGAGGAGGACGATGCTGATCACCGAGCTCGCCGCGAAAGCCATGAACACGCCCCGCGTCTCGCCGACCGTGCGCAGGTAGATCATCCCGAGCTCGCGGGCGAGGATCAGCGTCGGCGCGACCGCCATCACGGTCACGACCTCGTCGAAGGCGGTGAAGGCCGGCCCGAGGAGGAGATGCAGCAGCGGGTCCTCGAAGATCGCAACCGTCAGGCAGAAGCCCGCGACCGGCAGGCCACCTAGGAGGAACACGCGCCGCAGATACGCCGCGAGCGCCGGCCGGCCGCCGGCGCGCAGCCGCTCCGCCGCCTGCCGCGGCACGAAATTCTCGAGGCTCATCATGAGCATCAGGATCGGCCCGAACAGGATCTGTCCGGCGCGCAAGCCCGCCGCCGCCCAGTCGCCGAGCATCATCCCGGCGGCGATCGTCACGACATGCTCGTGGGCGAGCGACACCAGCACCATCAGCGCCATCCAGCGTCCGATGCGCCAGTGCCGGCCGAGCACGATGCGCTTCAGGCGATGGCGCGGAACCGCCCGCAGCCGCGGCGCGAGCATCGGCAGCGCGACGACGATCGGCGCCAGCCCGACGCAGAACAGGAGACCGGCGGCGCTCGCCCCGAACATGAGCCAGCCGAGCCCGGCGGCAAGCGCGAACAAGCCGTAGCGCAGCGCCTCGAAGGCGAAGGCGGCGCGCGGCCGGTGATGAGCGAACAGGATGCGCTTCAGCCCGTCATGGAGGACGATGCCGACGCCGACGGTAAAGCCCGCGAGCGCGAGGTCGAGCCGCGCCCGTCCGGTCTGCCAGCCCGTCAAGGCGAGGACATAGGCGGCGATCGCGAGCCCGCAGAGGAGCGAGACGAGGATGAGCCAGCGCGTGACGGCGCCGTAATAGGCGTCCGAGCGCCGGCGCAGGCCGGCGACCGTCATCATCGGCCCGGAGACGACCTGGTACTGCAGCGTCCCGACGATGAAGACGCCGGCGAGGATGAGCACGAACTGGCCGAACTCGGCGACGCCGAGGAGGCGCGCGGCGAGGATCGAGACGACGAAGCTCATCCCGCTGGCGAGCGCCTGCGCCGCCGCCGACCAGGCGCCCTCGTGGTCGAGGAGGCGCCGAGCCCGGCGCGCGAGCGCGGGCAGGACGGCGCCGCGCGCGCGCCCCGCAGGCGGCGCCGAAGCGATGGCGCGCGGCGTGCTCATCCGCGCTCCTGCGCGAGGCGGGCCCGCGGTTCCGTCGCGCGCAGGAACGCGTCGTGGACGCCCGCCACCATAGCCTCGACCGAGAAGGAGCGGCTGGCGGCCGCCGCCCCCATAGAGGAGGAGCCACAAGGCGACATAGGCGCGGCTGCCGCGCGCCGAGACTTCGACGATCTCGCCGGGCTCGACCTCCGGCGGGGCACCGGTGAAGAAGCCATAGAACGCGTTCGCCGCCATCAGGATCGCGGCAACCGCGAACGCCCGCCGCAGCGCGCCGGCCGGGATCGCGAATGTGGCGGGCGACCAGCCCAGCGCCGCCGCAGCGTCGGCTTGCCTGCTCATGACGCGGTCGCGCTCATCTTCAAGCCGCGCGCAGGGCGCGGCCGGAGAGCGCCAGCCCGGCGACGCGGATCTGCGCCGAACGCAGGGCCGCGACCGCGGCCTTGATGGTCTCGAACGCGCTGCGATCGAGCTCGACCAGGACCACGGCGGCTTCGGCCATGCCCCCGGTCCGCGCCACCGGCTCCCGCGACGGGCAGCCGAGATCGATGATGACGCGCGTGTAGCGCGCCAGCGCCTCGCGCAGGAGGCGCGTCAGGCCGGCGCTGCCGAAGCGGCGGATCTCCGCCGCCGCCCTTTCGTCCGAAGGCAGGAAATCGACGCCCGCGCCCTGGAGCGAGACGATGAAGGCGCGAAGGTCGAGCGCTTCCTGCGCCGCGCACAGCCCCAGCCCAGGCTGCCGGTCGCATTCGAGAAGGACGGTGAGGTGGCGCTGCTCGACGCTCGCGTCGATGAGGAGAACGCGGTCGCCAAGCGCCGCGGCGGCGCGCGCGAGGTTGAAGGCGACGTTTGCCGAGCCGCTATCCGGCTCGACCGAGACGACGCCGATCGAGCGCGGCAGCGTTCGCCCGGAGGCGGCGCCGATTTCGTCGAGGAGCTGCCGGAACGCCTTGGCTTCGGGCGTCGCGGGCTCGAAGCTCGCGAGCGGCGATTCGGCCGAGGGGCGGGGCACGCGGCCGAGCACCGGCATTCCGATCGCACGCTCGAGGTCGTCGCGGGAGCGCACTTTGCGGTCGAAGGCGCGGCCGGCAAACACCGCCCCGCCGGCGAACAGGCCGGCCGCGAGCGCCAGCGGCAGCACCAGCGCCGCCGGCGGATTCGAGGCGCGAAGCGGCGGCGTCGCGACCGTGATGTGGCGCACATTGGTCGTGTCGACGAGGGTCTGCTCCTTCAGCTCGCGCGTGCGCACGAGCGCGCTCTGGTAGACGGCCCGGCTCGCCTCAACCTCGCGCTCGAGCTCGCGCAGCTTCACGAAAGCCTGGCTCGTCGAGACCGCGTTGCGGCTGAGATTGTCGAGGCTCGCCTGCAGGGCGCTTTCGCTCGCCCTGGCGCGCTCGAAATCCGCCCGCGCCGCCCGGGCGATCCGCGCCACCTCTGACGAGATGGCGGCCTGCGCGTCGCGCAGCTCGCGCTCGATCGCGGCCATGTCGGGATGGCGCTCGCCGAGCTTCGTCGCGAGATCGGCGTGGCGCCGCTTGATCTCGGCAAATTGCGCCCGCAGCGCCATCACGGTCTGCGACTGCACGGCCTCGGTGAACGCACCGGCGTCGCCGCGGTGCAGGCGCTCGATCTGCTCGACCTTGGCGCGCGCCTCGGCGGTGCGCGTCCGCGCCACGCCGAGCTGGTTGTTCAATTCCGTCAGCTGCTGCTCGCCGACGAGCCGCCCGCTGGTGCTGACGATGTTGTTCTGAGCCCTGAACTGCTCGACCCGGTCCTCGGCCTCGCGGACGCGGGCGCGCAGCTCCTCGAGACGGGAGGAGAGCGCGTCGCCGGAGCGGCGGGCGGATTCCGCTTGCGCCGCCGCGCTTTCCTCCATGTAGGCGTGCACGAGCGCGTTGGCCAAGCGAGCCGATTTCTCCGGGTCCCGGGTCATGACCGTGATGTCGATCACGAAGCTGCGCTCGGCGCGGCGAACGGCGACGCGCTCGTCGAGCTCGTTCAGCACGGCGACGCGCAGGTCCGGCGCGCGCCGCTCCCGGCCGAAGAGGTCGGCGACGAGCGACTTCAAGGCGGCGACCGGCGACCAGCGCCCCTTGGTGAATTCGGGATCGCGCTCGAGGCCTTCGCGGTCGATCAAAAGGTCGAGCACCTTCGTCGACTTGAGCACCCGCATCTCGCTCTCGATGAGCGGCACGTGGGCGTCGGGGTTCTGGGCGCGCGGGTTGATGTCCTTGTCGAGCACCTGCAGCCCCCGCGGGTCGACGATGATCTGCGCCGTCGCGACGAAACGCGGCGGCGTCACCGCCAGGAAGGCGATCGCGGCGGCGACGAAGAGCGCGCTGACCAGGAGGATCAGCCAGGCGCGCCGCCGAAGGGTGGCGAGGAGCCGGCGCAGGTCGATCGTCACCGCCTCGCCGCCGGGGTGCAGCGAACCTCGGCTGGTCGGGGAATCGAGGGTATCGGCGTGGGCGCGTGCCATCGGCTGATCCGTTCACGAGATCGCGGAGAAACGGTCCGGACAGGATCGCGCGTGCAGGTTCAAGGCCAGGGCTTCTGTCCCATAACGAAACGGCCCTGAACGGGTGCGCCCGTCTCAAGCCGGCGGCAGGAGCTTTCTCAGACGATAGTAGAGCCGCCGCAGCTGCTCGCGGCCGCGCAGCTTGCGCCGCAGCCGCGGCAGCGATTCCATCGCCGCGACGAGCAGCATCATGGCCCGGAAGCGCAGCGAGGCGCCGCTGCGGACGTCGATGTAGAAATCGGCGACGCTTTTCCGCTCGCTCCAGACCTCGGCCATGATGCCGAAATCGGCGCTGGCGCAGGAATCGACCTCCGCGACCGTATCGTCGGCGAGGAACGCGGCGGTGTCTTCCAGGGCCAGGAGGTAGCCCGGCGAGAACGCCGCCGCGGCCTCCTCATAGGCGATCTTCCAGGTGTAGGCGGTGCCGCCGGATCGAAGGACCACCCCCATGCTGACCGGCTCGCCGTCAAGGGTGAGCGACGTGACCGAGGCGAGGCCTTCGGCCGACAGCCCCGCCATCGCGGCCCGGGTGAAGGCCGCGAGACGCTCGTCGCATCCGACCGCGCTGCCGCGGCGGCCCTTCCATCCCCGCGCCTCGAGGGCGAGGAAGGCCTCGGTCGCGAGAGCGACCGCCTCCGGGCCGGTGTGGCGGTGATAGGCCACGGCGCCCTTGCGGGCGAGGCGGGATCGCAGCTGGCGGAGCTTGCGCCGGCGGCTGCCCGAAACCGAGCGTTCGAGGTAAGCCGCGCCGGGGAGCGATGACCGCAGCACCGCGCGCTCGCGGCGTTCGATCGCGAGACAGTTCGAGCGGTGGCGCCTCACCACCCGATCGAGGGCATCCCTGATCGGGCCCTCGTCGGGCATCGCCCGCAGCTCGAGGATCTTCGGCAGGGCGCGGCTGTCGGCGAGCGCCTGGAACCAGCTCTCGAGCACGTCCTCGACGCAGTCCGAACGGATCACCGGGCTTGCAAGCGCGGCGAGCGGAGCGGCAGGCGCTTGCAGCCGCGGCAGGACGCCCTTCCTGACCGCGAAGGCCCAGGCCCCGGCGAGCTGGCGGCCGTCCGGGCCGGAGCGCCAGCCGAGGAGGACCTTGATCGGGGTGCTCCTGCTTCGGCGATCCGAGACCGATCCAGACGATGTCGGCGCCCGATCGCCG
>DAINQO010000010.1:25182-36648 GCA_036742625.1 Microvirga sp.
GCTCCTGCTTCGGCGATCCGAGACCGATCCAGACGATGTCGGCGCCCGATCGCCGAATGCGCCGGCGCATCGCCGCGATCTCGTCCGGCGTCTCGTCCCGGAACGGCGGCGCCTCGGTCCCGACCACCTTGAGGCCGGGGGCCCGCCGCGACATCGCCTCGGCGAGCTCGGCGGCGACGCCGGGCGCGCCGCCGAGGAAGAAGTGGCGCCACCCGGGCGCGATTCCCGCCCGGCACAGAACCTCGATCGCCTCGATCCCGGGCACCTGGCCGATGCCGCGAACGCCGCGCAGGCGGCCGACGATCGAGAGCGGTTTGCCGTCGGGCGCGATCAGGAAGGCGTCGCGATGCGCGTCGCGCAGCCGCGCATCGTCCTGGGCCCGCACGATGCCATGCGCGTCGCGAAAGCAGATGAAGGTTCCCGGCTCTTCCGGGCCGCCGTCTCGCAGCCGGCGCTCGACGGCGCCGACGAGACCGTTCATGTCGATGACGGAGACGGGCACGCCGCAAAGCTCGAAGCGGGGCGTCTCGCGGTCATGCCCCATGGTCGCCTCCAAGCGCCGGAACCATGGCAGAGGGCGTGCGATGGCGCGCATGGACTCTCCCGCGGGAAAGAGCGATGGCTTCCGCATAGGCGCGGATGAGCGCGGCGAGGCTCGCCGGCGGGCTCCATTCGGTCTCGTAATGAGCCCGCGCGCGCCGGCCCATCAGCCGCGCCGCGGCCCGATCGGCGCCGATGCGCATCAGCGCTGCGGCGAGGCCGTCGGCATCGCCGGCCGGCGCCAGGAGGCCTGTCCGCCCTTCCTGCACGAGGTCCGGCAGGGCCCCGATCCGCGCCGCGACGACCGGGGTCGCGGCCGCGAAGGCTTCGGCGATCACCAGCGGCGAGCCCTCGTAGCAGAGCGAGGGAACCACCACGGCTTCGGCCGATGCGATCCGCCGTCTCACCTCGTCGCGGGGGAGCGGACCGCGACACCGTACATGGTCCGGCGCGGCAGCCGCGAGCTCGGCCGCAAGCGGACCCTCGCCGATGATCTCGAGGGGGAAGGTTGCGCGGCGCGCTGCCTCGATCAGAACCGTTACGCCCTTCTCGTCGCTGAGCCGCCCGGCATAGACGATGCCGGCGCGCTCGCCCTCTTCGGGCGGGCCCGGATCGTCGACGCTGCTCGGCCTGACGATCATCTTCTCCGGCGGGAAGCCCGCCCGCTCGAAGCGCTTAAGGGCGAAGGCGGAGAGGACGACGAAACGGTCGACGTGGTTCTGCCAGGTGCCGCCGCGGCGGTGGGCGTCGATCATGTGGGCGGCGGCGAGCGAGCCGGCGCGCGAGCCGCGGTAGCAGGCGTGCCAGGCGCCCCAATAGGGCGACCCGCCGATGCAGGTCTCGCACGGGCGGCTGTCGCGCATCAAAAGGCCGCCGGCGCAGACGGTGCGGAAATTGTGCAGCGTCTGAACGGTCGCGACGCCCTCGGCCTGGGCCGCGGCGTGGATCGCCGGGGAGAGCAGCGGGAAGAAATTGTGCGCGTGCAGGATGTCCGGGCGCGTGTCGCGGATCGCGTCTTTGACCAGCCGCACGCCGGACGCGGAGTGCGCGGTCCCGAGCGCCGCGCGCAGCTTCGCCGGCCAGCCGCCGATGGCGTCGTTGTCGACGATGCGCGCGATCACCTCGATCCCGGCCCGGCGCAGGGCCGCGATTTCGTCGTCGACCGCGACGTCCTCGCCGCCGCGGACCTGGTATCGATTATGAACGACGAGGATGCGCACGCGCGGGCCTTCGATCGACTGACTCCGGCGTCGTCGAGCAAGGCACATGCCGTCGCCGCCTGTCCCGTTTCGGCACGATTACGCTGGCACGGACATCGCAGTCCGCATCGCCGCATGACGCAGTTGACGCAGCTTCAAGAAGGACGGCGCCTGACGCGGCTGCGCACCGCGAGCTCGGCGTGGCGGGCGTTCGGCCTCGGCACGGCGCTTGTCGAGATCCTGATCATCGGCGCGACCTCGGTCGCCTGCGGCATCGGCTATCACCTTATCGTCCACGACAGCTACGGCGAGCTCGTGAACTTCATCGCGCTCGGCGGCGTCGTGGCGCTGATCTTCCTGTCGGCGAACGCCTTCATCGGCGACTACGCGCTGCCGCTCTACATCGCGCCGACGAGCCGGATCCGACGCCCGCTTGCCAGCTGGAACATCGCCTTCCTGTACACGCTCGCCATCAGCGTCATGGCGAAATCGGGGGCGGAGCTGTCGCGCGGCAACGTCATCCTGCTCTACTTCGCCGGCATCGGCGTCATCATGCTGTGGCGCTGGCTCCTGATCCGGCTTGTGGTGCGGGCGAGCAAGACCGGCCAGGTCGCCGCGCGCCGCGTGCTGCTCGTCGGCGAGCGCGCCGCGATCGAGGCTTTTGCGCGCCGCTACCAGCCTTGGAATCTCGGCTTCGAGATCGTCGGCCAGGCGGTGCTGCAATCGAACGGCAACCTCGAGCCCGATCTCGATCGCGCCGCGCTCATCGGCCGCGCGCTCCACCCAGACGACGTGTTCGTGATCCTGCCCTGGTCCGACACGGAGACGATCGAGCGCGTCGTCGACAGGCTCATGACCCTGCCGGTCTCGATCCATCTCGGCCCCGAGCGCATCCTCGACCGCTTCGCCAAGGTGCAGATCATCAAGGTCTCGGACATGGCGACGCTCTGTCTTGCGCGCCCGCCGCTCACATTCCTCGAGGTCGTCGCGAAGCGCCTGTTCGACATCGTCGGCGCGGCGCTCGGCCTCGTGCTGCTGCTGCCGTTCTTTCTCCTGATCGCGGCCCTGATCCGCCTCGACAGCCCCGGGCCGGCGGTGTTCCGCCAGCAGCGCTACGGCTTCAACCAGAAGCCGTTCTGGATCTATAAATTCCGCACCATGCGGGTCCACGACGACCACCAGGTCCGCCAGGCGACCCGGGGCGACGATCGCGTGACGCTGATCGGCGGCCTGCTGCGGCGCTGGAACATCGACGAGCTGCCGCAGCTCCTGAACGTGCTCCTCGGCGACATGTCGCTCGTCGGCCCGCGGCCGCACGCGGTGCCGCACAACCAGGCCTTCGAGCGGCGCATCGGGCTCTATGCCCGCCGCCACAACGTCAAGCCGGGCATCACCGGCTGGGCGCAGGTCAACGGCCTGCGCGGCGCGACCGACACCGAGGACGCGATGCGGCGCCGCGTCGAGTACGACCTTTACTATATCGACAACTGGTCGCTTGCCCTCGACCTGCAGATCATGGGCCGCACCGTCCTCTCTCGGCGGGCCTATCGGAACGCCTATTGATCCGAGCGCCCGCGCCCGAGCGCCGCGCGCTGCGCCGCTATCTCCACCTCATCGGCATCGGCTACAACGCCTAAGGCTGATGATGGGCCGGGAGGAGCGGATGGACGGATCGGTGGGCGGAACGGACAGGATGATCCTGCGCCGGGAGGGATCGACCGGCTGGATGCTGTTCAACAACCCGGCCCGGCACAACGCCGTCTCGCTCGACATGTGGGACGCCGTGCCGGGCATCCTGGGGGCATTCGAGGGCGACGATGACATCCGCTGCGTCGTCGTCGCGGGCGCCGGCGGCAAGGCCTTCGTGTCCGGCGCCGACATCTCGGAGTTCGCCGAGAAGCGCTCCACGCGCGACACGATCGCGCATTACAACAGCGTCGGCGAGCGCGCCCGCCGGGCGCTCGAGGCCTGCCGCAAGCCGACGATCGCGATGATCCAGGGCTGGTGCATCGGCGGCGGCGTCGGCATCGCGCTGTCCTGCGACCTGCGCATCGCTTCGGACGATTCGCGCTTCGGCGTGCCGGCGGCGCGGCTCGGGATCGGCTACGGCTATGCCGGCGTCGCCCGCCTCGCCGACGTCGTAGGACCGTCCTTCGCCAAGGAGATCTTCTACACGGCGCGCCATTTCGATGCCGGCGAGGCGCTGCGGATGGGCCTCGTCAACCGGGTGCTGCCGACGGCCGAGCTCGAGGCCTATGTCAGGGACTACGCCGGCCGGATCGGCGCCAACGCGCCGCTGAGCATCGCGGCGGTCAAACGCTGCGTCGACGAATACCTGAAGGACCCCTCCGAGCGCGACCTCGCCGCCTGCCAGGCCGCCGTCGACGCCTGCGCCCGCTCGGCCGACTACGTCGAGGGCCGAACGGCGTTCATGGAAAAGCGCAAGCCGGTCTTCAGCGGCAAGTAGGTCGGCCGCCCGCGATGGACATCTCCCTGTTATGGATACCGGCGACGCTCGCGGCCGCCGCCGCGCAGACGGCCCGCAACGCGACGCAGCGCCGGCTGACCGAGACGCTCGGCACCGTCGGGGCGACGCAGGTGCGCTTCCTCTACGGGCTGCCTTTCGCGGCGCTGTTCCTCCTGATCGTGCTCGCCGTCTCGGGCGAGCCTCTTCCCGGACCCGGCAGCGGCTTCTTCGGTTTCATCGTCATGGGGGCGGTGACGCAGATCCTTGCGACGGCGCTCATGCTCGCCGCCATGCGCGAGCGCTCCTTCGCCGTCGTGACGGCGACGACGAAGACCGAGCCGGTCCACATCGCGGTCTTTGGCCTCGTGGTCTTGGGCGACCCCCTGACGCCGCTGATGGCGCTGGCGATCGTCGTCGCGACCGCGGGGGTGATCCTGGCGTCCCTGAAGTCGGGGCTTTCGGAGCTGACCCGGGCGGGGGCGCGGCCGATCCTCATGGGGGTGGTGGCGGGCGCCTTCTTCGGCCTTGCCGCGACCGGGTTTCGCGGCGCGATCCTGTCGCTCGACTCGGGCTCCTTCGTCGTCCGCGCCTCGACGACGCTCGTCTGCGGCCTCGCCCTGCAGACGGCGATCCTCGTCGCATGGCTCATCGCCTTCAACCGGCCGGCGCTCGTCGGCAGCCTCAGGGAGTGGCGCTCGTCCCTGTTCGCCGGCTTCCTCGGCGCGCTCGCCTCGCAGTTCTGGTTCATCGGCTTTGCCCTGACGGCGGCCGCCAATGTGCGCACGCTCGCCCTCGTCGAGGTGCTGATGGCGCAGGCCGTCTCGCACCGGCTTCTCGCCGAAGGAACCACCCGTCGGGAGCTTCTCGGGATCGCCCTGATCGTCGCCGGCGTCGCCCTCCTGCTGTGGGCCGCTGCCTGAGGCTGTGCACTTACACATGGGAGGCTTGCGCGGAGTCTCCTTGCTAGGCACGTCGGCGTTGGCCACATTCCCCCGATCGTATTTGCGAGGATCGCGCCATGACTGCCTGCATCGTCGGCTGGGCCCATACCCCGTTCGGGAAGCTCGACAACGAGACCGTGGAGGGGCTGATCGTCCGGGTCGCCGACGAGGCGCTGGAGCACGCCGGCATCGAGGCCCGCGACGTCGACGAGATCGTGCTCGGCCATTTCAACGCCGGCTTCTCGCCGCAGGACTTCACCGCCTCGCTGGTGCTTCAGGCGAACGAGAGCTTCCGCTTCAAGCCCGCGACCCGGGTCGAGAACGCCTGCGCGACCGGCTCCGCCGCGGTCCACCAGGCGATCAAGACGATCGAGGCGAAGCGCGCCCGCATCACGCTCGTCGTCGGCGTCGAGCAGATGACCCGCACGCCCGGCCCCGAGATCGGCCGGAACCTCCTCAAGGCCTCCTACCTTCCGGAGGACGGCGAGACGCCGGGCGGCTTTGCCGGCGTCTTCGGCAAGATCGCCGGCGCCTATTTCCAGCGCCACGGCGACCAGTCCGATGCGCTCGCGCTGATCGCCGCGAAGAACCACAAGAACGGGGTCGCGAATCCCTTCGCGCAGATGCGCAAGGACCTCGGCTTCGAGTTCTGCCGCGCCGAGTCGGAGAAGAACCCGTTCGTCGCCGGGCCGCTCAAGCGCACCGATTGCTCGCTCGTCTCCGACGGCGCGGCGGCGGTGGTGCTGACGGACACCGAGACCGCGTTGCAGATGAAGCGGGCCGTCGCCTTCCGGGCGTCAGCCCATGCCCAGGACTTCCTGCCGATGTCGAAGCGCGACATCCTCCGCTTCGAGGGCTGCGCCGAAGCCTGGCGGCAGGCACTCGCCCAGGCGCGGATCGCGCTCAAGGACCTCTCCTTCGTCGAGACGCATGACTGCTTCACCATCGCCGAGCTGATCGAATACGAGGCCATGGGTCTCGTGCCCGAGGGCCGGGGCGCGACGGCGATCAAGGAAGGCTGGACGCAGAAGGACGGCCGGCTGCCGGTGAACCCCTCCGGCGGCCTCAAGGCCAAGGGTCATCCGATCGGCGCCACCGGCGTCTCGATGCATGCGCTCACCGCGATGCAGCTCTGCGGCGACGCCGGCGACATGCAGCTCGCAGGCCCGCAGCTCGGCGGCATCTTCAACATGGGCGGGGCGGCGGTCGCGAACTACGTGAGCGTGCTGGAACGGATCAAGTGACCTCGTCGCCGGCGACGAGGTCATCCCGGACGGCGCGAAGCGACGATCAGGGATCTTCCGCCAGAGAAGGCGCCCGGACTCGTTAACTGCAACAGGCGTGGCCTTGTGCTATGATGCCGGCATGAAGAAACGAGCAGTCGATCTCGACGTCAAAGAACTGGCACGCTTCGGACGAGAGGCAGCCGAAGAGGCTGCTGCGGCGGCGCGCGCGCGAGGTCTCGCCAGTTTCGGGGCAGCCGAAGTCGCCGGTCCCGCGGGGTTGGAACTGCGCTTCGTCACAGTCCACCCGAACGGCGAGATCATGGTCGGCGACAGGGTTCCCAGCGCCGAGGCGTCCGCAGCCAAGCAGCCGATGCGCCGTCGCAAGACCGCTGGAGGCTGATGCCGCAGCCGTTCTTGCTTGTCATCGCCGGGCCGAACGGCTCGGGAAAGACGACATTGACCGCCCATCTCCGGAAACACGGGATCGATTTCGGGTACTACATCAATCCGGACGACTTCGCGGCTTCCCTCGAAGGTTCGCCTGAAGAGCGCTCTCATCGGGCGCAGGCGAAGGCCGACGAGGAGCGGGAGGTCTGTCTCGTCACCTTCACCAGCTTCAGCTTCGAAACGGTGATGTCGCATCCCAGCAAGGTGGACGTGATGCGCCGAGCCAGATCCTTGGGATTCCACGTCACACTGTTCTTCGTCGGCGTCGAGGAGCCCACGATCAACATCGCCCGCGTGGCCCAGCGGGTTGCTCAGGGCGGTCACGACGTTCCACGCGACCGCATCGTCGCCCGATATCACCGAACGATGGCGCTCCTGCCCGACGCGGTCGTTGCCGCGGACCGCAGCGTCATCTTCGACAACACAGCGCCGAATGCGTCCTTCATTGGGAGTATCGCGATCGACGTAGGCTTGATGTCCACTTCCAGCCCCCTCACCCCGATTCTTGAAGCCCGCTCTGGGGCGAAAATCGCCCTTACGGCCCACGCCTCGCCTCTGCCGATTTGGGCGGACAGCTTCCTCGTCCAGCCGTTGAGACAGCGAGGGCTGTGGCCGTAAGTGCACAACACCCTATTCCCCCGGCGCTTTCGCCTGGATCGCGAGCGCGTGCAGCCCGCGCTCGAAGGCGCCGGCGAGCGCCGCGTTGACGATGCGGTGGCGCTCGACCCGGCTCTTCCCTTCGAAGGCCGGCGACACCACATCAATGCGGAAATGGGTCTCGCCGCCCTCGCGCCAGCCGGCATGGCCGAAGTGCTGCTGGGATTCGTCCTCCACCACGAGACGGATCGGATCGAGCCGCTCGCGAAGCGTCGCGGTTATCCAGTCCTTGAGACTCATTTGCGCAAGCTCACCTTTTCGGCTGCCCTGAGGAGGGCGTTGCGAGATTCGGCTTTGTCAAGACCTTGGCCCGCGGCGCCGACGCCCTCATAATCGAACCACGATGGACCTCAACTCGCCCTTCTTCGATCGGATCCGGATCCGGCCGTCCTGCGACGAGCCGCGCGAGCCCGCGGAGCCGGTCTGCGACAAGATCAGCTGCGGGTTGGCGGGCGTCCACCGCGCCCCCAAGGGCCGCGGACGCGAGGGCCAGTTTTGGCGCTTCTGCCTCGCGCATGTGCGCGAGTACAACGCCTCCTACAATTATTTCGCCGGCATGTCGGACGATGCCGTTGCGGCCTACCAGAAGGACGCCGTGATCGGCCACCGTCCGACCTTCCCGATCGGGGTCAATGCCGCAGCGAAAGGCCCCGAGGATGCACAGGCGTTTGCGCGCGACTGGGCCTATATCGATCCGCTCGGCGTCCTGCGCGGCGAAGGGTTCCAGAAGGCGAAGCGCGCCGCGGCCGAGGCGCCGAAGCGGCGCTATAGCGGCGTCGTCCAGCGCGCCCTCGACACCCTCGGCCTCGACGAGAGCGCGAATGCCAAGGCGATCAAGGCACAATACAAGTCCTTGGTGAAGCAGTTCCACCCCGACGCCCATGGCGGCGACCGCTCGTTCGAGGACCGGCTCCGCGACATCATCCGGGCCCACGACACGCTCAAGGCGGCAGGCCTCTGCTGAGGCCGGCGGTCCGGAACGGTTCCGCCCGAGCCGTCCCGGCCGAACCGTGCTGCGCGCAAAGGCGTTGTGACACCGGTGAAATTGCGCTGGGCCTGACCCGAGGCTAAGGAAGACCACGCGCGGACCCCGAGGGGCCGCGCGGCGACCGGGGCGCCACAGGGCGCCCGCAAGAGGCTTTCATGCTTGCCACATCCGAGACCGCGTCCGCCCTGCCGGACATGAAGATATCCGTCCGCCAGGTGTTCGGCATCGACACGGATCTGGAGGTGCCGGCCTATTCGAAGGCCGAGGAGCACGTGCCGGACCTCGATCCGGACTACATCTTCGATCGCGACACGACGATGGCAATCCTCGCCGGCTTTGCCAGGAACCGGCGGGTCATGATCACCGGCTACCACGGCACCGGCAAGTCGACCCATATCGAGCAGGTCGCGACCCGGCTCAACTGGCCGTGCGTGCGCATCAATCTCGACAGCCACGTCTCGCGCATCGACCTCGTCGGCAAGGACGCGATCGTGCTTCAGGAGGGCAAGCAGATCACCGAGTTCAAGGACGGCATCCTGCCCTGGGCGCTGCAGAACAACGTCGCGCTCTGCTTCGACGAGTACGACGCCGGCCGCCCGGACGTGATGTTCGTGATCCAGCGGGTGCTCGAGGTCTCGGGGCGGCTGACGCTGCTCGACCAGCGTCGCGTGATCCGGCCCCACCCCGCCTTCCGGCTCTTCGCGACCGCAAACACCGTCGGGCTTGGCGACACGTCGGGCCTCTATCACGGCACCCAGCAGATCAACCAGGGCCAGATGGACCGCTGGTCGATCGTGACGACGCTCAACTACCTGCCGCACGACAAGGAGGTCGACATCGTCCTGTCGAAGGCGACGCACTACCGCACGCCCGAGGGGCGCGACATCGTCAACCGCATGGTGCGCGTCGCCGACCTCACCCGCAACGCCTTCATCAACGGCGACCTCTCGACCGTGATGTCGCCGCGTACCGTCATCACCTGGGCCGAGAACGCCGACATCTTCCACGACATCGGCTTTGCGTTCCGGGTCACGTTCCTGAACAAATGCGACGAGCTCGAGCGCGCGCTCGTCGCCGAATTCTACCAGCGCTCCTTCGGCAAGGAGCTGCCGGAGAGCGCCGTCAACGTGGCGCTGAGCTGAGCCGGGAGGGGTGAGGATGGCCGATCCGATTGCAAAGGAACGGCCCGGCAAGACCAAGCCGGCAAAGCGGACCCGTTACGAGGAAGACCCTTACACCTGGGTATCGGAGCAGGTCGCGCTCTTGCGCGCCGGACGCCTCGACGAGATTGACGCCGAGAACGTGGCCGAGGAGCTGAGCGACGTGGGAGGGGAGCAGTACAACCGACTTGAGAGCGCGCTCGAAGTGCTGCTAATGCACATGCTCAAATGGGATCATCAGCCCGGGCGACGGAGCCGTAGCTGGAGCCTCACCATCGAGGAGCACAGGCTGCGGGTAGCCATGCAACTACGCAAGAATCCAGGGCTGAAATCGCGCCTCGCCGAAGCTGTCGAAGACGGTTTCCGGCTAGGGCGCGTGCGCGCTGCTCGCGAGATGAAGATCGACGTGAAAACGCTCCCGGTGTCCTGCCCCTATGATTGGGACGCGATCATGCACCGCGAGTTCATATCCAACCGACCGTAAAGAAACCCGTGTCCATCTCGAACCGCAAGCCCGGCGACAAGAAGGAGGCGCCGACCGAGCCGCTGAAGCGCTCGATCGCCGCATGCCTGCGGGCGATCGCGCGGAAGCCCGACCTCGAGGTCACCTTCGCCTCCGACCGCCCGATCCTGATGTCGGACAAGGCGCGCCTGCCCGAGCCGCCGCGCAAGCTCAACCGGCAGGACGTCTCGATCGTCCGCGGCCATGCCGATTCGATGGCGCTCAGGCTCGCCTGCCACGACGCCGGCATCCATCGCCGGCTCGCCCCGGAGGCTCAAGCAGCACGCGCCGTCTTCGACGCGGTCGAGCAGGCGCGGGTCGAGGCGATCGGCTCGCGCCGCATGTCGGGCGTCGCCGACAATCTCTCGGCCATGCTCGAGGACCGCTACCATCGCGGCGGGAAATACGAGGACGTCACCGACCGGGCGGACGCGCCGATCGAGGACGCGGTCGCCCTCATGGTCCGCGAGCGGCTCACCGGCATCAAGCCGCCGCCGGCGGCGTCGAAGATCGTCGATCTCTGGCGCGATTTCATCGAGGAGCGGGCCGGGCGCGACCTCGACGGGCTTCTCGGCGCGATCGAGAACCAGCGCGCCTTCGGCCGCTCGGTGCGCGATCTCCTCTCCTCGCTCGAGATGACCGACGAGGCCATGCTCGACCAGGATGACGAGGACCAGGACGAGGACAGCGACTCCTCCGAGGACCAGGACCAGAGCGACGGCGACGCCGACGAGCAGGCCGAGGGCGAGCGCGCCGATGTCGAGATTTCCGACGAGGCCGCGGACGACCTCGAAGAAGGCGCCCAGGAGGCAGCCGACGCACCCTCGGGCGAGCTGCCGGACGACGCCGAGGATGCCGACTCGGAAGAGGCGTCCGAGTCTTGGCGTCCGCCGGCCTCGGGCCGGAACGAGCCGCGCGGCCCGGACTACCGCGCCTTCACGGCGAAGTTCGACGAGATCGTCCATGCCGAGGATCTTTGCGATCCGGACGAGCTGTCGCGGCTTCGGGCCTATCTCGACAAGCAGCTGGCGCACCTCCAGGGCGTCGTCGGGCGGCTCGCGAATCGGCTGCAGCGCCGCCTGCTTGCCCAGCAGAACCGGGCCTGGGAGTTCGATCTCGAGGAGGGGATGCTCGACCCGGCGCGGCTCCACCGCATCGTCATCGACCCATTCCAGCCGCTTTCCTTCAAGCAGGAGAAGGACACGAACTTCCGCGACACCGTCGTGACGCTTCTCCTCGACAATTCAGGCTCGATGCGGGGGCGGCCGATCACGGTCGCGGCGACCTGCGCCGACATCCTGGCGCGGACGCTCGAGCGCTGCGGCGTCAAGGTCGAGAT
>DAINQO010000011.1:0-2742 GCA_036742625.1 Microvirga sp.
ACGCCGAGCTATTCGACGGCTGGGTAGCGACGCTCGAGCGCGTCGAAGTGGTCCTTGCGCAGGATGCGCTGGCGCTCCTCGAAGCTCGCGAGCCGGTCTGCGATCGTCGCAAGCGATCCGTCGCGCTTCAGCGCGCCCAGCACCTCCTGGGCGCCCTTGATCGCCGCCTGCAGCGCGGCGTTGGCGTAGAGGGCGACGCCGGCGCCCATCGCCGCGAGATCGGCTCGCGGCATCTCCGGGGTGCGCCCGCCGAAGACGATGTTGACGATCTGGGGCGCGGGCAGCTCACGCAAGATCCGTCCGATCTCGTCGCGCGAGGTCGGCGCCTCGACGAACGTCGCGTCGGCGCCGGCCGCGATCATGGCCTGCGCCCGCTCGAGGGCGGCGTCGAGGCCGAGCACCGCGCGCGCGTCCGTGCGGGCGACGATCTGGAAATCGCCGTCCCGCCGCGTGTCGACCGCGGCCCTGACCTTGGCCAGCATCTCGGCCAAGGGAACCACATCCTTGCCTTCGAAATGTCCGCACCGCTTCGGGAAGACCTGGTCCTCGATCTGGAGCCCGGCCGCGCCCGCGCGCTCCAGCACCTTGACGGTGCGAACCACGCTGAGGGCGTTGCCAAAACCCGTGTCGGCATCGACCAGGAGCGGCAGGGCGACGGCATCCGTCATCGCGGCGACGTGGTTTGCCACTTCGGTCAGCGTCGTCAGCCCGATGTCCGGCGCGCCGAGATGCATGTTGGCGATCCCGGCGCCGGTCACGTAGCAGGCCTCGAACCCGAGATCCTCGACGATGCGGGCGAAGAGGGCGTTGGCCGCTCCCGGCATCAGCGTCGCGGTTCGGCGGGCGAGGATTGACTTGAGCCGGGTCGTGGGTCGAACTTGCGGCGAGATCACATCGATACCCTGAACTGGTGAGAGCGCGCGACGAACGCGGGCCAACCCTAGCAAACGGAGGAGATCGTGCGGATGAAATTCGGTTTTGCGGCCGCTTTCGCACTCGCCCTGACGACCGCCGCCGGGGCGGTCGAGCTCAATGTCACCCATTTCGGCACCGGCATGTACGGCGTGCCCTACGCGATCGCCCGGGAGAAGGGGTACTTCAAGGAGATCGGCCTCGACGTCACCGGCTTCCTCACCTCGGCGGGCGGCGGCACGACGGTGCGCAATGCGCTCGCCTCCGAGCTTCCCTATGGCGAAGTGGCGCTGCCGGCCGTGATCGCGGCGGCCCAGCAGGGGCTCGAGCTGACGATCGTCCATGCCGGCGTGGCGAGCGTCGCCGACCAGGTGTGGATCACCAAGAAGGGTGACGAGCGCATCAAGAGCGTGCAGGACCTGAAGGGCAAGAAGCTCGGCTATTCGAGCCCGAAATCCGTCACCGACATGATCACCACCATGATGCTCGACGACAACGGGCTGACCGGCCAGGTGGAGCGCCGCTCGGTCGGCGGCATCGGCGCCGGCGTCGCGGCGCTGCGCGAGGGCGGCGTCGACATGACCTACGTGACGCAGCCGGTGTGGGCGAAGGAGAAGGACAATTTCCGCCCCGTCTTCAACTCCGGCGACTGGGCGCCCCGCGTGATGCAGACCGTCGGGGTGGTGAGAACCGATTTCCTCAAGAAGAACCCGGAGCTGATCCGCGGCATCATCCAGGCGCGGCGCAAGGGCGTCGAGTTCATCCAGAAGAACCCGGACGAGGCCGCCGCCATCATGGCGAAGGAGTACAAGATCGCGCCGGCGGAGGCGAAGGCGGCAATCGCCGATATCCTGGCCGTGAAGGGCGTGTATTGGAGCCCCGGCGACTTCGATTACGAGGGCATGCAGACGATGCTTCGCGGCCTGCAGCTTGTGAAGGCGATCGAGCCCGGGCCCTTCGACTGGTCGAAGGTCGTCGACGAGAGCTATCTGCCGGAGGATCTGCGGCGCCGGCCGAAGTCCTAGCTTGTTGCAAGCCCGAGCTTGTTCCCAGTCGCCGTGGTCGACCGGCCCGCAGCGACGCGGGGAGCCGGAACCCGTCGACACGCGCCGCATCGGCGGGTGCCGGAGAGCCGCCGCGTCGCATCCGGCATGACCGGCGTGGGAACGGGTGGACGTCGATGGTGAGCGACGGCATCCAGGTCCGCCTTCACGGCGTGACCCGCATCTATCCCGCAGGCGAGGGGCAGAAGCCGGTCCATGCGCTCGGCCCGCTCGACCTCGATTTGCGCCAGGGCGAGTTCTTTTCCGTGGTCGGGCCGTCCGGCTGCGGGAAGTCGACGCTTCTAGACGTCATCGCCGGGCTTGCGAGCCCATCCTCGGGCACGGTGACCTTCGAAGGGCGTGCCGTCGCGGGCCGCGTGCCGGACGGTGTCGGCGTCGTGTTCCAGGAGGACGCGAGCTTTCCGTGGCTCACGTCTTTCGACAACGCCGCCTTCGCGCTGCGCCGTGCCGGACTGCCCGAGACGGAAGTCCGCGAGCGCGTGGAGCATACGCTGTCGTTCATGGGGCTGATGCCGTTTGCGCGGGCGTATCCGGCGCAGCTCTCCGGCGGCATGCGGCAGCGGGTCTGCATCGCCCGCACCCTCGTCACGCGCCCGCGCCTGCTTCTCCTCGACGAGCCCTTCGGCGCGCTCGACCAGCAGACCCGGCTGCTCATGGGCGACGAGCTGCTTCGCCTCTGGCGCGAGACCGGCGCCACCATCCTCCTCATCACGCACTCCCTCGACGAGGCGACCCTGCTGTCCGACCGCGTCGGGGTGATGTCGGC
>DAINQO010000011.1:2842-32474 GCA_036742625.1 Microvirga sp.
CGCACTCCCTCGACGAGGCGACCCTGCTGTCCGACCGCGTCGGGGTGATGTCGGCACGCCCGGGCGTGTTCATCGATCTCGTCGAGACCGGCTGGTCGCCCGAGCGCGACAGCCGCATCGTCGCCGACCCCGCCTTCGGCCGCATCACCGGGCGAATCTGGGCGGCGCTGCGCGACCAATCCATCCGGGCCCTGGAGGCGGCACGGTGACCCGTTCCGGACGGATCCGCCTCGCCGTCATCGGCGGCGCCGTCGCGCTCCTCGAGGTGTCCTGCCGGCTCGGCCTCATCAGCCGGCACGCGGTGATCCCGCCGAGCGAGATGGCGCGGGGGGCGTTTCGGGCGCTCGGCGCCGAGGACGTACGCGGCGACGTGCTCGCCACCCTTTTGACGGTCGCGCAGTCGTTCGTGCTCGCGATCGTCGCCGGCTTCGCTCTCGGCGTCATGCTGCACCGGCTGCCGCGTTTGCGCCGGGCGCTCGATCCGTTCCTGGCAAGCTACTACGCCGTGCCGACCTTCGTGTTCTATCCGGTGTTCATCGTCCTGTTCGGGCTGAACCGGTGGCCGCTCGTGGCGATCGGCTTCATCTTCGCCGTGGTGGCGGTGGCGATCAACACCCTCGACGGGCTCTCGCGCGTGCCGCGCGCGTTCCTGCGCACGGCGCAGGTGATGCGACTTTCGGGCCGCCAGACGCTTCTGCGCGTGATCCTGCCGGCCGCCGCGCCGTGGCTCTTCACGGGCGCGAAATTCGCCGTCGCCTATTCCTTCATCGGCGTGATCGCCGGCGAGTTCGTGCAAGCGGGCTCCGGCATCGGCCACGCCATCGCCTTTGCCTACAACTCCTTCGACAACCCGACGATGTACGGTCTCATGATCCTGCTCTTCGGGACTGTCGGCACCATCAACATGATCCTTTGGACCTGGGAGCAAAGACTCTATGCACGGCGCGGCGGACGTTGAGCCGATGGCGGCGGCACGGGGCGGCGCGCGGCGCAAGACCGCGCTCGCCGACATCGCGGTGCTGATGGTCGCGATGATCCTGTTGTGGCAGCTCGGCAGCTGGCGCCTCGGCCATGAGGTGCTGCCGTCGCCGGCCGCGACCTTGCGCAAGCTCGCAGCAATCATCACCGACGAAGATTTCCCGCGCCACGCATGGGAGACCGGCCGCGCCTTCGCAACGGCACTTGTGATCGCGCTCGTCGGCGGGCTCGTCATCGGGCTCATGCTCGGGGCGCACCGGCTTTCGGGCGACGTCGCCGAACCGATCCTTGTGGCGCTCTACTCCATCCCGAAGATCACGCTCTATCCGGTGATCCTGCTGCTCTTCGGCCTTGGCATTTCGGCGAAGATCGCTTTCGGCGTGATTCACGGCATCATCCCGGTCGCGGTCTTTACGATGAACGCCGTGCGCAACATCCGCGAGGTCTATTTCCGCGCCGCGAAGGCGATGCGCCTGTCCGCGGTCCAGACCGCCTGGAGCATCGTGCTGCCGGCTACCGTGCCTGAGATCGTCTCCGGGTTCAGGCTCGGTTTTGCGCTGACGCTGCTCGGGACGCTGATCGGCGAGATGTTCGCGTCTCAGCGCGGGCTCGGCTACATGCTGGTCAAGGCCATGGAGACGAACGATGTCGGGACGGTCATGGCGCTGGCCCTTCTGCTGATCACGCTCGCCACCATAGCCTCCTCCGTTCTCCTCGCCGTCGATCGCAAGCTTCGCGGCGCCGCACCCGCTTGAGGATATTGCGCGCATGACCTCCATCCGCCTCAAGGCCCTGCTCGCGAAGGGCGAGTTCATCCTGGCTCCCGGCGTCTTCGAGATGTTCTCGGCCCGGATTTCCGACCGCATCGGGTTCAAGGCGCTGTACATGACCGGTTATGGCGTATCGGGCTCACACCTCGGCGTGGCCGATGCCGGGCTCGTCACCTATCGCGACATGGTCGACCGGGCCCGCACCATCGCGTCGGCGATCCAGGCGCCGCTGATCGCGGACGCAGATACCGGCTTCGGTGGGTTGATCAACGTGCGCGAGACCGTGCGCGGATACGAGGCCGCCGGGGTGCAGGCGATCCAGATCGAGGATCAGGAGATGCCGAAGAAATGCGGCCACACCCCGAACCGGCGCGTGATCCCGACCCGCGACATGTGCCGCAAGATCGAGGTCGCCCTGAATGCACGGACGCGGTCCGACACGCTCATCATTGCGCGCACCGACGCCCGCACCGGCCTCGGGCTCGACGAGGCGATCGCCCGGGGCAAGGCATTCGCGCAGGCCGGCGCCGACATCATCTTCGTCGAGGCGCCCGAGAGCGAGGACGAGTTTCGGCGCGTGGGCGACTCCATCGACGCGTGGCTCCTCGCCAACATGGTCCCGACCGGCAAGTCCCCGGTGGTTTCCGCCGCCAGGCTCAAGCGCTTTGGCTTCGCCATCGCGATCTATCCCTCGGCCGGCATGGCGGTGGCCTGCGCCGCCATGGAAGCGAACTACCGGTATCTCAAAGAGAACGGCTCGACCGAAGGCTCGCCGGTGCCGGCCTATACGATGGCGCAGCTGCACGAGCTCATGGGCTTTCCCGACGTCTGGGAGTTCGAGAAGCGCTACGCCGAGCCGTGAGCTCGGCCGGCGACGAGGCGTGCCGCCGCGGCGCCTGAAAGACGGCCGAGGGTGATCGCGGTCAGGAGGCCGTTGCCGGAAAGATAGCCGGCGGCGGTCGCGCCCGAGACGCCGCAGGCGGCGCCGCCCGCCGCGAACAGGTTCGGCAGCGGTCGTCCATCGCCGCGCAGGACACGTGCGCTCCGATCCACCACCAGCCCGCCTTGGGTGTGGAACAGCGCTCCGGTGACCCGAACCGCGTGGAGCGGCGCCCTGGAGCTCCGGCACGCCGGCGAAGCATCGCCCGAAGCCATCCGTCAGGCCGGAGCGCTTCATCCGGTCGACGGCGTCGAGGGTCGCGGTCAGACCCTCGGCGGGAAGCCCTGCCTGTCGCGCCAGCTCGGACGGGTTCTGCGCAGACAGGACGGCGCCCGCCGCTTCCGCCTGACGGAAATCCTCGAACTGGCGCGCAATCCCGGCGATGCGCTCGTCGAACACGGTCCAGGCGATGCCGCCCGGCTGCGCCAGAACGACGGTTGCCTGCTCGGAATAGCCCCTCGTTTCGTCGGAGAAGCGCCGTCCTTCGGCATTCACCTGAACGCCACCTTCGGTGATCGTCGCCCAGGTGATCAGAATCCCGTGCGGGTGGGCGACCGATCCGTGGCCCTGGTAGCCGGCGAGATGGCGCGTCGCCGCGCCGAGCGCCTCGCCCCAGCGGAGCGCGTCGCCTTGATTGCCGGCATGGCCGAAATAAAGCGCGCCCGCCATCTCCGGAACGTGGCGCGACACCAGCATCGTGTCGCCGCCGTAGCCGCCGCAGGCAAGGACCAGGGCGCGGCACGCGAGATGCTCCTCGCTCCCATCCGGACGCCGCACGAGAACGCCGGCGACGTTGCCGTTGCGGTGGACCAAGAGCGCCATCGCCTGCGCGTCGCACACGAGCGCGGCGCCGGCGCCGACCGCCGCCTCGCGCAAGCGGTCCATCAGCTCCGCGCCCGACCGGCTCGGGAGGCCGTGCATGCGAAGCACGGAGTGGCCCGGATAGCGGAAATCGTCGACCAGCCCGATGGGCAGACCATGCGAGTCGGCGAGCCACTCGAGGGCCGGTCCCGCGGCGCCCGAGACCGTCTCGACGAGAGCGGCGTCGGACGCGCCCTGCGCCTTCGCCATGATGTCGGCGGCGAACGCCGGCGCACTGTCCTCGACGCCCGCCGCTCGCTGCCAGCGCGTGCCCGCGGCCGGGATCAGCCCGGCCGAGAGCGCCGTCGAGCCGCGCGGCTCAGGTCGCGTTCGAGCACGAGCGCATCGAGGCCGGCGGCGCGGGCAGCAAGCGCCGCTGTCAGTCCGGCGGCGCCGGCTCCGATGATCACGACCGGCGCTTCGGCCGCGAAAGCGACTCCCTCGGCCGGAAGGACGCTCATGCCTGCCGGATCTCGCCCATCGCTTCCGCAACCGTCGCGAGGCGACACACCGGGCGAAGCGCCGCGATCGCCGTGTCGTGCACCGGTTGAGAGAAGGCCGCGCAGCCGTCGGTCAGCACCGTGACGTCGAAATCCCGGACGTGGGCGTCGCGCACCGTCGAGGCGACGCCGCCGTTCGTCACGATGCCGGCGACAAGGAGGCGGCGGATGTCGCATCGGCGCAAGATCCATTCGAGCCTCGTCATGTAGAAGGCCGAATAGGCGATCTTCTCGACCGAGACATCCGACGGCCCGAGCTCGTCGACGAGGCGGTGACCCCAGGCGCCCGGCTCGAAATCGCCCTTCCTCAGGAACGGGCGCAGCGTGGCGAGATGCGGAGAGATCAACGGCCGGCCCCTCGCCGGAACGAGCGTGAAGTGGGTCGACACGATCCATCCGCCGCTGGAGCGCAGGAGATCGAGGAGCGGCCGCAGCCGGGCCGGCAGCGCGGCGATCTCCGGCGCCGTTTGTCCGGCACGGCCATAGGCGCCGTCGGGATGCAGGAAGTCGTTCTGCAGATCCAGGAGGAGCAGGGCGGTGCTCGCGATTGCGGCCTGCGCGCTCATGCGGCTCGCTCCACGATCAGGTTGCCGAGCCGGTCGACGCGGGCGACGAGGTCGGGGTCGATCAGCGTCGTGGCGTCCGGCTGCTCGAGAACGGCAGGCCCGCGGATCGTCGTTCCACCCGGCATCGCGAGCCGGTCGTAGATCGCGGCTTCCTGCCAGGCCCCGTCGAACCACACCCGGCGCGTACCGCGCCGCGCCTCTCGAAGGGAGGTCCCGGCGTCGGGCGCCAGGGCGGCGAGATCGAATCGCGGGCGCCGGCCGATCGCCGCCGTGCGCAGGTTCACGATCTTCACCGGAATGCCTGGCAGAAGGCGGCTGAACGACGTCTGGTAGGTGCGCTCGAAAGCGGATCGCACCATCTCGGGGGCGAGCGCGACGGCCCCGTCCCGCAGCTGCGTCGGCAGCGGCACCGCCACGGTGTGGGTCTGTCCGACATAATGCATGTCGAGCTCGAACACGGTTTCGATCCGCTCGATCGGCAGCCCGGCCGCCTCGACCACGGCGAGCGCCGCAATGGCCTCGGCTGCCATCCGGGCGGCGAGCCTGGTTACGTCGAGGTCGTCGAGCATCAGGTTCAGGGTCTGCACCTGATCGTGGCGGATGTCGGCAATGACGCAGCCGAGCGCCGACGTCACGCCGGGATAGCGCGGCACGATCGCGGCGCTCAGACCGACATCCTTGATCAACGCCCCGGCATGGAGAGCTCCGCCGCCGCCGAAGGGCACGGCCGCGAATCGTGCCGGATCGTGGCCGCGCTCGATCGACACGAGGCGGATGGCGCCCGCCATCCTGGCGTTCGCAACGCGGACGATCGCCTCGGCGGCCGTCATCGGGTCAAGGCCGAGCGGGCGCCCGACATCGAGCTCGATCGCGCGTCTTGCCGCGTCGAGGTCGAGGCTCGCCACGGCGCTGCCGATCGGCCGCTCCGCATTGATCCGGCCGAGCACCAGGTTCGCATCGGTCAGCGTCGGGCGCTCGTTGCCTTGGGCGTAGCAGACCGGTCCAGGGTTCGAGCCGGCGCTTTCCGGCCCGACCTGAAGCAAGCCGCCGGCGTCGACCGTCGCGATCGAGCCGCCGCCGGCCCCGATGGTGGTGATCTCGATCAGCGGGGTGCGGATGACAAGGCCGAAGTCGATCGTCGTCTGGGCGGCAAGCGAGGTCTCGCCGTCGATCACGAGCGACACGTCGAAGGAGGTGCCGCCGAGATCCGCGGTCACGACGTTCGGGAAGCCGGCGGCGCGGGCGATGGCGGCCGCTGCGATGACGCCGGCGGCCGGGCCTGACAGCGCCGTCCGCACCGGCAAGCGCCGTGCGGTGGCGGTCGACATCACGCCGCCGTTCGACTGCACGACGTGGAAGCTGCCGCGAAACTCAGCCTGCGCCAGCGCCTCGGAGAGCCTCGCCAGGTAGGTCCCGACCACCGGCTGGAGATAGGCGTTGAGCACCGTCGTCGAAGTGCGCTCGAACTCCCGGATCTCGGGCAGGATCTGGGACGAGCAGGACAGGTTCTCGTTCGGCCAGACCGAGGTTGCGGCAGCGAGCGCCGCAAGCTCGTTCGAGGGGTTCGCGTAGGCGTTGATGAACACGATCGCCAGCGCTTCGGCGCCCTTGGCGAGGAGCGTCCTCGCCGCCGCCCGCACCTCCTCCGGATCGGTCTCGGCGCGGATCTCGCCGCTCGCGAGGGTGCGCTCGCTGACCTCGAGCCTCAGGTCGCGATCCACGACCGGGGCGAAATCACCCCATAGACCCCAGGTGTTGCGCCGGTCGCGCCGGCGCATCTCGATGACGTCGCGAAAACCCCTCGTCGTGATCAGGCCGATGCAGGCGCCCTTGCGCTCGAGGAGCGCATTGGTACCGACCGTCGTGCCGTGCACGATCGAGGCGAGCGTCGAGATCTCTCCAAGCGTGCCCAGCCCTTCCAGGAACCCGCGCGCCTCGTCGCCGCGATGCGAGGGCACCTTGGCGGTGGCGAAGCCCTTGCCGCTTTCGTCGAAGCTGAAGAAGTCGGTGAAGGTGCCGCCGACGTCGACGCCGACGACGGTCGTTGGCTCCCTCACGCGTCGTTCCGATCACGCAGAGTGATCGGCTGCCCGTCGTCAGCCGCGAGCACGACCCCATACATCTCACGCGCGCCGGCCGCGCCGACATAGCCGAGCCTCACGTCTCGCGCCACGCGGCGGCGGTCGCGATCGCGAGGTTCGCCCCAGCCGCCGCCGCCCGGCGTCTCGAGGCGGACGCGCTCGCCGGCGCGGATTCGCACGTCCGCGATCTTGGACGCAAGCGGCGGCGTGTTCCCGACGCCCCCCGGCCCCCACGAGAACCGGTTCAGCGCGCCCGGTGCGCCGCCGGCAACGCCGAAGGGCGGGTACTTGCCGCGCTCGCCGAGGAGCGCGACCTCGGCGTCCGCAAGCGCTTCGATCTCGTACACGGCTCCCAATCCGCCGCGATGCGTCCCGGCGCCGGCCGAGTCGGGCCGGAGAGCCCACTGCGTGAACATGACCGGATAGGCGGCTTCGAGGAGCTCCGCGGGCGGGATCGTCGCCGTCGAGATCGGGTTGTTGGCGTGGCTGAGCCCGTCCGATTCCGGATTGCCGCCGAGACCGCCGCCGAAGAACGAGAACATCACCCAACGCGAGCCGTCAGCCCGGTGACCTGCGAGCGAGAGCGCATTGATGGTTCCGAACGGCGCGGCGGTCGCCCGCGCCGGATCGGCCTGCGCAATTGCGCCGAAGACCACTCCGATCAGGCGCAGGATCGTCTCCGTGTAGCCGGCGACCGGACGGGGCGCCTTCGCGGCGAGCATCGTCGTGTCGGGAATCACGAAGGCGATCGGGCGCAGGCAGCCGGCATTGGCCGGGACCTCGGTGAAGACATGCTTCAGCGCGACGTAGCAGGCTGCGACCGCCGTCGGATAGGCGATGTTGATCGGCCCCTGGCAGGGCGGGGAGGAGCGTGAAAAATCGAGACTGGCCGCATCGCCCGCGATCGTCAGGTCGAGCGCGATCAGGAGCGGCTCGTCCGTGATGCCGTCGTTGTCGAGATGGTCCTCGAACGAATAGGTCCCATCCGGCAGGCCGCGGATGCAGGCGCGCATCAGCGCCTCGGCGCGGTCGGACAGCGCCGCGAAAGCGCCCGCAACGGTATCGTCGCCGTACTCGTCGAGGAGTGCGCGAAACCGGCGCTCGCCGAGATCGAGCGCGTTGAGCTGACCATTGAGGTCGCCCCAGTTCGAGGTCGGCACGCGCGAGTTCGCCGCCAGGATATCGACGATATCCTGGTTCATGCGCCCGCCGGCGACGAGCTTTACCGGCGGGAACAGCGTTCCTTCCTGGAAGCTCTCGGTCGCCTTCGGATTATACCCGCCGGGCACGTTGCCGCCGATGTCGAGCCAATGTCCGGCGGAGGCGAGCCAGCAGAACAGCGTGTCGCCGCGGTAGATCGGCCGCACGAGCCGGAAATCGTTGAGATGCGTCCCGCCGGCGTAAGGATCGTTGAAGAGGAAGGTGTCGCCGGCGGCGAGCCCGCCATCGCGCCCGACCTTGTCGATCACCGCCTTGACGGCGAACGCCATGGCGCCGACGAAGATCGGCAGGCCCTTTGTCCCCTGGACGAGCGTCGCCCCGCTCGCCGCATGGTAGATGCCGTGGCAGGCGTCGCGCGCTTCGGCAATGATCGGGTTGAAGGCCGAGCGGTAGAGCGTCGCGTCCATCTCGTCGGCGATCTGCTCGAGCCTGCCCTTGAGGATCGCCAGGGTGACGGGGTCGAGAGCGGTCATGACGCGGTCTCGTAGCTTTTGCCGAGCGCGAGCATCTCCGGCGTTCCGACCACGGCGTTGAGCTCGTTGAAATCGAACATGCGGGCGCGAAACGGCGCGTTGGTGCCGTGGCTCGCAAGCGAGCCGTAGTAGTCCCGCGCGGTCTTGGCGAGGGCGCGCACGATGCCGCCAGGGAAGATGACGAGGCGGAAGCCGAGAGCGCCGAGCTCATCTGCCGAGAAGAGGGGCGTGTCGCCGCCCTCGACCATGTTGGCGAGGAGAGGCCGAAGGTCCCCGAGCGCGGACGTCACGGCGGCGAGCTGATCGCGCGACTGCGGCGCCTCCACGAACAGCACGTCGGCGCCGGCTTCGGCATACAGGCGGGCGCGCGCGATGGCAGCGTCGAGCCCTTCGACGGCGACGGCATCCGTGCGCGCGACGATGAGCGTCGCTTGGCTCGCTCGCGCATCGACGGCGGCTTTGACCTTGCCGGCCATCTCGGCCGCCGGGACGAGGCTTTTGTCGCGCAGATGGCCGCAACGCTTCGGGAAGCTCTGGTCCTCGAGCTGGATCGCGCTCGCGCCGGCGCGCTCGAGCAGCCGCACGGTGCGCTGGACGTTGATCGCATTGCCGTAACCGGTGTCGGCATCGACGACGAGGGCAGCGGGGGTACGGTCGCGAATGAGGGCCACGGTCTCGGCCACCTCGCTCATCGAAACGAGCCCGATGTCGGGGCGCCCGAGACGCGTGTAGGCGATCGCAGCGCCGGAGACGTAGAGCGCCTCGAATCCTGCACCGGTCGCGAGCGCAGCCGTCAAGGCGTCGTAGACGCCGGGCGCGACGACGACCGGTTCTCGCGAAAGCCGCTCCTTCAGGTTCATCAGGACCTCACATGCCGAGATAGGCTTGCTTGAGCGCCGGGTCGGCCCCGAGCTCGGCTGCCGGCCCCGAGAGGGCGAACACGCCATTCTCCAGGATGTAGGCTCGCGACGCCACTTCGAGCGACTGCACCATGTTCTGCTCGACCAAGAGGACCGAGAGCCCGTCGGCGTTAAGGCCGCGGATGAGCGTGAACATCTCCTCGACGAGCAGCGGCGATAGCCCGAGCGAGGGCTCGTCCAGGATGAGCAGGCGCGGCTCGGCCATCAGCCCGCGTCCGATCGCCAGCATCTGCTGCTCTCCTCCCGAGAGCGTCCCGGCCGTCTGGCCCGTGCGCTCGGAAAGACGGGGGAAGGCGGCGAAGACGCGTTCCAGATTGGCGCCGCGCCGCGATCGGCCGCGACGGTAGCTGCCGAGCTCGAGGTTCTCGCGCACGCTCATATTGGGGAAGATCTTGCGGCCCTCCGGGACATGGATCAGCCCGGCTGCTACGATGGCCGCGCTCGGAGCGCCGTCGATCCGCCTGCCGGCGAAGCGGATCTCGCCCGAGCATTGCGGCAAGAGCCCGGAGAGGGCGCGGTTGAGCGTTGTCTTGCCGGCGCCGTTCGAGCCTAAGATGGCGACGATCTCGCCGGCTTCGACCGTCAACGCCACGCCACGCATGACCTCGGCCCCGCCATAGCCGCCGCGCAGATCGCGCACCTCAAGCACGCGCCGCCTCCGCGCGCCGGAAGCGCTGCGCCGCGCCTTTTCCGAGATAGGCCTCGATCACCTGCGGATCGGCGCACACCGCCTCCGGCGCGCCCGCCGCGATCAACCGGCCCTGCGACAGGACGTGGACCGTCTCGCACAGATCCATCACCGCCTGCATGACGTGCTCGATCATGAAGATCGTGACGCCGTCGCCGCGGATGGCGCGGATCACCGGCACCATGTCGCGGATCTCGGATGGGTTGAGGCCGGCCAGAACCTCGTCGAGGAGGAGGATCTTCGGCTCGGTCGCGAGCGCGCGGGCGAGCTCCAGGCGCTTGCGCCCCGCGACCGTGAGGCTCGCGGCCGGCCGGTCGATCTCGGCATGAAGGCCGACGCGGCGCGCGACCGCGGCGGCGCGGGACACCGCATCGGCCCGCCGGGCATGGCGAAGGTAGGCGCCGACGGCGATGTTCTCGGCCACGCTCAGGCCTGCGAAAGGCTGAACGATCTGGAAGGTGCGCGCGATGCCCATCCGCGCCCGCTCGTGCGGCGGCTCCGTCGTGACGTCGCGACCCTCGAACAGGATCCGCCCCGACGTCGGAGCGACAAATCCCGCGATAAGGGCGAACAGCGTGGTCTTGCCGGCGCCGTTGGGGCCAATCAGGCCGGTGATCGAGCCCCTCTCCACGGTGAGCGAGATGCCGTTCACCGCGACGAGACCCCCGAAGCGCTTGCTGACGGCGACGGCGGCGAGCATCGCTCAGGTCTTTGCCGGTGCCGGGCGGCGGGCCCGGCCGAGCCGGCGGATGAGCCCGAGAATCCCGTCCGGCGCGAAAGCGACGGTGACCACGAGAAGGCAGCCGAACAGCGCCAGATCGATCCCCGGCACGCGGACCGCGAAGAGCTTCGTCGCCTCGCCCAGCCCATGAAGCGCAAGCGCGCCGGCAAGCGGACCGAATGCCGTGCCGGCGCCGCCGATGATCGGCGCCAGCAACGCCTCGACGGAGATCCAGGTGCCGTAGGCGATGTTGGCATCGATGAACAGGAAATACTGGGCATAGAGGCACCCGGCGGCGCCGGTCACGGCGCCCGAGAGGGCAATCGCGGCGAGTTTCGTACGCAGCGTATCGACGCCCAGCGCCTGCGCGGCCTCCTCGTTCTCCCGGATGGCAACGAGCCGCGCGCCGAAGCGCGAGCGCTCGATCCAACGCGTCAGTGCAAGCGTCAGCGCCACGAGCGCAAGCGCGATCCAGAAGAACGCGGCGCGGCTGCCGAACTGGAAATTCGAAGGCCTCACGTCCAGGCGGATCAGCATGCCGGCAGCGCCCCCCGTCGTCTCCGCGGCGTTCGCCACAATTCGGAACACTTCCGCAAAAGCCAGCGTCACGAGGGCGAAGTAGGACCCGCGCAGCCCGGAGCGGAAGCTCAGATAGCCGATGGCGGCGCCGATCAAGGCTCCCGCCGCGAGGCCAAGCGCGAACCCGATCCACGCGTTGACGCCGAACCGCATCTGCAGGATCGCCGTCGCGTACGCGCCGGTACCGAAGAAGGCCGCATGGCCGAAGGAGAACTGGCCGCCGAACCCGCCGAGGATGTTCCAGCCCTGGGCCGCGAGCGCGACGATCAGGGCAAAGGTGAGGAAATTGAGCACGGTGTTCGAGCTCGTGAACAACGGCGCAAGCGCGATGATCGCGACCACCGCAGCGATCGGGAGGAGATCGCGCGCCGTCACGCCTTGGCTCCGAAGAGGCCGGTCGGGCGGACGAGAAGGACGACGATGAAGATGACGAAAATGCCGAGCTGGCCCAGGCTGTCGCCGAAATACAAACCCGAGAGGCTCTCGACGGCGCCGATGAACAGCGCGCCGAGCAGCGCGCCGGGGATCGAGTCCATGCCTCCGAGCACGACGATCGTGAACGCCACGAGCACGAAGGCGTTGCCGACCCGAGGGTTGACGTAGAAGCTCGGCATCAAGAGGCACGCCGCGACGGCGAGGCAGGCGCAGCCGAGACCGAAGGTGACGGCATAGACGTGCTCCACGTCGATGCCGACGAGGCGCGCGCCGAGCTTTTCTTTCGCGACGGCGCGAATTGCCTTGCCGGTGTCGGTGCGCGCCAGCGCCAGCCACAGGACGAGAGTCGTCGCGAGAGCGGCCGCGAAGCCGATCAGGCGCGGCTTCGCGATCAAGAGCGGGCCGAGCTCGACCGTCTGGAAGCCGTAATCCGTCGACAGCGTCCGGGTGTCGGAGCGAAAGGTCGCGAGCAGCGCGTTCTCGATCGCGATCGCCAGTCCCAGCGTGACGAGGAGGATGTTGCTGTCGTTGCCGCGGCTTGCAGGGCCGATCACGAAGCGCTGAAGCACGTAGCCGAGACCGAAGAAAAGCGGCGTCAGCAGCGGGATGGCGAGATACGGGTCAAGCCCGAGTGCCGTGTGCGCCACCCAGACCGCGAACATGGCGCAAGTGAGCAGCGCTCCATGGGCGAAGTTGATGATGTGCAGCACGCCGTAGACCAAGGTCAGGCCGAGCGCGATGAGGGCATAGACGGAGCCGGTCAGGAGGCCGTTCACGACGGCCTCGGCCACGATCGCGGGGGCGTACATGGCCAATTACCGCGCTATCTCCGCGGGGCGCGCGACGCGACGACGCGAGGACCTTGCCGGGATCGCGCTCCGGCCGAGGGTGGCGGGCGTCCGGTCACCCAGCCACCGGGAAGACCGGCTTTGCATCCGCGAACGCGTCGGGGAAGATCACCTTGATGTCGTTGCCCTGGACCTGCGTATTGACCGGCGCGGCGCCCTGGTTCTGCCCGTTCACGAACCTGGTCTCTCCATAAGGCATGATGTGGCCCTTGAAGGCGCCGGTGGTGGCGGCCAGCGCCTCGGTGATCTTCCCCCGGTCGGCGGCGCCGGCGCGCTCGATGGCGTCGGCCAGGAGCTTCACGCAGGAATAGTTGAGCGGCACGTTGTAGGCCCACAGCTTCCCCGAGCTCTCGACCTGCTTCTTCACCTCGGCGGCCTTGGAATTGCGCGGGTCGTGCCAGTGATTGCAGTCCATCACGTTGGCGGCGGCCTCGGGAAACTCCTTCACGAAGCGATAGTTCGAGGCGGCGCCGTTGAGAACCGCGTAGATGCCCTTCGGCCGGATCCGCTGCTGCTGCATGGTACGGGCGAGCAGCACGAACTCGTTGTAGTAGCTTGATGGGATGACGAGGTCCGGATTGAGGGCGCGGATGCGGAGCGCGATGTTCGACATGTCGCGCGCCGGGGTCGGATGCGCGATGGTGTCGAGGATCTCGAAGCCGCGCTTCGGCAGCTCGCTCTGCATGAGCTTCGCGAGGCCGGAACCGAAGAGCTGATCCTCGTGCACGAGCACCACGGTCTTCGCCGGCTTGCCGGCGCCGTCGTTCAGCTTGGTCAAGTTCTCGACCGCGACCGCCGTCACGATCCCGAAGCCGGGGGCGAAGCGGAAGGTGTTCTTCAGGCCGCGACCGGTGATCTGGTCGGAGACGCCGACGTCGACGATATAGGGCAGGTCGTAGCGCGCCGCCGCCTGGGTTGCGGCCAGGCAGATCGGGCTGGCGAAGCCGCCGACGATGGCGGCGACCCCGTCGGATTGCATGCGCTCGACCTCCTGCGTCCCCGCCTCGGGATTCGAGCGCGCGTCTCCGAACACCATCTCGAGCTTCGCGCCGCCGAGCGCCTTGATGCCGCCCGCGGCGTTGATCTCGCCGATCGCGAGCTCGGCACCCGTCCGGCCAAGCTCGCCATCCTGCGCCAGCGCGCCCGTCACCGGCTGCAGGATGCCGATCTTCACCGCGGCCGGTTGTGCCCTCAGATAGGCGGGGGCGGCCAGGAGGGCGGCGGCACCAGTGCCGGTCCGGAGGACGGCGCGGCGGCTCGGGCGGCGTTCTGATAGCGACATCGTGAGGCTTCCCCTTCGGCTCGCGCGGTGCTGAAACAAGGGGAGTTTGAGGTTAAGTGGAGGCGCGCGCAATATCGGCCGAGCGAGGAAAGCGCCGGATGCAAGAGACGGAGAGAGCGCCGGGCACGCTGTTCGACAAGCTCTGGCTCAGCCATGAGGTGGTCACCCGCGAGGACGGCGCGACCCTGCTCTGGGTCGATCGCCACTTCGTCCACGAGGGTTCCTTCCACGCCTTCGACCAGCTCACGGCGCTCCGCGCCGGCGTCGCCCGCCCGGATCTCACCTTCGGCATCGCGGACCACTACGTGCCGACCCGCGCCCGCTCCGCCGGCATTCCGGACGGCGACATCCGGCGCATGGTCGCTGGGCTGTCGGCGAACGCAGCGGCGCACCGGATCGCGCTGTTCGGCCTCGACGATCCGCGCCAGGGCATCGTCCATGTGGTCGGGCCGGAGCAGGGGCTGACCCTGCCGGGCCTCCTCATCGTCTGCGGCGACAGCCACACCTCGACGCACGGCGCGTTCGGCGCCTACGCGTTCGGGATTGGCGCCTCGGAGGTAGCCCACGTGCTGATGACGCAGACGCTCTGGCAGAAGAAGCCGAAGCGCATGCGCATTCGTGTCGATGGAACCACGGGGCCGGGCATCGGCGCGAAGGACATCGCGCTTTCGATCATCGCGCGCATCGGGGCCGATGGGGCGGCGGGCCACGCCGTCGAATACGCAGGCGAGGCGGTTCGCGCGCTCTCGATGGAGGGCCGGCTGACCCTGTGCAACCTCTCGATCGAGGCGGGCGCACGGTGCGGCATGGTCGCCCCGGACGAGAAGACCATCGCTTATCTGCGCGGCCGGCCGTTCGCCCCTGCGGGCGCGGCGTTCCAGCGCGCCGCCGCCGACTGGCTCGCCCTGGCGAGCGACGCCGAGGCCGCCTTCGACCGCGAGGTCTCGCTCGACGGCGCCGACATCGCGCCGGTCGTGACATGGGGCGTGAGCCCCGAGGACGCCCTGCCGATCGACGGCGTCGTGCCGGATCCGGCGCGCGCCGCCGATCCCGGCAAGGCCGAACAGATCCGGGATGCGCTCGCGTACATGAACCTCGCGCCCGGCCAGCGGCTGACCGACATCCGCGTCGACCGCGTCTTCATCGGCTCCTGCACCAACAGCCGCATCGAGGATCTGCGCGCCGCGGCGGCGGTGCTCGCCGGGCGCAAGGCGCGGGTCCCGGGGATGGTCTCGCCTGGGTCTTCGCTCGTGAAGCGGCGGGCAGAGGAGGAGGGGCTCGATCGCATCTTCAAGGAAGCCGGGCTCGAATGGGTCGAGAGCGGATGCTCGATGTGCGTCGGCATCAACGGCGATCAGGTGCCGAGCGGCGAGCGTTGCGCCTCGACCACGAACCGCAACTTCAAGGGCCGCCAGGGACCAGGCGCCCGCACCCACCTCATGTCGCCCGCGATGGTGGCGGCCGCGGCGGTCGCCGGCCATCTCATCGATGTGCGGCCGCTGATCGCCGGGAGGGATTGATGGAGCCGCTGCGCCACATCGCCGGCATCGCCTGCCCGATCGCGCTTGCGAACGTCGACACGGACCAGATCCTCCCGGCGCGCTTCCTTCAGCGGCCCCGCTCCGAGGGGCACGGGCCGGTGCTGTTCCACGACATGCGGTTCGATACCGCAGGGAAGCCGCGGCCGGAGTTTCCGCTCAACCGGCCGGCGTGGACGGGCGCCCGCATCCTTGTCGCCCGGCGGAATTTCGGCGCCGGCTCTTCGCGCGAATCGGCCGTGTACGCGCTCGTCGATTACGGCGTGCGCTGCGTCATCGCGCCGAGCTTCGGCGACATCTTCGCGGCGAACGCGGTCAACAACGGCCTCCTGCCGGCCCGGGTGTCGGAAGCCGCGGCCGACGAGCTGATCGCCGCCCTCGAGCACGGCGCCGAGGAGGTCGCGGTCGACCTCGAAGCCCAGAGCATCCGCACCGGCAACCACGTTGTCGCGTTCGAGATCGACCCGGTCTGGCGGATGAAGCTCCTGAACGGCTGGAACGATCTCGATCTCACGCTCAGCTACAGCCGCGACATCGCCGCCTTCGTCGCGGCCGACGCAAGGCTGCGACCTTGGGCGCCGCCGCCAACGGATTTGCCCTCGGCGGGTAACTGAGCTCCTCAGGTACCGTGGATTATTTCCGGGCGAGGTCAGCGCAAGCCGATACGAAACAACGGCCGGCCATTGGTATCGCAGACGTCGATGCCATAATTGTGGGAATCACGTTCAACGGAGAACGCTGCCATGAGGAGCTCGCGCTCCGTTTCGGCACGCTGGAGCGCGGTGCCATCGTCCGGGAGCTCGACGCCGTCGTCATCGCGTATACGGTGGGTCCCGAGATCCCAGTGGAAATAATAGCGCGGCACGGCAAGCTTTCAGGTGCAAAAAAAATGGCCGCAGGGAGCGACCAAGTTTGTAGGCCTCCGAGAAGTGGACTGCTCGGAGCGGTGTTGTCTTTAAGGTAGGCCGGGCTGGCGGGTCTTGCCCGGTCTGGCCATTGTTTTGCGATCGCGTGCCTCGATCGGCTCGCGGCCACCTGCAACGGAGACGGGGAGCATGCCATGCCAGCACATGGGGCTGCGGCGTCACCGCTGCCGCCGAGCGCCGAGGGTCGAATTACGCGGCTTGCTGCCGCACACGTTCAGGCGTCTTGCGATCTGAAAAATCTTCTGGCTCGAGCAGGGCTAAGGCTCAAGGACCTCGAGGATGCCCGAGCGCGGATCGGAGTTCAGAACCAGATCACATTTCTCGAGCTCGCTTCAAAGGCCATGGATGATCCGCTCCTCGGCTTTCATCTCGCCCAGACGTTCGAGCCGCGTGAGCTCGGACTTCTTTATTATGTCCAGGCCTCCTGCGCCACGCTCGCAGAAGCGCTGGGATGCATGGCTCGGTACATCTCGGTTGCGCATGAAGGCTTGGATGCGACGTGTGTGACTCGTGACGGTCTGAAGCTCAGGATCAGCTACGTCGGCGTCCCGAGGCACGCAGATCGCCAGCAGATGGAGGCCCTGGTCACGATCCTCATCCGGATTGCTCGGCAATTGACGGATCATCACATCCACCCGACCCGCGTTGGTCTTGCGCACCCGCGCGACGCGACATCGGCGGAGTTCGAGAGTTTCGTTGGATCGACGGTCGACTTCAGCGCTGGACGGGACGAGATCGCTTTTTCGGCAGCGGCTATCAATTTACGTATTGCGAGCGCCGATCCTTACCTCAACGAGTCCTTGGTAAGCTATTGGGAAGCGGCTCTGGCTGGGCGGTCGCGCCGCCGGAGCTCGATCAAAGCTGCCGTGGAGAACGCGATTCTGCCGCTTCTGCCCCATGGCAAGGCGCGCATCGGCAGGGTCGCTGAGGACCTGGGCGTCAGCTCCCGCACATTGTCGCGCCGGCTTGCAACGGAGGGTCTTGCCTTTGCGCAGGTGCTCGATGGGATGAGGACCGAGCTCGCCGAAGGTTATCTCAAAGACCGCAGCCTCTCGATCGCTCACATCGCCTGGCTCCTGGGTTTCCAGGAAGCGAGCGCCTTCACGCATGCGTACAAGCGCTGGACAGGCAAACCGCCGACGGAACGCCGCCGCATGGGTTTGCGTCACCGATCGTCTCCATCCGCTTCCTGATGAGCGGGCCGGCCCGCAACGGCGCTTCCCCTGCTCAATGCAGCTTCACGCGCGGGTCCGTCCTGCGGGTGAGCGTGCGGGCGATGGTATCCAGGGCGACCTTCGCCGTCCCGTGCAGGGCCTGTTGGTGCATCTTGTAGAGCGACTGGTACATCAGCCGCGCGAAGGTGCCCTCGATCAGGAAGCTCTTGCCGCGCAGGAAGCCCATCAGGCTGCCGACCGTGCTATAGGCGCCGAGCGAAACGAGCGAGCCGAAATCGCGGTAGCGGAAAGGCTGCAGCGGCTTTTGCTCGAGTTGCCGCTTGAGCTGCCGCGCAAGGTGGCTCGCCTGCTGGTGTGCGGCCTGGGCGCGAGGCGGTACCGCGGTCGGCTCGTCGTGTCGCATCAGGAATGCGCAATCGCCGATCGCGAAGACGTTCGGGTCGATGGTCGTTTGAAGCGTCGGCAGGACGGCGAGCTGCTGGTTGCGGTTGGATTCCAAGCCATCGAGGTCCCGCAGCACATCCGGGCCTTTCACCCCCGCCGCCCAGACGACGAGTTCCGACGGCACGAACTGCCCGTCGGCGAGCCTGACGCCATCGGCCTGGACTTCCGTAACCCTCGCCGACGTTCGGACGTCGATGCCGAGCTGGTCCAGAAGCCGCATGACTCCGTCCGAAAGCCGCGCTGGAAGTGCCGGGAGAATCCGCTCGCCGGCTTCGATCAGCGTGATCTTGAGGTCCTTCTCCGGATCGATCCGATCAAGCCCGTAGGCGACGATCTGGCGCGCCGTGCGGTGAAGCTCCGCCGCGAGCTCGGTGCCGGTTGCGCCGGCGCCGATGACGGCGAGATCGAGTTGCCCGGGGCGCACCGGCCCGGGCTGCGCGTGAGCGCGGATCAAGCCGTTGACGAGCCGCTGGTGAAACCGGACCGCCTCCTCCGCCGTGTCGAGCGAGATCGCGTGCTCCTTGACTCCGGGAGTTCCGAAATCATTGCTCCTGCTGCCGATCGCAATGACGAGGCTGTCGTACCCGAGTGAGCGCGGCGGCGTGACCTCCTTGCCTTCGGAATCGAAGCTGGCGCCGAGATGGACTCGGCGGTTCGCCCGATCGAGGCCGATCATCTCCCCGATGCGATATTGGAAATGGTGCTGGTGGGCCTGGGCGAGGTAGTCGACGGCGTGGGCCCCGATATCCATGCTGCCGGCCGCCACTTCGTGGAGCAGGGGCTTCCAGATGTGAGTGCGGGAGCAATCGACGAGCGCGACCTGGGCCCGTCCGCGTCTCGCGAGCGTGTCGCCGAGCCTCGTGACGAGCTCAAGGCCGGCAGCGCCGCCGCCCACGACGACGATCCGGTGCGGCACCGCGGGGGCAGCCGAGCCTTCGGGCGCACTCGAACGCAGGTCGGCGCTCACACCGTTGGACATCGTTCAAACCTCAGGCTGCGGCACGAGCCTGCCTACCCTCGCTGAGCTTACCACCTTCTCGGCAAACGGAACCGTCGGCCGTACATGGACCATGCACTGAGCCCGATTCTTCGCGGTCGTGGCCGCGACTTGGGACGAGCCAGCACTCAGAAGTCCGGCTCCTCCTCCTCTTTTGTACGCGCCTGATGCCGCAGATGCTGCCAGATGGCCGCGGCGACGGAGAGCACGGATGCGAGCAGCAGCGCGCCCGAAATGGGGCGGGTGACAAAGAGCCAGGGATCGGAATCCGTCATGATTGCGCGCACCAGGTTGAGCTCGATCTGGTCGCCCAGAATGAGGCCTAAGATCAGTGGCGCGAGCGGGAAGCCGAGCTTCACCAGGGCGTAGCCGACGACGCCGAACAGCAGCAGCACGTAGACGCTCTGCATGGTGTTGTTGAGGGCATAGGCGCCGATCACGCACAGCACCAAGACGATCGGCGCCAGCACCGACAGGCGCACGCTGGTGATGCGCAGGATGAAGAGCGCGCCGACGCCGAGGATCAGCAGCATCACGGGGTGGGCCAGGATATAGGCGGCGTAGATGCCGTAGGCGAGCTGCGGGTGCTGCGAGACGAAGAGCGGCCCGGACTGGATGCCGTGGATCGTCATCGCGCCGAGCATCACCGCCGTGACCGCGTCGCCCGGGATGCCGAAAGCCATGATGGTGACGAGCGAGCCGCCGACATTGGCGTTGTTCGAGGATTCCGAGGCGATGATGCCTTCCGGCGTGCCGGTGCCGAACCGCTCCGGATGCTTGGAGAATTTCTTCGCCTGGTCGTAGGCCAGCATGTTGGCGGCGCTGCCGCCGATCGCCGGCAGCACGCCGATGGCGATGCCGACGATCGTCGACCAGAGCAGCAGCACCGGTCGGCCGAGGATCTCGCCGATGACCTTGACGTGCGACACAGACAGCGAGCGCTGCGGCTCGGGCGCGGCGGCAGCGCCCGACAGGCCGAGCTTCTCGACGTCGATCATGATCTGCGAAAAGGCGAAGATGCCGATCAGGACGGGCAGGAACGGGAAGCCGGCGCCGACGAAGTCGGAGCCGAAGTTGAAGCGCGGAATCGCCATGATCGGGTCGTTGCCGATCACCGTGATCAGGAGGCCGAGCCCGGTCGAGATCAGCCCCTTGACCATCGAGCCTTCGACGAGGCCGGCGACCATCGCCATGGCGAGGACGAATAGCGAGAAGAACTCCCACGGACCGAATTCGAGGGCGATCGCGGCGAGCGGCCCGGTGACGAAGATCAGGAACGCGCCGCCGAGAAGGCCGCCGAAGAACGACGCCCAGACGCCGAGCCAGACGGCGCGGCCGGGCTCGCCGGCGCGCGCCATCGGGAAGCCGTCGAAGGTGGTCGCGATCGCCGACGGCGTCCCCGGTATGCCGATGAGGCACGCGGTGACGAGCCCGCCGGCCGAGCCCCCGACATAGACCCCGGTCATCGCCGCAAGCCCCTGCAGCGGATCGAGCCCGAAGGTGAAGGGCAGGAGCACGATGATCGTCATCGTGATCGTGACGCCGGGAAGGGCGCCGCCGACGACGCCCGCGAGGGTGCCGAGGAAGAGCGGCAGCAGGTACTTCCACTGCGCCATCGTGACGAGGCCCTGGCCGAGGAGCTCGAGCATCGTCACCACCCGGTCCAGGTGCCGCGGGGCAGCAGCACCATGAGGTAGTTCTCGAAAGCGAGATAGGTGACGGCCGTCGTCGCGAGCGCGACCGCTGCGAGCACCGCCCATTGGCGCGGGCTCCGGGGCGGATCGAGCGCCGCCTGCGCGGCGGCGACGAAGAGCGCGGTCGCGATCCGGAACCCGATGAACGGCAGCAGGAGGACGTAGGCCGCGACGATGCCGAACAGCAGGAGGACGAGCGGATAGTTGCGGCGTGCGGCCGGCGCCGTTGCCGGGGCGCCGCGCTTCCGCCAGTCCTGGATGACGAGCGCGGCGCTCGCGAGCGCGAGGAACGCCAGCACGATGCGCGGATAGAAACCCGGCCCGACCGGCACCAGCGGCAGGTAGGGCAGGCTCAAGGACTGGACGAACAGCGCCAGGCTGATCGCTAAAAGGATCAGCCCGACAACGCCGTCGCGGCCAAGGCTCATTTCTTCATGAGCCCGAGGTCGGCCATGATGGTCTTGTTCTCGGCGTCGATCTTGTCGAGGAACGCCGCGTATTCCTTGGCGTCGAGGAAGGCGACGCGGGTGCCTTGGAGCTTCATCGCCTGGGCGAAGCCCGGCTCCTTGGCGGCCCTGGTGCAGGCTTCCTCGAGCTTGCCCTTGACCGGCGCCGGCGTGCCCTTGGGGACGAGGAGGCCCCGGACGACCTCGTAGACGACGTTGAAGCCGAGCTCCTTCAAGGTCGGCACGTCGGGGATCTCCGGATCCCGCTTCTCGCTCGCGATGGCGAGGAAGCGCAGGAGCCCGGCATCGACCTTGCCCTTCTGCGTCAGGTTCGAATCGGTGAGGTCGATATGGCCGCCGAGGAGCGCGTTCATGCGCGGCGCGAGCCCGTCATAGGAGACGTATTTGAACTTGATGCCGGCGGCCTTCTCGAGGAGCGCCGGGAAGATGTGGCTCGTCGAGGCGAGCGTCGCGCCGACGGTGATCTGGCCCGGCCGCCGCTTCGCGTCCTCGGCGAGCTCGGCCCAACTCTTCCACGGCGTCTTGGCGCTCGCGGTGAGCACCGAGGGGGTCGCCGCGATCATGCAGATCGGCTCGAAGTCCGAGTATCTGACGTCGCTGAGGCCGGCATAGAAGGTCAAGTGGATGTAGTCGTGGACGGCGTAGAGCGTGTAGCCGTCGGGAGGCGCGTTCTTCGCCTCGCGCGCGCCGACCGTGCCGGACGCGCCGCTGACATTGGCGATGACGATCGGCTGGCCGAGATGCTTTTGCAGCTCGGGGGCAAGCGGGCGGAAGATGTTGTCGGTGTCGCCGCCCGCTGCCCACGGCACGATCATCTTGATCGGCCGCTCGGGGAACTGGGCCGCGGCGGGGCCGGCGAGGGACGCGGCGGCGAAGCCTAGGATGGCGGCTGCAAGGAGCGGCTTTCTCACGTGCTTCCTCCCGAGTTTTTTCTTGCGGCCTGCATTTCAGCTTGTTTCCGGCCAGCCTGACAAGCCAAAAGCGCCGGATAGTGCACGGAGCATCCATGGCGACCGCCGGAGAACTGATCGTCGCGAGCCTCGTCGCGCATGGCATCGACCGCCTCTTCTGCGTTCCGGGCGAGAGCTATCTCGCGTTGCTCGACGCGCTCCATGGCCGGCCCGGCATCGACACGGTGGTGTGCCGCCACGAAGCCGGGGCGGGCTTCATGGCGCTCGCCGATGCGCGCCTCACCGGCCGTCCCGGCGTCGCCTGCGTGAGCCGCGGCCCGGGCGCGAGCAACGCCGCGATTGCGGTCCACACCGCGCAGCAGGATGCGGTGCCCTTGATCCTGCTGATCGGGCAGGTGGCCGCGGCGGACCTGCGTCGCGACTCGTTCCAAGAGATCGATTACGCCCGCATGTTCGGCGGCATCGCCAAACGGGTGGCGGAGGTCGCCGATCCGTCGCGCATTCCCGAGACGATCTTGCGCGGCCTGCAGGTTGCCATGACCGGGCTTCCGGGCCCGGTCGTCATCGCGCTGCCGGAGGATGTGCTCGCGGCCCGGATCGATGCCGAGCCGGTGCAGCCGCAGGCGTTGGTGAGGGCGGCGCCGCATCCGCAGGACGTCGCAGCCTTGCGGGCGTGGCTCGCGGCGGCCGAGCGCCCGCTCGTGCTCGCCGGCAGCAGCCTCGACCGGCGCGGCGGGCGAGAAGCTTTGCTTTCCTTCGCCGAAAGCTGGGAGGTGCCGACCGTCGTGTCCTTCCGCCGGCAGGACCTCTTCCCGAACAGCCATCGGCTCTACGCCGGCGACATGGGGCTGTCGAACCCCGCGTCTCAGATGGCGATCCTGCGCGAAGCCGACCTCTTGCTCGTGCTCGGCGCCCGCTTGAGCGACATCACCAGCCAGGGCTGGACCTTTCCGCAACTCGTGCGGCCGGAGATGCGGCTCGCCCACGTGCATCCTGATCCGGCGGTGATCGGCACCCACTTCGCGGCCGATCTTGCAATCGCATCCGACCCACGGACCTTGATCGAGATGCTCGGACCGCCTGCCTCGGCGCGCAGCGGCGATCGTGCGGCCTGGATCGATCGGCTCAAGGCCGAGCAGCGCCGCATCGCCGCGCCGCGGCGTTTCGATGCCGACGACGGCGTGCCCTTCGAGTCCGTGGTCGAAATCGTCGGACGCTACTTGCCGGGAGATGCCATCGTCACGGTCGATGCCGGCACTTTCGGCGCGCCGATCTATCGGATCATGCCCTTCACGCCGCCGCAGCGGCTGCTCGCGCCGATCTCGGGCGCCATGGGTTTCGGTGTCCCGGCCGCGGTCGCGGCGGCGCTCCGCCATCCGGAACGGCCGGTCATCTGTTTCGTCGGCGACGGCGGCTTCCTGATGACCGGCAACGAGCTCGCGCTCTGCGCCGAGCGGAAGCTGGCCCTCAAGGTGATCCTGTCCGAGAATCGAAGCTACGCCTCGATCCGCGTCCAACAGGAGAGGCACTATCCGGGCCGCGTCGTCGGCACGGATTTCGCGGTTCCGGATTTCAACCTCTTCGCCTCGGCTTTCGGCTTCGAGGCGAGGCGCATTCGCGCCCGGGATGAGCTTGGCTTGCTGGCCGAAATCCTCCCCAGGCCGGGGTTGCACTTCGTCACGGTCGAGACGAGCCTCAAGGCGGTGCTGCCGCAGAGCGCGGATGCCTTGCGCGGGGGAGATCGCCGGCAAGAGTAGCCGGACCGCGAGGCGGCTCCCCGGGGGCTTTGACCTCCGCCCAAAGCAAGCTAGAGGCTCGGATCGTGCGCCGGCGTTTGCGGGCGACACGAACGGGAGGCGTCTCGAAATGCCCCTGGCAGGCAAGGGGATGCTCATCACGTCGATGGACGTGGACCCTGCCGACGAGCAGGACTTCAATCTCTGGTACGACCGCGAGCATCTCGCCGAGCGCGTCGGCATCGAGGGCTTCCTGGAGGCGAGGCGCTGGATCGCCGAGGAAGCCCCGACCAAGTATTTCTGCACCTACTCGACGGACCGTTTCGAGGCACTGAGCAGCCCGGCCTACAAGACGGTGCTGGCGAACCAGACGGACTGGTCGAAGAAGCACATATCGCGCTTCCGGAATTTCGGCCGGGTGGTCGGCCGCGTCTCCGCGAGCCGGGGCCAGGGCCGCGGCGCCGTTCTCGGGGTCGTCCGCCTCCGCCCGGGCGCGGGGAGCAATGACGCGTTGCGGACGCGCCTCTCCGAGCTTCTCGATCCGGGTATGCTCCACGGCATCATTTCGCTGCACCTTGTCGAGAGCGACCCGGAGCTGTCGAGGAACCTCAACAAGCCCGACGAGCCGAACCCCGGCGCCGGCGACTGGTACGTGCTGATCGATGGCAGCGAGCTCGAGGCGGTTCGGCAGGTCATGAAGGGTCGCTTCACGGCGTTCGGCGCCGCGGTCGTCTCGACCGGTCTCTACCGGCTGATGTGGGATCTCGCCAAGAGCGACCTCTGACGATGGCGCTAAGCCCGTTACCGGCTCGCCATCCACACGGAGGAACAACGACGGTAACCTAACCAGGAGGCCCCGCGGGCCTTCGCCGATGCGGTGATCGAGGTCGACCGCTTTGGATGGTCTTGCGGCCGCCACGCGACGCGGAACTCGCGGCGATGAGCCGAGTTGGGTTGCCATCACGGGAGAGGACGATGCGTCGCTCCGGGCTTCTCACGGCGAGCGCGCTCGCCACGCTTCTTTCCGTCCCGGCTCTTGCTTCTCCGTGCGAGGATCAGATCCGCGCTCTCGAGGCCCGCATCGACGACGCTTCGAGCAAGGCTGCCGCCCTCTCCGGCGGTGGCGAGGCCGTCGCTGCGTCGCGGCAGGCGCAAGCCATGCAGGCCGACGCGCAGCCCCAACCGTCGGGCGGCGCGGTGCAGAAGCTGCCCGAGCACGACGTCAAGGCCACGTCGGCGGTCACGCCGCTCGCCGGCGGCGACCGGCCGATGAAGGCGAAGGCGGCGCTCGACCGGGCCCGGGCCCTCGACCGGGAAGGCAACGCGGCCGGGTGTTCCGAAGCCCTCGCCGAGGCGAGGCGCGAGCTCGGCCCGGCGCAGTAACCCGAACGTTATTTCCCTTGGAGCCCAACCGGGCGCAGGCTTCATCCCACCGGCTTGCCTGAGCCGCACATTGCGCGGCGCCTTACGTCCTCTGGAGAGACCGCCATGCCAACTCTCGTCGTGAACGGGACGGAGCGCTCCTACGACGGCGATCCGGACATGCCGCTGCTGTGGTACCTCCGCGACGAGCTCGGCCTCACCGGAACGAAGTTCGGCTGCGGCATCGCCCAATGCGGCGCCTGCACGGTCCATCTCGACGGGTCCGCGGCGCGCGCCTGCCAGACGCCGATGTCGACCGCTGTGGGCACGAAGATCACCACCATCGAAGGGCTTTCGCCGGACGGCGACCATCCGGTCCAGCTCGCCTGGCGCGATCTCAACGTCGCGCAGTGCGGCTACTGCCAGACCGGTCAGATCATGCAAGCCGCCTCGCTCCTCAAGGACACGCCGAACCCGAGCGACGAGGACATCGACACCATCATGAGCGGCAACATCTGCCGCTGCGGCACCTATCCCCGCATCCGCGCCGCCATCAAGCAGGCCGCGAAGGGAGCCCGGCCATGACGAACCACGGCTTCGTGCTCGCGAACGTCAGCAGGCGCTCGTTCCTCGGCGGCGTCGCCGCCGGCTCGCTCGTGCTCGCGGTCGGCCTGCCCGGCGGGGCCGGCGCGCAGGAGAAGAAGTTCGGCGCCGACGGCATGCCGCAAGGCTGGCGCGACGATCCGCGCATCTTCGTCGCCATTGCCCCCGACGGCATCGTCACCGTGACCTGCCACCGGCAGGAGATGGGACAGGGCGTGCGCACCTCGGTCGCGATGGTGGTCGCCGACGAGCTCGATGCCGACTGGTCGAAGGTCCGCGTCGCGCAGGCGCCGGGCGACGAAGCCCGCTACGGCAACCAGGATACGGACGGCTCGCGCTCGCTGCGCCACTTCTTCATGCCCTTGCGTCGCGCCGGCGCTGCCGCCCGGACCATGCTCGAGGAGGCCGCGGCGCGCGAGTGGGGCGTGCCGATCTCGGAAGTGAAGGCTACGGACCATGCCGTCGTGCACGCCGCCACGAAGCGCACGCTCGGCTACGGCGCGCTCGCCGCCGCCGCCGCGGCGCTGCCGGTCCCGGCGCGCGAGACGCTGAGGCTGAAGGACCCGGCGTCGTTCCGCTACATCGGAATCGACAAGGTGGTCGGGCTCATCGACAACCGCGACATCACGACGGGCATGGCGATCTACGGGATCGATGCGCGCGCCGAGGGCATGCTGCACGCGGTCGTCGCGCGCCCACCGGTCTTCGGCGGCAAGGTGAAGAGCGTCGATGACGCGGACGCCCTGAAGGTGCCGGGCGTCGTCAGGGTGGTGCGGATCGATCCGCCGCCGATCCCGTCGGAGTTCCAGCCGCTCGGCGGCATCGCCGTCGTCGCCCGCAACACCTGGGCGGCGATGCAGGGCCGCGACAAGCTCAAGATCGTGTGGGACGACGGCCCGCACGCCGCCTATTCGTCCGACACCTACCGCGCCGAGCTCGAGAGCGCGGCGCGCCGGCCCGGGAAGGTCGTGCGCGAGCAAGGCGACGTGAATGCCGCGATGGCGAAGGCCGCAAAGCGCGTCGAGGCCGAGTACTACATCCCGCACCTCGCGCAGGCGCCGATGGAGGCGCCCGCGGCGCTGGTGCGCATCAGGGACGGCAAGTGCGAGGCCTGGGCCTGCGTGCAGGCGCCGCAGACGACCCGCACGCGGCTCGCGGAGCGCCTCGGGCTGAAGGAGGAGAACGTCACCGTCAACGTGACGCTCCTCGGCGGCGGCTTCGGCCGCAAGTCGAAACCCGACTTCGTGATCGAGGCCGGGCTCCTGAGCCAGGCGATGGACGGCGCTCCCGTGAAGGTCACCTGGACCCGCGAGGACGACCTTCATCACGGCTTCTATCATACGGTGTCCGTGGAGCGGATCGAGGCCGGCCTCGACGACAAGGGGCTGCCGGTCGCTTGGCTGCACCGCAGCGCCGCGCCGACCATCGGCTCGATCTTCGCCCCCGACCCGAAGCACGAGCTGCCGTTCGAGCTCGGCATGGGCCTCGTCAACACGCCCTTCGCGATCGCGAACTTCCGGGCCGAGAACCCGGAGGCCGTGGCGCATGCCCGGATCGGCTGGTTCCGGTCGGTCTCGAACATCCCGCACGCCTTCGCGATCCAGTCCTTCGTCGCCGAGCTCGCGCATGCGGCCGGACGCGATCCGAAGGACTACCTGCTCGATCTGATCGGGCCGGCGCGCATCATCGATCCGACGGCGATCGGCGACGTCTGGAACCACGGCGAGGATCCGAAGCGCTATCCGATCGACACCGGCCGCCTTAGGCGCGTGGTCGAGACCGTGGCGGACGGCATCCAGTGGGGCCGCAGCATGCCGAAGGGCAGCGGGCTCGGCATCGCCGGCCATTACAGCTTCGTCAGCTACGTGGCGGTGGCGGCGGAGGTACGGGTCGAGGCCGGCGGCAAGCTTGTCATTCCGCGGGTCGACATCGCCATCGACTGCGGGCCGCGGGTGAACCTCGATCGCGTGCGCTCGCAAATGGAGGGTGCCGTCATCTTCGGGGTCGGGCTCGCGACGACGGCCGAGATTTCCTTCAAGAACGGGCGCGTCCAGGAGAACAACTTCGACGGCTACGAGGTCACGCGGATCGATTCGTCGCCGCGCGAGATCCGCGTGCATGTGCTCCCGGCCGAGGACTACGGTCAGCCCCTCGGCGGGGTCGGCGAGCCCGGCGTTCCACCCGTAGCGCCGGCGCTCGCAAACGCGGTGTTTGCGGCGACCGGGAAGCGCATCAGGAGCCTGCCCATTCGCAATCAGCTTGCGTCGTGACGGTGTTGGGGCGGACCCCGGAAGGTGCGCATCCACGAAAACGTGGCATGGATCGTCGCTCAGCTTTATGGCACTGAGCGCTGAGCCCGCTCGCCCGAGAGCGGCCGTCGCGGGAGCGGTGCCGCGGCAAGATCTTGCCTGACCGACGAACGGGAGAAAACGCATGCTCGGACCTCGCGCTGCCGTGGCGCTGTCGCTGTTCGCGATCCTTTGTGTTTCGCCGCAGCTCGCGACCGCCCAATCGACAGGTGCGAGTTATTTTCCAGCCACCGATTGGGAGCGGAGAACCCCGGCCGAGGCACGCATCAACGAAGCCCTGCTGAAGCAGGCCGTCGAGGCCGCGATCACTGGCGAGACCAAGGCTCCGCGCGACCTCGTCATGAACCACTACCAGACGTTCGGCCGCGAGCCTTTCGGGTATGCCATCGGACCGATCCGCGAGCGCGGCGATCCGACCGGGATCGTCGTCCACGGCGGCTATATCGTCGCCCAATGGGGCGACGTGAACCGCGTGGACATGACGCACAGCGTGACCAAGAGCATGCTGTCGAGCGTCGTCGGCGTCGCCTACGACCGAGGCATGATCAAGAGCCTCGACGACCCGGTGAAGGACTACGTCGGCCCGGTTCAGCTCTACAATCCGCTCCCGGCCGCGAACAAATCGGATCGGATCGGGTCGAGCGACCTGATCTTCCCGTTCGAGGGCCCGCACAACTCCCAAATCACCTGGGACCACATGCTGCGTCAAACCAGCGATTGGGAAGGGACGCTTTGGGGCAAGCCCGATTGGGCCGACCGGCCCGGCGAAAACCCGGCCCAGTGGATCACCCGGCCGCGCAACAAGCCCGGCACGGCGTACAAGTACAACGACACGCGTGTGAATGCCTTGGCATTGGCGACGCTGAACCTCTGGCGACGGCCGCTGCCGCAAGTGCTGAAGGAGAACATCCTCGATCCGATCGGTGCGTCGAACACGTGGCGCTGGTTCGGCTACGAGAACTCGTGGGTGATCCTGGACGGCAGCGTCGTCCAGTCGATGACCGGGGGAGGGCACTGGGGCGGCGGCATGTACATCAACGCCCTGGATATGGCGCGCTTCGGATACCTGACGCTGCGGCGCGGCAAATGGAAGGATCGCCAGCTTCTGTCGGAGCAGTGGATCGCGCGGGCGCTCACGCCCACCGGCCCGGAGCCGACCTACGGGTTCATGAACTTCTTTCTCAACACGAACCAGAAGCTATGGCCGAGCGCGCCGGCGAGCGCTTTTGCGCATATCGGAAACGGCACCAACCTCGTCTATGTCGATCCGGAGCATGACCTCGTGGCGGTCGCGCGTTGGATCGACAACAAGGCCATCGACGGGTTCCTGCAGAAGCTCATTGCCGCCGTTGAAAACAAGTGATGTTGTCTGTTTGCCGGACCCGTTCTTGAGGGGAGGTTCCGCAACCGACGCGTGAGGGCCGGCCGCGCTTCCCGGTGAGCGGCCGCGCCGCTTCGCCCAGAGGTCAACTTCGCTGTTGGCACTCAGCCCCTTAGAGTGCTAGAGCAGGCTTCCGCAGCGAAGGCTGCACTGGGCTTGGAGGCATTGCCGATGAAATTCCGTCCGCTGCATGACCGCGTCGTCGTCCGCCGCATCGACGCCGAGG
>DAINQO010000012.1:0-32329 GCA_036742625.1 Microvirga sp.
GCCGCTGCCGAGCGCCGCGGCCTGGACGAGCGTCCGCGCGACGGTGCAATATGGCTTGGGGGCCACCTTCGGTGGAGGTTGCCATGCGATCGTCCTTGCGCGGCGGAGCCCTTTAGGCCGATGGCGCTGCCCATCTCAGGACGCCGGGTCGCGGCGGCGCTCGGCTTCGCCGTTGCCGGCGTCGCCGGGACGACGGCCGGCGTTGCGGCGCAGGCCCTCTCGCCGGAGGACCTCGCGACGCTGCGGCAGGAGTACCGGCGGCCGCCGCCGCGGCCGGTCGAGAACGCCGCCCTCGTCGCGCTCGGCCGCGCGCTGTTCTTCGAGCCGCGGCTCTCCGCCTCCGGCACGACGGCGTGCGCGAGCTGCCATTTCCCGGCGCTCGGCTGGGGCGTCACCGACGCGAAGAGCCGCAACGATTCCGGCAAGCTCACCTCGCGCAAGTCGCAGCCGCTCATCGGGCTCGGGCACGCCGGCGACGCGCCGGTCGGCTGGGACGGCCGCAGCCCGACGCTCGAGGCGCAGGCCAAGGCCTCGATCGAGACCGGCTCGATGTCGATGCGCGACACCGACGCGCCGGTGAAGGTCGAAATCATCGTGGCGCGCATCCGCTCCGACCCGGCCTATGCGGCGCAATTCGCCGCGGCGCTGCCCGGCTTAAGGGTCGACATCGACGCGATCGTCACGGCGATCGCCGCCTTCGAGCGCACGCTCGAGCCCGGCCCGGCGCCGTTCGACGCCTGGGTCGCGGGCGACGAGGCGGCGATTCCGGCGGCGGCAAAGCGCGGCTTCGCGCTCTTTGCAGGCCAAGCCAACTGCTTTGCCTGCCACGGCGGCTGGCGCTTCACCGACGACAGGTTCCACGACATCGGCACGACGACGACCGACCGCGGGCGCGGGCGCGTCGACAAGGACGCGCTGATGCAGTTCGCCTTCAAGACGCCGACGCTGCGCTCGGTCGCCCCGCGCCCGCCCTACATGCACAACGGCTCCGCCCCGACCCTTCTCGACGCGGTGAAGCACTACGAGACCGGCGGCATCGACCGCCCGAGCCGCTCGCCGCTGATGCAGCCGATCGCGCTGAGCGAGGCGGAGCGGGCGGATCTCGTCGCCTTCCTGGAGACGCTGAGCGGGGATGACGCTACGCCGGGGCGGTGAGGCGCGACGGCTCCGGCGAGCCGGCAATGCGACGCGATCAGCCCGCCGCCTTGGCCCCCACGCCGCGCAAATCCGCCACCATCGCGGCAAGATCCTGGACCACCGTCTCGAGGTGCTGCATGCGGTCGACGAGCGCGGTGACGAGCGTGTCGTCGAGGTCGGAGGCCTGCTCGAAGACGACGCCGGCCTGGTCGCCGGCGCGCCACTGCACCGCCGCCTTGTAGGTGCGGCGCGTCTCGAAGATGAACAGGTCGAACCTGTCCGGCAGCGCCGCGAACGCGGTCAGCCGCAGCCGCGCGCCGGACGTCGACAGGTCGTTGATGACGCAGTCCTTGGCGACGTCCTTGAAGATCGCCTTGCCCCAGAGGAGCTCGGGGTTGCGCGGCTCCGCGCGCCGGTCCGACAGTTCCACGGTTCTTCCCCCACCCCGCGAACGGCGAGCATTGTCGGCAAGCGGTTAAATTGCCGCTAACCGTTGAATCTCCTCGGCGGCTACCAGAGCCGAGCTTCCGGATGCTCCGATCAGATGCCGGCGACGAGCGCGCCGATGCCGACGGCGGCGATCGCGATCCCGGCCGCGGTCGCGGCGGGCCGCGAGAGCGCCGGCCGCTCGGCCGCGATCCAGCGCGCCGCGAGCATAGCGGCAAGCGCGATCACGTATTGCACCGCGACGAGGCCGACGAAATAGGCGGCGAGCGGCGCCGGCTCGGCACCGACGATGCTCTCGGCGAGCGCGTGGCCGTGGAACAGGCCCGCCGCGGCAAAAAGCGCCGCGAGCCTCGGCGCCGGCAGCGTGCGGCCCCACAGGATGAGTCCGCCAAGCGCCAGGACCGAGAGCGCGACCGCGATCTCGACGCCGGGCAGGTCGACGCCGGCAAGGTGCAGGCTCGCGCCGACCGCGCCCGCGGCAAGGAAGGCGAGCGGCATCAGCGCCGCGCCCGCGAGCGGCGGCGCGAGCCGCGCCGCAAGCAGCCCGGCCGCGACCGTGAAGGCGAGATGGTCGAGCCCGATCACCGGATGGGCGAGGCCGGAGAGAAGGCCCTGCGCCAGCGTCCGCGGCGTCGTTCCGCCCATGACGTGATGGGCCTCGGCGCCGGCGCCGGTCGCGGCGAGAATCAGAAGCGCAAGCGCGAGGCGGGCGAGCATTTCGGAGATCTCCCGATTCGGGACCGGCGACGGGCGGCGATCAGCCCCGCCCACACGAAAATTTCTTACCGTTCCTTAACCCTAAGCGGGTCTTATCGGAACAGGCGCTTTCCAGGTCCGCGGCGAAGGTCTGCAAAGCGTCGCCGTTCGTTGACGCCCATGTAGGCCCATGCTATCCCAAGCTATCCCGTCCACGGTGGGTCCGGAGAGGCCAATCGGCCGCGGCTGCGAAAGCAGCGTCGCGTCCGCGCGCCCGCGCCGCCGTGACGGCGGGTTCGCCGCGGGGGCGGCGTTCTTGGGGGCAGCGCGCGCGGGCCATGAACCGCTTCGTGTCGAATTTCGCGAGCCGCCTCGACGCCAAGGGGCGCGTGTCGATCCCGGCGCCGTTCCGGGCCGTGCTCGCCCGCGACGGCTTCGAGGGTCTCTACGTCCATCCGGCGCTCGACGCGCCTGCGCTCGACGCCGGCGGCAACACGCTGATGGCGGAGATCGAGGCTTTCCTCCTCGGCTTCTCGCCCTATTCGGAGGAGCGCGACCGGCTCGCGACGGCGCTCTACGGCACGAGCGAGATCCTCAAGGTCGATCCGGAGGGCAGGGCGGTCCTCACCGAAAGCCTGAAGAGCCATGCCGGCATCGCCGACGCGGTCGCCTTCGTCGGGCTCGGGCACAAGTTCCAGATCTGGGAGCTGAATGCTTTCGCGGCGCACCTGTCGGAGGCGCGGGCGAAGGTTCGCGAGCTGCGGAAATCCTGGGGCGCCGGGGCGCCCGCGCCGGGGGCACCGGCCGGAGCGCCGCGATGATGGCGCGCGCCGCGACGCCGGTCGAGGCCGCGCCGGCGCGCCACGTGCCGGTGCTGCTTCCGGAGATGCTCGACGCGCTCGCGGCCGACCGTGGCGGCGTCTTCGTCGACGGCACCTTCGGGGCCGGCGGCTACACGCAGGGCATCCTCGCCGCAAGCCGCCGCGCCCGCGTCGTCGCGATCGATCGCGATCCCGATGCGATCGCCGGCGGCGCCGGCATGGTGCTGAAGGCGAAGGGCCGGCTCGCGCTCGTGCCGGCCCGCTTCGGCGACCTCGACCGGGTCGTCGCGGAGGCGGGCTTCGCCGACGGCGTCGACGGCGTCGTCCTCGACGTCGGCGTGTCGTCGATGCAGCTCGACGAGGCCGAGCGCGGCTTCTCGTTCCGCCGCGACGGGCCGCTCGACATGCGCATGGAGCGTGACGGCGACAGCGCCGCCGACCTCGTCAACCGCGCCTCCGAGGCCGAGCTCGCGGACGTGTTCTTCCATTTCGGCGAGGAGCGCCGCGCGCGCGCGGTCGCCCGCGCCGTGATCGAGCGCCGCCGCAAGGGCCGGATCGAGACGACGGGCGAGCTCGCCGAACTCGTCGCCGGCCTCGTCCGGGCCGAGCCCGGCGGCATCCACCCCGCGACCCGCGTGTTCCAGGGCCTGCGCATCGCCGTCAACGACGAGCTCGGCGAGCTCGTGCGCGCGCTCCACGCCGCCGAGCGCGTGCTGCGCCCCGGCGGCCGGCTCGCGGTCGTGACGTTTCATTCGCTCGAGGACCGGATCGTGAAGCAGTTCCTCGCCGTCCGTACCGGCCGCGCGCCCGGCCTCTCGCGCCATCTGCCGCGCGGCGAGGCCGCGGCCGCGAGCTTTGTCGCGGTGACGAAAGGCCCGGTCGCGGCAAGCGAGGCCGAGGCGGCGCGAAACCCGCGCGCACGCTCGGCGAAGCTGCGCGCCGCGGAGCGCACCGAGGCGCCGCCGCAGGAGCCGCTCACCGCGCTCGAGGCCCTGGCCTCGCTGCCTGACCGCGGAGCGCGGCGATGATCCGCTTCCTCAACATCGTCGCCGTGATCTGCCTCATCGGCTCGGCCGCCTACGCCTATTCGATCAAGTACGAGAGCCTGTACTGGGCCGAGCAGGTCGCGAAGGTGAAGGTGCGCATCCAGCGCGAGCGCGACTCGATCGCGGTGCTCAAGGCCGATTGGCAATATCTCAACCGCCCCGACCGGCTCCAGGCCGCGGTCGACCGCCATCTCGACCTCCAGCCGACGGCGGTGGCGCAGCTGGCGCGGCTCTCCGACCTGCCCGACAAGGCGCCGAAGACCGACGAGATCGCGCGCCTCCTCCAGGGCGCGACGACGCCGAAGGAGAAGCGGGCGGATCCGCGCACCACCGGCTCGACGACGCCGCGGAGGTGACGATGACGACCGCGACCGCTGCCGCCGAACCCGCCGCCGCCCGTCCCGGGCGCCTGCGTCGAAGCTGGGCGATGATCTGCGAGCTGTTCCGCCTGCGCGTCGACAAGAGCACCGGCCGGGTCGGGCTCGTCGCGATCGTCTTCCTCGGGCTGTTCGGCGCCATCGGCGGCCGGCTCGCCTATATCGCGCTCGCCGACGGCCGCTCGGCGCTGAACCGCGCCGCCGGCCGCGAGATCGCGGCGGCCCGCCCCGACATCCTCGACCGCAACGGCGAGGTGATGGCGACCGACGTCAAGGTCGTCTCGGTCTTCGCCGATCCGCGCAAGGTCGTCGATAAGGACGAGGCGGTCGAGCTCCTGACGGCGGTGCTGCCCGACCTCAACGCGCGCGAGCTGCGCCACAAGCTCGGCGGCGCCGGCCAGAGAAAGGGCTTCATCTGGATCAAGCGCGAGATCACGCCGCGCCAGCAGGCCGAGGTGCACCGGCTCGGCATCCCCGGCGTCGGCTTCCTGCCCGAGAACAAGCGCATCTATCCGAACGGCGTCGCCGGCGCGCACGTGCTCGGCTTCGCCAACATCGACAACGCTGGCATCGCCGGGATCGAGAAATACATCGACGGCCAGGGCCTGAAAGACCTGAACGGCTTCGGCTTCGCGGTGAGCTCGACCGACCTGAAACCGGTGCAGCTGTCGCTCGATCTGCGCGTCCAGCACGCGCTCCGGGACGAGCTCGTCAAGAGCTTGGCGAAATTCAAGGCCAAGGCCGCCGCCGGCGCCGTCATGGACGTCGTCACCGGCGAGGTCATCGGCCTCGTGTCGCTGCCCGACTACGACCCGAACAACCCGGTCGACGCGCTCGAGAAGGACCGCATCAACCGCATCAATGTCGGCGTCTTCGAGATGGGCTCGACCTTCAAGGCGCTGACGACCGCGATGGCGCTCGACTCAGGCCGCTTCACCATCAACTCGTCGCTCGACGCACGCGGGGCGCTGCACTGGGGCAAGTTCAAGATCGGCGACTATCACGCCCAGCATCGCGTCATGACGGTGCCCGAGGTGTTCATCCACTCCTCGAACATCGGCACCGCCAAGATGGCGCTCGGCGTCGGGGTCGAGGGCCACAAGGCCTTCCTGCGCAAGAGCGGCCAGCTCGAGCGCCTCGTCACCGAGCTGCCCGAGAACGCGCTGCCGATCGTGCCGTCGAAATGGGGCGAGCTCAACACCATCACGATCGCCTTCGGCCACGGCATCGCGGTCGCGCCGCTGCAGGCGCTGATGGCGGTCGGCGCGCTCGTCAACGGCGGCATCATGATCAAGCCGACCTTCCTCAAGCGCTCCGAGGAGGAAGCGCGCGAAGCCGGCGTCCGGATCATCAAGCCCGAGACCAGCGAGGCGATGCGGTTCATCATGCGCCTCAACGCCACCAAGGGCTCGGCCTCGGCGGCGGCGATTGCCGGCTTCTTCGTCGGTGGTAAGACCGGCACGGCCGAGAAGGTCGTCCACGGCCGCTACTCCAAGACCAAGAACCTCAACACCTTCACGGCCGTGTACCCCATGGACAAGCCGAAATACGTCTTCCTGACGATCCTCGACGAGCCGCAGGCGGTCGAGGGCACGCACGGCTTCATGACCTCGGGCTGGAACGCCGCGCCGACGACCGGCAACGTCATCGAGCGCGTCGCCCCCCTCCTCAGCGTGCCGCCGCGCTTCGAGCCGCCGGAGAAGGCGTTCCCGCTGATGGTCAAGCTCGGCGCCTGGGGCACGCGATGAGCCCTGTCATTCCGGGGCTCGCGCAGCGAGAGCCCGGAACCCATAAACACACCCGATGGGAGAACTGGCGCGATCGCCCAGCCGCGGTGTTTATGGGTTCCGGGTTCTCGCCTTCGGCGAGCCCCGGAAAGACAGCCATGAGAGTAGGTCCTGCGGCTTGACCACCCTCGCTGACCTCTTTCCGGAGGCGCGGGGGTCGGAGCATGCCGGCCGCACCGTCTCCGGGCTGACCGCCGACAGCCGCAAGGTGCGCCCGGGATCGGTGTTCGTCGCCGTCGCCGGCACCAAGGCCGACGGCGCCGCCTTCATCCCGCAGGCACTTGCCGCCGGGGCGATGGCGATCGTCGGCGAAGCCGAGCGCCCGGCGACGCTCAACGCCGCCGTCGCCTATCTGCGCGTCGCCGATGTGCGCCGCGCGCTGGCACTCGCGGCGGCGCGGTTCTTCCCGCGCCAGCCCGAGACCGTCATCGCCGTGACCGGCACGAGCGGCAAGAGCTCGGTCGCGGATTTCGTGCGCCAGCTCTTCGCTGCGCTCGGCCACAGATCCGCGAGCCTCGGCACGCTCGGCGTGATCACCTCGGCGGGCGCGGCCTACGGCTCGCTGACGACGCCCGATCCGGTCGCGCTGCACGAGACCCTCGACCGGCTCGCCGGCGACGCCATCACCCATCTGGCCATGGAGGCGTCCTCGCACGGCATCGAGCAGCGCCGGCTCGACGGCGTGCGCCTCAAGGCCGCGGGCTTCACCAATCTCGGCCGCGACCACCTCGACTATCACGGCACGATCGACGCCTACCGGCAGGCGAAGCTGCGCCTGTTCGAGGACCTCCTCCAGCCGGGCACCGCCGCGGTCGTCAATGCCGACGGCGACATGGCCGAGCTTTTCCTCGAAGCCGCCGCCGAGCGCGGCTTGCGCGTGCTCACCACCGGACGGGCCGGCGACAGCCTGACGCTCCTCGAGGCGCGCGCCGAGGGCGGTTCGCAGAAGCTTCGCGTTCGCCTCCATCTGCCGGAACGCGGCCTCAGCCAGGAGATCGAGACCGTTCTGCCGCTGATCGGCGCCTTCCAGGTCGAGAACGCGCTCCTCGCCGCGGGGCTCGTCATCGCGGTCGAGCCGGGGGCGGCGCCGGCCGAGATCCTTGCCGCTTTCCCGGGGCTGAAAGGCGTGCCCGGCCGGCTCGAGACGATCGGCGAGGTCGCCGGCGCCGTCGCGCTCGTCGACTACGCCCACAAACCCGAGGCGCTGGCGCATGTCCTCGACGCGCTGCGCCCCTTCGCCAAGGGCCGCCTCGTCTGCGTCTTCGGCTGCGGCGGCGACCGCGACCGCGGCAAGCGGCCGATCATGGGCGCGATCGCGGCCGAGAAGGCCGACATCGTGATCGTCACCGACGATAATCCGCGCAGCGAGGCGCCGGCGGCGATCCGCGCCGAGATCCTCGCTGCGGCGCCTGGCGCGCGCGAGATCGGCGACCGCGCCGAGGCGATTGGCGCCGCGGTCCGGGAGCTTCGCACCGGCGACGTGCTCGTCGTCGCCGGAAAAGGCCATGAAACCGGCCAGATCGTCGGCGACCGAACCTTGCCGTTTTCGGACCATGAGGCCTTGCGGGCGGCGATCGCGGAGCGTTCTCGATGAGCCTGCCTCTCTGGACCCTGGACGAGATCGCCGCCGCGACCGGCGCCCGGATCGTCGGGCGCCCGAGCGAAGCCACCGGCGTCTCGATCGACACCCGCACGCTTGCGCCGGGCGACCTGTTCTTCGCCATCAAGGGCGACGTCCATGACGGCCACGGCTTCGTCCGCGACGCGCTCGCCAAGGGTGCCGCGGCAGCGGTCGTGGCCGAGGACCGCGCAGCGGAGTTTGCCGGCGCCGGCCCGCTCCTCGTCGCGCCGGACGTGCTCGACGCGATGCGACGCCTCGGCATCGCGGCGCGGCGGCGCTCGAACGCGACGATCGTCGCCGTCACCGGCTCGGTCGGCAAGACCGGCACCAAGGAGGCGATGCGGCTCGCCTTCGAGCGGCTAGGATCCACCCACGCCTCGGTCGCCTCCTACAACAACCATTGGGGCGTGCCGCTGACGCTCGCGCGGCTGCCGCGCGATGCCGCCTACGGCGTGTTCGAGATCGGCATGAACCATGCCGGCGAGATCGAGCCTCTGACCCGCATGGTGCGCCCGCATGTGGCGGTGATCACCACCGTCGAGCCGGTGCATATCGAGTTCTTCCGCTCGATCTCAGCCATTGCTGACGCCAAGGGCGAGATATTCTGCGGCATCGAGCCTGGCGGGACCGCGGTGCTCAATCGCGACAACGGCTCCTTTGAGCGTGTGCGCGCCCATGCCCTCGCCTCCGCGGCCGGCCGCGTCGTCAGCTTCGGCGAGCACGCGAGCGCCGACGTGCGCGCCGAGCGCATCATCCTCAAGCCCGAGCTGTCGGTCGTCGAGGCGCGGGTGCTCGGCGAGCCGCTCGTCTACCGGGTCGGCGCGCCCGGGCGCCACGTGGCGATGAACTCGCTTGCGGTGCTCGCCGCCGTGAAGGCCGCCGGCGGCGATCTCGCGCTCGCGGCGCTCGGCCTCGCCGACCTTCGCCCGCCGGCCGGGCGCGGCGAGCGCATCTGGCTCTCCGCCGCCGGCGGCGACTTCCTCCTCGTCGACGAGGCCTTCAACGCCAACCCGGCCTCGATGCGGGCGGCGCTTGCGAATCTTGCCGCGACCGAGCCTCAACCGCGCGGCCGCCGCCTCGCCGTCATCGGCGACATGCTCGAGCTCGGAGCGCAGGGACCGGCGCTGCACCGCGAGCTCGCGCCGGCGGTGGTCGCGAGCGGCGCCGACCTGGTCTTTGCCGCCGGACCGTTGATGACGCACCTCGTCGAGGGGCTGCCGCCGGAGCGCCGCGGCGGCTATGCGGCGAGCGCCGCCGAGCTCGAGGCGGCGGTGCTCGCCAACGTTCGCGCCGGCGACGTCGTCATGGTGAAGGGCTCGAAAGGCATCCTGGTGTCGCGGATCGTCAAGGCGCTGAAGGAGCGCTATGGCGAGGCGCACGGCCGCGCCGCCGCGAAGGGCTGACCCGGATGCTCACCTATCTCGCCGAGTTCAGCAGCCTGTTCAGCCCGTTCAACGTCTTCCGGTACATCACGTTTCGGACCGGCGGCGCGACCGCGACGGCGCTCTTGTTCGTGTTCTGGTTCGGCCCGGCGATCATCTCGGCGTTGCGCCTCAAGCAGGGCAAGGGCCAGCCGATCCGCGAGGACGGGCCGCAATCGCACCTTTTGACGAAGCGCGGCACGCCGACCATGGGCGGGCTGATGATCCTTTCCGGCACGCTCGTCGCGACGCTGCTGTGGGCAAACCCGCGCAACCTCTACGTCTGGGTGCTGATCTTCGTGACGCTCGGCTTCGGCGCCATCGGCTTCTACGACGACTATCTCAAGGTGACGAAGCAGTCGCACAAGGGCTTTTCGGGAAAGTCGCGGCTCGCGTTCGAGGCGGCGATCGCGATCACCGCCTGCATCATGATCGCGCAGATCGCGACGCCGGGCCTCTCAAACCGCCTGGCGCTGCCCTTCGCCAAGGAGATCCTGTTCGACCTCGGCTGGTTCTATCTCGCTTTCGCGGCCTTCGTGATCGTCGGCGCCGGCAACGCCGTGAACATCACCGACGGGCTCGACGGCCTCGCCATCGGCCCGGTGATGATCGTCGCCGGGACCTTCGGCTTCATCGCCTACCTCGTCGGCAACGCGATCTATGCCAACTACCTCCAGGTCCATTTCGTGCCCGGCGCCGGCGAGCTCGCCGTCGTCTGCGGCGCGCTCATCGGCGCCGGGCTCGGCTTCCTGTGGTTCAACGCGCCGCCGGCCCAGATCTTCATGGGCGACACCGGCTCGCTTGCGCTCGGCGGGCTCCTCGCGACGATCGCGGTCGCGACCAAGATGGAGTTCGTGCTCGCCATCGCCGGCGGGCTGTTCGTGCTCGAGATCATGTCGGTGATCATCCAGGTCGCCTCGTTCCGGCTCACCGGCAAGCGCGTCTTCCGCATGGCGCCGCTGCACCACCACTTCGAGCAGAAGGGCTGGAAGGAGCCGCAGATCGTGATGCGCTTCTGGATCATCTCGGTGGTCCTCGCCCTCGTCGCGCTGGCGACGCTGAAGCTGCGCTAGTTCGATGGGCACCTCCGTTCTCCTCATGCTGAGGTGCGAGGAGCGTCAGCGACGAGCCTCGAAGCACGCAATGGCGGCGGGGCGCAGCCTTGCCAGGGTGCGTCCTTCGAGGCTCGCTACGCTCGCACCTCAGGATGAGGAGAGCGGGGGTTCGCCAGCGTTCACCGCATGACCCCCGCCACGACCTTCGGCGGCCGCACCGTCGCGCTGTTTGGGCTTGGCGGCTCGGGGCTCGCGACGGCGCTGGCGCTGAAAAGCGGCGGGGCGCGGGTCGTCGCCTGCGACGACAGCGCGGCCGCGATGGCGAACGCTGAAGCGCAGGGGATCGAGATCGCCGATCTTCGCGCCGCCGACTGGTCGCGCTTTGCGGCGCTGATCCTCTCGCCCGGCGTGCCGCTGACCCATCCCGAGCCGCACTGGTCGGCGAGGCTCGCGCAGGCCGCCGGCGTCGAGATCATCGGCGACACCGAGCTGTTCTGCCGCGAGCGCGCGAAGCGCGCGCCCGACGCACCGTTCGTCGCCATCACCGGCACCAACGGCAAGTCGACGACGACGGCGCTCGTCGCCCACATCCTGCGCGAGGCCGGGCGCGACGTGCAGATGGGCGGCAACATCGGCACGGCGATCCTGTCGCTTGCGCCGCCTGCGAGCGACCGGGTCCATGTCGTTGAGATGTCGTCGTTTCAGATCGACCTTACACCAAGCTTGAAGCCGACGATCGGCGTCCTCCTCAACATCTCGCCGGACCATCTCGACCGGCACGGGACGATCGCGGAGTACGCGGCGATCAAGGAGCGCCTCGCCGCCGCGGCCGATCTCGCCGTCATCGGAATCGACGACGCGTTCAGCCGCGCCGTCGCGACGCGCCGCGCAGACTCGGGCAAGCCGCTCGCCCGCATCTCGACCGAGCGGCTCGATTCGGAGGGGGTGTTCGCCGAAGGCGCCGCCTTGTTTCGCCTCGATGCCGCCGGTCCGGAGGCCTTCGCCGACATCTCCGGCATCCGCTCGCTCCGCGGCACCCACAACGCCCAGAACGCGGCGGCGGCGGTTGCGGTCGCGGATGCGCTCGGCGTCTCCGGCCAGACGATCCGCGCCGGCCTCTCGACCTTTACGGGGCTCCCGCACCGCATGGAGGAGGTCGGCCGGCGGGGTCGCGCGATCTTTGTCAACGATTCGAAGGCGACGAACGCCGATTCGACCGAGAAGGCGCTCGCCTCCTTCGAGCGCATCCTGTGGATCCTCGGCGGCAAGCCGAAGGAGGGCGGGATCGACAGCCTGCGCCCGTATTTCCCGAAGATCGACCGCGCCTATCTCATCGGCGAGGCCAGCGATGCCTTCGCCGGAACGCTCGAGAACGAGGTGCCCTATCGGCGTTGCGGCACGCTCGACAAGGCGGTCGCTGCCGCCGCCGAGGACGCCGCGCGCTCGAGCGCGCCGGAGCCGGCCGTCCTGCTCTCGCCCGCCTGCGCCTCCTACGACCAGTTCAAGAACTTCGAGGTCCGCGGCAACCGCTTCCGCGAGCTCGTCCGCGCGCTGCCGGGCATCGAGGTAAAGGAACTGTAAACGCAAATCGTCCAATCATCTGGACTGACCGCCGCCCGCAGATTCCGTCCGGCATCAGCGCGCGGTCGTCCCGGCCGAAGCGGAGCGAAGAGCCGGGACCCACGCCGCCGCCCGTGTGGCGGCGGATCCCGGATAGCCGCTGCGCGGCTTTCGGGATGACCCCGAGGCTAAGAAGGACGAAACACCGATGATGTCGCGCGCGGAACGGAGCCTCGTCGGCGATTGGTGGTGGACCGTCGATCGCGCGACGCTTGCCGGCCTCGTCATTCTCATGGTCGCGGGCCTCGTGCTCCTCATGGCCGGCGGCCCGCCGGTCGCCGAGCGGCTTGGGCTCTCGACCTTCCATTTCGTCAGCCGGCAGGTGCTCTACCTCGCGCCCGCGGTCGCGCTCATGGTTGCGGTGTCGTTCCTGTCGCTGCGCCACGTCCGGCGCCTCGCGCTTCTCGCCTACCTGATCGGCATGGCGCTCGTCGCCGCGGCGCTGCAATGGGGGCCGGAGATCAAGGGCGCGCATCGCTGGATCTCGGTCGCCGGCATCGGCCTGCAGCCCTCCGAGTTCGTCAAGCCCGCCTTCGTGGTGCTCGCCGCCTGGGCCTTCGCCGAGGGTGCCCGCAAGCGCGACATACCGGGCGCGTTCCTGGCGCTCCTGCTTCTGCCGGCCACCATCGTGCCGCTGATCCTGCAGCCCGATTTCGGCCAGACCATGCTGATCACCGTCGTGTGGTGCGGGCTGTTCTTCGTCGCCGGCCTGCACTGGTTCTGGGTCGTCGGCCTCGGCGGCGCCGGCGCGGTCGGCATCGTCGCCGCCTATCGCTTCCTGCCGCATGTGCGCGACCGCATCGAGCGCTTCCTGCACAAGGTCACGGGCGACGGCGGCGGCAAGGCCGACGGCGCGAAATCGGTCATCGACAACTTCCAGACCGAGACCGCGATGGAAGCCTTCGTGCGCGGCGGCTGGTTCGGCTCCGGGCCCGGCGAGGGCATCGCCAAGCGGCGGCTGCCCGACGCCCATACCGATTTCATCTTCGCCGTCACCGGCGAGGAGTTCGGCATCATCGTCTGCCTCGCCCTGCTGGCGCTCTTCGCCTTCATCGTGCTGCGCGGGCTTTTCCTCGCCCAGCGTCACGAGGACACCTTCTGCCGGCTTGCCTCGACCGGGCTCGTGATGATGTTCGGCCTCCAGGCGGCGATCAATATGGCGGTCAATGTGCAGCTCATGCCGGCGAAGGGCATGACGCTGCCGTTCATCTCCTATGGCGGTTCCTCGCTGATCTCGCTCGCGCTCGCGATGGGCTTCCTGATGGCGCTGACGCGGCGGCGCCCGCGCGCCGAGATGGCGGAGCGGCTCGGGTCGCGGGCATGAACGGCCGGCCACGCGTCCTTCTCTGTGCCGGCGGAACCGGCGGACACCTCTTTCCGGCGGAGGCGCTCGCCGGGGCGCTGAAGCGGCTCGATGTCGAGGTCGCGCTCGCGACGGATCGTCGCGCCGGGGCGCTTGCGGGAAGCTTCCCGGCCGAGGAGGTGATCGAGATCGCCTCGGCGACGCCGTCGGGAGGCTCGCCGCTGGGAATGGCGAAGGCGGCGCTCTTCCTCGGCTACGGCTTCTTGCAGGCGAGCAGCCGGCTCCGCCGGAGAAGGCCGGCGGCGGTCGTCGGCTTCGGCGGCTATCCGACCGTGCCGCCGGTGATGGCGGCGGCGATGCTGCGCATACCGACCGTGATCCACGAGCAGAACGGCGTGATGGGGCGGGCGAACCGCTTCCTCGCCGGACGGGTCGCGGCCATCGCCACCGGCTTTCCCGAGGTCAAGGGCATCCCGGCGACCGCGGCGCGGGTCGTCCACACCGGCAACCCGGTGCGTCCGGCGGTGCTCGTCGCGGCGCGGACGCCGTACCCGGCGGCGCTGCACGGCGGCAAGCTCAGGCTTCTTGTCTTCGGCGGCAGCCAGGGCGCGCGGGTGATGAGCGACATCGTCCCGGCGGCGATCGAGCGCTTGCCGACGGAGGTGCTGCCGCGGCTCGTCGTCGCGCATCAGGCGCGCGAAGAGGACGCGCTCCGGGTCATGACCGCCTATGCCCGCTCCGTCGGCCACGCCGATGTGCAGCCCTTCTTCAAGGACCTGCCGCAACGCATCGCCGAGTCCCACCTCGTGATCTCGCGCTCGGGCGCCTCGACCGTGGCGGAGCTCGCGGTGATCGGTCGGCCGTCGATTCTCGTGCCGCTGCCCGGCGCGCTCGATCAGGACCAGGCCGCGAACGCCCGCACGCGCGCCGAGATCGGCGCCGCGACCGTGATCCCGCAAGCCGAGTTCACGCCCGAGCGCCTCGCCGCCGAGATCATGGCGCGGATCGCCGATCCGTTGCGGCTCGAGCAAGCCGCCGCGGCCGCGAAGGCCGCCGGCATCGCCGATGCGGCCGAGCGGCTTGCCGCGCTCGTGCTGCACACGGCGCGCATCCCGCTCCCGGAGGCGCCGACCGCGGAAGCTTAAGCTTCGCGAACATGTTCCTAGAGGCAAGCCCGGCTGGCCTGTGTTAGTGCGACCGCGTTCCCCTCCGGCCCCCTTCGATTCCCGATGACGAGACCGCAATGAAGCTGCCGCCCAAGCTCGGCCCCATCCACTTCATCGGCATCGGCGGCATCGGCATGTCGGGCATCGCCGAGGTGATGGCGAACCTCGGCTATACCGTCCAGGGCTCGGACGCCTCCGACAACTACAACGTCAAGCGGTTGGCTGAGAAAGGCATCAAGACCTTCATCGGCCACAAGGCCGAGAACATCGACGGCGCCGAGATCGTCGTCGTCTCGACCGCGATCCGCCGCGACAACCCCGAGCTCGCCATCGCCCGCGAGCGCCGCCTGCCGGTCGTGCGCCGGGCCGAGATGCTCGCCGAGCTGATGCGCTTCAAATCCTGCGTCGCCGTCGCCGGCACGCACGGCAAGACCACCACGACCTCGCTCGTCGCGACGCTGCTCGACGCCGGCGCTCTCGACCCGACGGTGATCAACGGCGGCATCATCAACGCCTACGGCACCAACGCCCGCATGGGCGAGGGCGACTGGATGGTGGTCGAGGCCGACGAATCGGACGGCACCTTCCTCAAGCTCCCGGCCGACGTCGCGATCGTCACCAACATCGACCCCGAGCATCTCGACCACTTCCAGACCTTCGACGCCATCAAGGACGCCTTCCGCGCCTTCATCGACAACATCCCGTTCTACGGCTTTGCCGTGATGTGCACCGATCACCCGATCGTGCAGGACCTCGTCGGCCGGATCGAGGACCGGCGCATCCTGACCTATGGCGAGAACCCGCAGGCCGACGTGCGCCTCATGGACGTCGAGCAGGGCGGCGGCCGCACGCGCTTTCGCGTCCTCATCCGCGACCGCCGTCCGGGCATGCGCATCGAGCTCGAGGACCTCGTGCTGCCGATGCCGGGCCTGCACAACGCCCTCAACGCCACCGCCGCGATCGCCGTCGCGCACGAGCTCGGGGTTGGCGCCGAGGCGATCCGAAAGGCGCTCTCGGGGTTCGGCGGCGTCAAGCGCCGCTTCACCCGGACGGGGGCCTGGAACGGGGTCGAGATCTTCGATGATTACGGCCACCACCCGGTCGAGATCACGGCGGTGCTGAAGGCGGCGCGCGCCGCGACCGAGGGCCAAGTCATCGCCGTCGTCCAGCCGCACCGCTACACGCGGCTGTCGTCGCTGTTCAACGAGTTCTGCACCTGCTTCAACGACGCCGACGCCGTCATCGTGGCGCCGGTCTATGCCGCCGGCGAGCAGCCGATCCCGGGCGCCGACCGCGACAGCCTGGTGCGCGGGCTCAAAGCGCGCGGGCACCGCAACGCCATCGCTCTCGAGCGCTCGGAGGACCTCGCCGGCCTCGTCCGCGGCCTCGCCCGCCCCGGCGACTACGTCGTCTGCCTCGGCGCCGGCAACATCACGCAATGGGCCTACGCGCTTGCCGGCGAGCTCGCCGGCATGGAGAAGGCGGCGTAGCGCCCGTGTCTTCCGATCTCGCCGCCGATCTTCGGGCCTCGATGCCCGATCTGCGCGGGCGCCTGCTCGCGGGCGCTTCGCTCGCGGATGTCACCTGGTTCCGCGTCGGCGGGCCGGCCGAGGTGCTGTTCTCGCCCGCGGACGAGGAGGATCTCGCCTATTTCCTCCCCCATCTGCCGGCCGAGGTGCCGGTGACGGTCATCGGCCTCGGCTCTAACCTCATCGTGCGCGACGGCGGCGTGCCCGGCGTCGTCATCCGCCTCGCCGGCAAGGGCTTCGGCACGATCGCGGTCGAGGACGGCGCCCGCGTCCGCTCCGGCACCGCCGCGCCGGACGTGAAGGTGGCGCGCACCGCCGCCGACGCCTCGATCGACGGGCTCGCCTTCTATCGCGGCATTCCGGGCTCGATCGGCGGCGCGTTGCGCATGAATGCCGGCGCCCATGGCGGCGAGACCACCGACGTCCTCGTCGAGGCGCGCGGCGTCGACCGTCGGGGCGAGATCCGCGTCTTCAGCCATGCCGACATGGGCTTTGCCTACCGTCACTCCTCGGCGCCCGCCGACGTGATCTTCACGCAAGCCCTGTTCCAGGGCCGCCCCGGCGACCAGGCGGCGATTCAGGCCGAGATGGAGCGCGTCACCGAAGCGCGCGAGGCCGCTCAGCCCATCAAGGAGAAGACCGGCGGCTCGACCTTCAAGAACCCGCCCGGCAACAAGGCCTGGAAGCTCATCGACGCGGCAGGGTGCCGGGGCCTCGTCATCGGTGACGCGCAGGTGTCAGAGATGCACTGCAACTTCCTGATAAATCGCGGAAATGCCACCGCCGCAGACATTGAGAATCTGGGTGAGGAAGTGCGCCGCAGGGTGCGCGAGAACTCCGGCGTCGAGCTCGAGTGGGAGATCAAGCGAATCGGGATAACTGCTTGAAAGTGTGGGAAGCGATGCGCTACGCCGTCGTGATCGAGAGTGCCGCCGAGACCTATTCGGCCTACGTTCCCGATCTGCCCGGCTGCGTCGCGACCGCTCCGACGATCGATGCGGTCGAAGAGCATATTCGAGAGGCCATCCGGTTCCATATCGAGGGATTGGAGGCCGACGGATTGCCGGTGCCGGCGCCGTCCAGTCTTGCGAAGTACGTCGACGCCTGAGGGGCGGCCGAAGCGGGGGCGGTTCGATGACGAAACACGTCGCGGTGCTGATGGGCGGGCGGTCGGCCGAGCGCGAGGTCTCGCTCAGCACCGGCAAGGCCTGCTGCCAGGCGCTCGAGGGGGAGGGCTATCGGGTCACGCCGATCGACGTCGGGCCGGATGTCGCGACCGTGCTCGAGAACCTCGCGCCGAAGCCCGATGTCATCTTCAACGCGCTGCACGGCCGCTTCGGCGAGGACGGCACCATCCAGGGCCTGCTCGAGATCCTGCGCCTGCCCTACACCCACTCCGGCGTCCTCGCCTCGGCGCTGGCGATGCAGAAGGACCAGGCCAAGGTCATCCTCAAGGCGGCCGGCGTCCCCGTCCCGGAGGGCGTGACGGTCCACCGCAGCGAAGCCGCGACCCGTCACGTGCTGCCGCCGCCTTATGTCGTGAAGCCGGTCAACGAGGGCTCCTCCGTCGGCGTCATCATCGTGCGCGAAGACCGCACCCATCCGCCCCAGGAACTCCTGCGCGAGGACTGGCCGTTCGGCGACCTCGTGCTCGTCGAGAAGTACGTCGCGGGGCGCGAGCTCACCTGCGCCGTGATGGGCGACAAGGCGCTCGGCGTGATCGACATCCGGCCCGCCACCGGGCTCTTCTACGACTACGACGCGAAGTACGCCAAGGGCGGCTCGATTCACGTCCTGCCGGCCGAAATTAAACCGAATATTTACCAACGGGTCCAAGAGTTGGCGTTAACGGCGCATCAAGCACTCGGCTGCCGGGGCGTCAGCCGCGCGGACCTCAGATACGACGACACGCCGGGCGGAACCGGCGAACTCGTCGTGCTCGAAGTCAACACGCAGCCCGGCATGACCGAGACCAGCTTGGTGCCCGAGATCGCGGCCCATGCGGGCTTCTCGTTCGGTGAGTTGGTGAGATGGATGGTGGAGGACGCCTCGTACGACCGCTGAGCGCCGGCGTCCCCGGCGGCGCGGCCGTTGCGACGAGCCCTCGCTCCCAGCTCCCCTCGATCCGCTTCCTCCGCTTCCTCGCCCGGCCGCGGTTCCGGCGCGGGCGCTCGGTCGCCGTCCCGCTCGAGCGCCGCCTGCCGCGCTTTCTCGGCACCGGGCTCGTCTTCGGCTTCCTCGGGCTCGCGGGCGGCACCGGCCTCGTGCTCGGCGGGCATGTCCAGGCGCTGCGTCAGACCTACGGCGAGCCCCATCATGTCCTCGCCCGCGCCGTCGGCCTCGGCATCGAGCAGGTCACGATCGTCGGCATCGCTGCCCTGACGGAGGTCGAGGTCCTGAACGCTGCCGGCATCTCGCCGCGCGTGTCGCTGCCGTTCCTGAGCGTGCGCGAGACCCGCGAGCGGCTCGAGGCGTTGCCCCTCGTCAAGAGCGCCTCCGTGCGCAAGCTCTACCCCGACGAGCTCGTCGTCACCCTCGTCGAGCGCGACGCCCACGCGCTGTGGCAGAAGAACGGCGAGCTCTTCATCATCGCGGCCGACGGCACCGTCGTCGACACCTTCGACGAGCCGCGCTTCGCCTATCTGCCCCTCGTCGTCGGCGAGCAGGCGAACCTCCACACCAGGGACTACCTCGCCCTGATCGAGGCGGCGGGGCCGCTGAAAGGCCGCATCCGCGCCGGGACGCTCGTCTCCGGGCGCCGGTGGACGCTCAAGATGGACAACGGCTTGGACGTCCGCCTTCCCGAGCATGGTGCGAAGGACGCGCTCCTGCGCCTCATCAGGCTCGAGCGCGAGCAGGGCATCCTGCAGAAGGACGTGATCGCGATCGACCTGCGCATGCCGGACCGCGTCGTCGTGCGGCTCACCGAGGAGGCCGCCGCGGCGCGCCTCGAAAGCCTCAAGAAGAAGCCGATGCGCGGCAAGGGGGTCGAGACGTGAGCCTCCTGCGCAACGGCCTGACGCCACGCATGAAGCCGCTGTCGTCGCGCAAGAGCGCGACCCTTTCCGTGCTCGACATCGGCACGAGCAAGATCGTCTGCCTCGTCGCCCAGCTCCTGCCGATGGAGAACCGCGACACGCTGCGCGGGCGGACCCACCTGGCGCGCATCCTCGGCATCGGCCACCAGCGCTCGCTCGGGCTGAAAGGCGGCGCCGTCGTCGATCTCGAGGCCGCCGAAGGCGCGATTCGCCAGGCCGTCCACGCCGCCGAGCGGATGGCGAAGGTCGAGATCCAGTCGGTGATCGTCAACCTGACCGGCGGACGGCTCGGCTCGCAGCATTTCGAGGGCTCGGTCGGCGTCCGCCATTCGGTCGCTCCGGCCGACGTGCAGCGCGTCCTTGCCGCGGCGAGCGGCCACACGTTGCGTCCCGGCCGCGCCGTCCTGCATGCGCTGCCGACCGGCTATACCCTCGACGCCCAGGCCAACATCGTCGAGCCGTGCGGCATGATCGGCGAGCGCCTCGCCGTCGATCTCCACGTCGTCAGCGCCGAGGCTGCGGCGGCGCGCAACCTCATGCTCGCCGTCGAGCGCTGCCATCTCGGCATCGAGGCGGTGATCGCGACGCCTTATGCCGCCGGCCTTTCGGCGCTCGTCGACGACGAGGCCGAGATGGGCGTCGCTGTCGTCGATATGGGCGGCGGCACGACGAGCGTCGGCGTCTTCGCCGGCGGCCACCTCGTCCACGCCGACGCCATCGCGGTCGGCGGCCACCATGTCACGATGGACATCGCGCGCGGGCTCACGACCCGGGTCGCCGCCGCCGAGCGCCTCAAGACGCTCTACGGCTCCTGCATCGCGACGAGCTCGGACGACCGCGACATGATCGCGGTCCACCAGGTTGACGAGGACGAGCGCGACGTTCCGCACCACCTGCCGAAGTCGCAGCTCGTGCGCATCATCAAGCCGCGCCTCGAGGAGATCCTCGAGCTCGTCCGCGAGCGCCTCAAGAACGCGGGCTTCGCCGCGCAGGCCGGCCGCCGGGTCGTGCTGACCGGCGGCGGCTGCCAGCTCGTCGGGCTTCCCGATCTCGCCAAGAAGGTTCTGCAGGGGCAGATCCGGATCGGCCGGCCGCTCGGCATCAAGGGCATGCCGGAGGCCGCCAAAGGGCCGGCCTTCTCGGCAGCGGTCGGGCTCCTCGTCTATCCGCAGGTCGCGCATGCCGAGCACTTCGAGCCGCGCTCGGGCGGCTTTCGCGAGAGCACCGGGACGGACGGCTACATCCGGAAGGTCGGGCAATGGATTCGCGAGAGCTTTTGAAACGGGTTGCGTTCGGGCGCGGTCGGGCAGCCGCCGCCAGGGTTGAAACAGCCGCGCCGGCCGGGCGCTAGTCGGGGACAGCCGAGAAGAGGGCGAGAAGATCATGACCATCAGCCTGCAAGCCCCGGACATCCGGGAACTCAAGCCGCGCATCACCGTGTTCGGGATCGGCGGCGCCGGCGGCAACGCCGTCAACAACATGATCGAGGCCGGTCTCCTCGGCTGCGAGTTCGTGGTCGCGAACACCGATGCCCAGGCGCTGTCCTCGTCGAAGGCGGCGCGGATCATCCAGATGGGCGTCGGCGTGACGCAAGGTCTCGGCGCCGGCTCGCAGCCGGAAGTCGGCCGCGCCGCCGCCGAGGAGGTGATCGACGAGATCCGCGACCAGCTCTCGGGCGCCCACATGGCCTTCATCACGGCCGGCATGGGCGGCGGCACCGGCACCGGGGCGGCGCCGGTGATCGCGCGCGCGGCGCGCGACATGGGCATCCTCACGGTCGGCGTCGTGACGAAGCCGTTCCAGTTCGAGGGCATGCGCCGGGCCCGCGTCGCCGAGGCCGGCGTCAACGAGCTGCAGGAGGCGGTCGATACCCTGATCGTGATCCCGAACCAGAACCTGTTCCGGGTCGCGAACGAGAAGACCACCTTCGCCGACGCCTTCGCGATGGCCGACCAGGTGCTCTATTCGGGCGTCGCCTGCATCACCGACCTCATGGTCAAGGAAGGCCTGATCAACCTCGACTTCGCCGACGTGCGCTCGATCATGCGCGGCATGGGCAAGGCGATGATGGGCACCGGCGAAGCGTCCGGCGAGAAGCGCGCCAACCGCGCGGCCGAGGCCGCGATCGCCAACCCGCTCCTCGACGACGTGTCGATGAAGGGCGCGCGCGGGCTCCTGATCTCGATCACCGGCGGGCGCGACCTGACGCTGTACGAGCTCGACGAGGCTGCGACGCGCATCCGCGAGGAGGTCGACCAGGACGCCAACATCATCCTCGGCGCGACCTTCGACGAGAACCTCGAGGGCATCATCCGCGTGTCCGTCGTCGCGACCGGCATCGACCAGGCGCTGATCACCGCCGCCCCCGAGCTGACCGCGACCGAGCAGAAGATCGCCGAGGTCGCTGAGCGTCTGCGCGCCGAGGCCCGCGCCCGCGTCGCGCAGCTCGCGCAGGCGCGCGTCGCCGAGCCCGCGCCGGCGCGAGGCGAAGCCGCCGCCCCGGCCAGGGCCGTGCCGGTCCGCATCGAGGCGCCGCGCGTCGAGGCGGCGCAGCCGGTCGTGCGCGACGACGTCGTGCTGACCCCGGCGCAGCCGAAATACGCCACGGCCTTCGAGCCGGAGGCGATGCCGCAGGCCGTGGCCGAGGCGGCGCCGGCCTCGGGCGAGCCGTTCATCCCGCCGCAGGCCGAGCGCGTCGTGCGCGCGCCGCGCATGCCGCGGATCGATGAGCTGCCGCCGCACATGCACGGCCAGATCCGCGCCAGCCGCGGCGATGCCGAACCCGCCGCCGCGGCGCCCGAGCAGAAGCGGATGACGCTGCTCCAGCGCCTCGCGACGGTCGGTTTCGGCGGCCGCAAGGAAGAGACGGCGGCGCCCGCGGCCCCGGCCGAGGTGCCGCCTCTCGCCGTCGCGCCGGCGGCGCCCGAACCGGTCCAGCGCCAGCCCTCGCCGGCGCATGCCGAATATGCGAAACGGCCGGCGCCGCAAGGCTATCGTCCGGCGCAAGGCTCGCTCGACGCGCAGGGGCGGGTGACGCCGCCGCAGCGTTCGATCGAGGACGAGCAGCTCGAGATCCCGGCGTTCCTGCGGCGCCAGGCCAACTAGCCGGTCGAGAAAATACTCACAGGTCGCAATCCCCGGACGCGCCCCGTCCGGGGATTTTGCTTTCTTAAGAAAGCCTAAATCTCTCAAAGGCTTAGTAGCTCGCCGCGCGCTGTTGCGATTTGTAACAGAGCGTAAGAAAGCGTGATTTGGCGACGCCCGTGGTCACGACTATGGTGCTGCCAAGTCAAAAAGAGGGCGGACTGCTTCGCGACCGAGGCAGCCACCGTTCAAGGGGCTCAAACAGCGGGACCTGAACTTTCTCGACGCTGACGTAAGTCACGTGAACGGAAGCTCGCCCGAGGTTCAAAGAATGCGACAAAACCAACAGACGACGCTCCGCGCTCCAGTAACCTTGTCGGGCTGCGGCGTTCATTCGGGCGACGACGTCCGATTGGTTCTCCACCCCGCCGAATCGAACCACGGCATCGTCTTTCTTCGAACCGGACTTCCCGGCGGCCGCGACCGCCTCATCGACGCCCGCCACGTCGCCGTCTCCGCCACCGAGCTCTGCACCGTCATCGGCGAACGCGAATCCGGAGCGGTCGCCACCATCGAACACCTGATGTCGGCCCTCTATGGCGCCGGCGTCGACAACGTCCTCGTCGAGATCGACGGCGTCGAAGTTCCGATCCTCGACGGCAGCGCCGCCCCCTTCGTCGACGCGATCGACCAGGTCGGGGTCGTCCTCTGCAGCGCGCCGCGGCGCTATCTCAAGGTCATGAAGCCCGTCCGGGCGACGCAAGGCAAGGCCTTCGCGGAGCTGCGCCCCGACGACGCCTTCCGGCTCGACGTCGAGATCGATTTCGGCGACGACGTCATCGGCCGGCAGCGGCGCGCGCTGACGATGACGAGCCAAGCCTACCGCCGCGAGGTCTCGCGGGCCCGCACCTTCGGCTTCATGCGCGACGTCGAGCGCCTCTGGAAGGCCGGCTTCGCGCTCGGCGCCTCGCTCGAGAACACCGTCGCGGTCGGCGACGACGGGGTCGTCAACCCGGAAGGCCTGCGCTATCCGGACGAGTTCGTCCGCCATAAGATGCTCGACGCCATCGGCGATCTGGCGCTCGCCGGCTCGCCGCTGCTTGGCGCCTACCGGTCCTTCTGCGGCGGCCATCGCCTCAACTTCGCGGTCCTCGAGGCCCTGTTCTCCGACCGCTCGAACTATTCCGTCGTCGAGGGCGGCACCCGCCGCGAGACCGGCTATGCCGAGATCGGCAACGGCATCGCGGTTCCGGCTTTCGCCGCCGATACGCACTGAAGCTTCGGTTCCTCGCCGCTTTCGGGCTTCGGCTGCGCCGGGACGCCGCCGCCTGCCCGATTTTCGCCTTGCGGCTGTCGCACCATCGGCCGCGATGGGGTTGGCGCGAAGCGCGCCCTTGAGATAAAGAGCCCGTGGGGAATCCGCCAGCGCGCGGATGTGGTGGAGAGGACCTGAGGACATGGCCTTCGCGAAAGCGTTCGCAGGCGCGCGCGGCGCGGCTCGCGCGATGGTGTTGATCGCCTGCGGCGGCGGGCTCGCCGGCTGCGACACGCTGGCCTCGATCAATCCGTTCGACCGCACCGAGAAATACAAGATGGAGATCGTGCCGGAGGTCCCGGCCGAGCAGATCTACAACCAGGGCCTCGCCCGTCTCGAAGGCCGCGATTTCGAGGGCGCGGCGAAGAAGTTCGCCGATCTCGACAAACAGTACCCCTATTCGGAATGGTCGCGCAAAGCGCTGATCATGACCGCCTATTCGCATTTCGAGGGCGGCACCTATCCGGAGGCGATCTCGACCTCGAAGCGCTACCTGCAGCTCCATCCGGCGAGCAAGGACGCGGCCTACGCTCAGTACCTGATGGCCTCCTCCTACTACAACCAGATCCCCGACGTGACGCGCGATCAGGAGCAGACCGAGCGCGCCGTCGTCGCCCTGCAGGAGCTGATCGACCGCTATCCGAAATCCGAATACGTGGCGGACGCGCGCTACAAGATCCAGGTCACCAAGGACCAGCTCGCCGGCAAGGAGATGGAGGTCGGGCGCTACTACCTGCAGCGCCGCAACTACACCGCCGCGATCAACCGCTTCCGCGACGTCGTCGGCAAGTACCAGACCACCCGTCACGTCGAGGAGGCGCTGATGCGCCTGTCCGAGGCCTACATGGCGCTCGGCATCGTCAACGAGGCGCAGACGGCCGCCGCCGTGCTCGGGCACAATTTCCCCGGCAGCCAGTGGTACAAGGACTCCTACACGCTGCTTCGCTCCGGCGGCCTCGAGCCGCGCGAGGACGCCGGCAGCTGGATCAGCCGCGCCTTCAAGGGCGTGACCCGCACGGTGGGACTTGGCGGCTAGCCCGACGCGGATGCTCGCGAAGCTCGCGATCCGCGACATCGTCCTGATCGACCGGATCGAGCTCGACTTCGACAAGGGCCTCTCGGTCCTCACCGGCGAGACCGGAGCCGGCAAATCGATCCTCCTCGACGCCTTTGCGCTGGCGCTCGGCGGCCGCGGCGACGGCGGGCTCGTGCGCCACGGCGAGACGCAGGGGCAGGTCACCGCCGTCTTCGATCTGGCCCGCGACCATGCGGCGCGCCGCATTGCCGAGGGCGCCGAGATCGACACCGACGGCGACCTCATCCTGCGCCGGGTGCAGTTCGCGGACGGCCGCACCCGCGCCTTCGTCAACGACCAGCCGGTGAGCGTGCAGGTGCTGCGCGCGATCGGCGCCACGCTCGTCGAGATCCACGGCCAGCATGACGAGCGCGCGCTCATCGATCCGGCGACGCACCGCGCGATCCTCGACGCCTCCGCCGGCTTGCAGGCCGAGGCGCGCGCGGTCGAAGCGGCAGCGCGCGCCTTGCGCGAGGCGAGGGCGGCGCTGAACGAGCATCGCGCCCGGATCGAGCGCGCCCGCAAGGCGGCCGATTTCCTGCGCCATGCCGTCGAGGAGCTCGGCACGCTCGCGCCGCAGCCCGGCGAGGAGGCAGCGCTCGCCGAGCGGCGTCTCGTCATGATGCAGTCCGAGAAGGTGGCGCAGGATCTCGCCGATGCCTTCGACACGCTCGCCGGCCAGGGCTCGCCGGTGCCGACGCTCTCGGCCGCGCTGCGCAAGCTCGAGCGCCGCGGCGGGCAGGCGCCGGCGCTCGTCGATCCTTGCGTCAGGGCGCTCGACGCGGCGCTCGTCGCGATCGAGGAGGCTCGCGGCGCCCTCGAGCAGGCGATCCGGCAGACCGAGTTCGATCCGCGCGAGCTCGAGCAGGCCGAGGAGCGGCTGTTCGCGCTTCGCGCCGCGGCGCGGAAATACGCCGTGCCGGCCGATCGGCTCGCCGAGCTGCGCGAGCGCTACGCCGCCGACGTGCAGGCGATCGACGCCGGCGAGGAAGAGCTCGGCGCGCTCGAGCGCGCGGTCGCGGAGGCCGACGCGGCCTACGTCGCCGCGGCGCGAACGCTCTCGGCCGGCCGGCGGCGCGCCGCGAAGGCGCTCGACGGCGCGGTGCAGAAGGAGCTGCCGCCGTTGCGGCTCGAGCGCGCCCGCTTCATCACCGAGATCGCGGCGGACGAGGAGGGCCGCGATCCCGCCGGGTTCGAGCGGGTCGAGTTCTGGGCCCAGACCAATCCCGGCACGAAGCCTGGACCACTGATGAAGGTCGCGTCGGGCGGCGAGCTCGCGCGCTTCATGCTGGCCCTGAAGGTGGTGCTCGCCGACAAGGGCTCGGCCCCGACCCTCGTCTTCGACGAGATCGACACCGGCGTCGGCGGCGCGGTCGCGGACGCCATCGGGCAGCGCCTCGCGCGTCTGGCGCTTCGCGTGCAGGTCATGGCCGTGACCCACGCGCCGCAGGTGGCGGCGCGGGCCTTGAGCCATTTCCTCATCACCAAGGAGGCGGTGGCGCGCTCGAAGCGGGTCGCGACGCGGGTCATGCCGCTTGACGCCACGCCGCGCCGCGAGGAGATCGCCCGCATGCTCGCCGGCGCGACGATCACCGACGAGGCCCGCGCCGCGGCGGCGCGATTGCTGCAAGCGGCGGGTTGAGGGCGCGTATTCGCGCTCGCCATTCGCCCCTCGCCTTGGCTATGGTGCGCCGCCCGCGCAGCCACACCGATGCCGACGAAAACCTCCCAAAAGCCTGACCTGGACGCCCCGACTCTCGCCGACGCCCGCGCCGAGCACGACACGCTCGGCCGTGACATCGCGGAGCATGACCGGCGCTATTACGAGGAGGACGCGCCGACGGTGTCGGACGCGGAATACGACGCTCTGCGGCAGCGCTACGAGGCGCTCGAGGCGCGCTTTCCCGAGCTTCGGACATCGGAGAGCCTGACCCGAAAGGTCGGCGCCAAGGCTTCGGAGAAATTCGCCAAGGTGCGCCATCGCGTGAGGATGCTGTCGCTCGCCAACGGCTTCGGCGAGGAGGATGTGCGCGAGTTCGTCGAGCGCATCCGGCGCTTCCTCGCGCTCGGCCCGGAGGCGCCGCTCGTCTTCGCGGCCGAGCCGAAGATCGACGGCCTGTCGCTGAGCCTGCGCTATGAGAAGGGCGAGCTCGTCTCCGCCGCGACCCGCGGCGACGGCGCGGTCGGCGAGGACGTCACCGCGAACGCGCGCACGGTCGCCGACATCCCGAAGAAGCTGCGCGGCAAGGGGATCCCGGAGGTGGCCGAGATCCGCGGCGAGATCTATCTCCGGCATGCCGATTTCGCCGAGATCAACGCGCGCCAGGCGGCGGCCGGCGACAAGGTCTTCGCCAATCCGCGCAACTCCGCCGCGGGTTCGCTGCGCCAGCTCGACGCCTCGATCACGGCGTCGCGTCCGTTGCGCTTCTTCGCCTACACCTGGGGCGAGATGAGCGCCCTGCCGGGCGGCATGCAGTCCGAGGTGGTGGCGGCGTTCGGGCGCTGGGGCTTCAAGGTCAACCCGCTGATGCGCCGCGTCGCAAGCCTCGACGAGATGCTCGCCTTCCATCGCGAGATCGAGGCCGAGCGCTCGGGTCTCGGTTACGACATCGACGGCGTCGTCTACAAGGTCGACGACCTCGTCCTGCAGCAGCGCCTCGGCTTCGTCTCGCGCTCGCCGCGCTGGGCGCTCGCCCACAAGTTCCCGGCCCAGAAGGCGACGACGGTCCTGGAGGACATCCTGATCTATGTCGGCCGCACCGGCTCGCTGAACCCGGCCGCGAAGCTCCGCCCCGTGACCGTCGGCGGCGTCGTGGTGCAGAACGCGACGCTGCACAACGAGGACTACATCAAGGGCATCGGCGGCAACGGCGAGCCGATCCGCGGCGGCGTCGATATCCGTGTCGGCGACACGGTCGTGGTGGAGCGCGCCGGCGACGTCATCCCGAAGGTGCTCGAGGTGGCGCTCGACAAGCGCCCGCCGGGCGCCAAGCCCTACGTCTTTCCGACCGTATGCCCGGCCTGCGGCAGCCACGCCGTGCGCGAGGTCAATCCGCGCTCGGGCAAGGAAGATTCGGTGCGGCGCTGCACCGGCGGGCTGATCTGCCCGGCGCAGGCGCGCGAACGCCTCAAGCATTTCGTCTCGCGCCACGCCTTCGACATCGAGGGGCTCGGCGCGCAACGCATCGATGAGTTCTACGACGAGGGCATCATCCGCGCGCCCCAGGACATCTTCACCCTCGAGCGCCGCAACGGCGAGCTGCGATTAGAAGAGCGCGAGGGCTGGGGCGAGACGAGCGTGAAGAATCTCTTCGCAGCGATCGACGCGCGCCGCTCGATCGCGCTCGCGCGCTTCGTCTACTCGCTCGGCATCGCTCATATCGGCGAGACCAATGCGCGGCTCCTCGCGCGCCATTTCGGCAGCTTCGACAACCTTCGCGTCACCGCGCGCGCGGCGGCCGATCGCGAATCGGAAGCCTACGCCGACCTGACCTCGATCGGCGGCGTCGGCGAGGTCGTCGCCGACGCGCTCGTCGAGTTCTTCAAGGAGGCGCATAACGAGGAGATGCTCGATGCGCTGCTCAAGGAGGTCACACCCGAGCCGGCCGAGCAGGCGGCGAGCGATTCGCCCGTCGCCGGCAAGACCGTGGTGTTCACCGGCGCGCTCGAGCAGATGACCCGCGACGAGGCAAAGGCGATGGCCGAGCGGCTCGGGGCGAAGGTCTCAGGGTCGGTGTCGAAGAAGACCGACATCCTCGTCGCCGGCCCCGGCGCCGGCTCGAAGCTCGAAAAGGCGCGGGAAGCCGGGGTGAAGGTGATCGACGAGGAGGGGTGGTTCGCGCTTGTCGGGCGCGGTGTATAGTCAAGCTCGAAAATCGCCCGCCCGCAGGTGAAGAGAGACAGATGCTCAGCAACGACCGCGCCTGCAAGCCGATCGCCGCCTGCCGCAAGCTGGCGTCCGCCGTCGTCATCGGCATCGCGGCGCTCCTGTGCGGCGCCGCCCCGGGCCGCGCCCAGGACCCCGTCGCGCTCGCGCAGGAACACCTCTATGCCGGCACGCTCGCGGCCGGCGAGACGGCGCTTGCGGCGCTGTCCCAGCGAAGCCCCGCCGACGACAACGCACGCTTCGGGCTTGCCGGGGTGCAGTTCATGCGCGCCGTCGAGCGGCTGGGACAGGCGCTCTATCGCCACGGCCTCGAGGCCCCGCGCTCGGGCCTCGTGCCGATCCTGCGCCTGCCGGTGCCGCGCAACCCGCGCCCGGCGCCGCTCACCTATGAGGGCTTCCGTGCCATCCTGCAGAATTTCGTCGATGACCTCGCGCGGGTCGACGCGACGCTCGGCGAGGGCGGGCTTGCCCAGACGAAGCTGCCGATCGATCTCGCCCGCATCCGCCTCGACCTCAACGGCGACGGCACCGTCGCCGATGACGAGCTGTTCTGGAACATCCTCGCCGGCGTCGATCCGCGCGCCCGCGGCGTAAAACCCGAGAGCTTCGTCGCGGCCTTCGACGCCGGCGACGCGCATTGGCTCAAGGGCTATACGCACCTCCTGCGCGGCATCGGCGAGTTCTGGCTCGCGCATGACTTCCGCCCGATGTTCGACCAGGCCTTCCAGCTGTTCTTCCCGCGCGCCCAGCTGCCCTTCGCGCCGCCGCGACCGCGCACGCCCGGCTCGGACGGAATGGCGAGCGAATACCCCTCGATCGCCGACGCGATCGCGCTGGTCCACCTGTGGAACTGGCCCGTCGCCGAGCCGGAGCGGCTGCCGCGCGTCGTCGCCCACCTCAAGGCGATGGCCGAGCAGAGCCGCAAGAGCTGGGCCGCGATCCTCGCCGAAACCGACGACGATCAGGAGTGGATCCCAAGCCCGCGCCAGACCAGCCGCTTCCCCGACCTCCCGGTCACGCAGGAGCGTGTCGATGCCTGGCTCGCGGTCATGGCCGAGCTCGATGCTGTCGTCGACGGGCGCAAGCTCGTGCCGCACTGGCGCTTCGACAAGGGCATCAACCTGCGCCGCGCGATCCTCGAGCACAAGAATTTCGACCTCGTGATGTGGCTCACCGGCGCCGGCGTCACGCCCTTCCTCGAGGACGGCGCGGCGGTCTCGTCGGAGTCGTGGGACCAGATGGTGCGCGCCTTCGAGGGCAATTTCTTCGGCTACGCGATCTGGTTCAACTGACGCAGTCGGGGCCCGGCCGAGCGCACTTTTGTCCAAGACGCGGGGCCGGCGGCCGTGGCACGGTGACGCGATGCTGGTAGCTCCCGGGGTGGTGCTCGATCCGGCGCTGAAGGCGGCGGGCGACAGCGCCGTGTTCTGGCGCGTGCCGCGGCTCGGGCTCGATTGCCTGAGGGCGCGCTTCCGCCGCCATGCCTATGCGCGGCACACCCACGAGACCTATGCGCTGGCCGCCATCCTGGAAGGATGCGAGACCTTCTTCCATCGCGGACGGCAGCATTACGCGACGCCCGGCGCCATCGCCCTCGTCGGCCCGGACGAGCTTCACGACGGGGCGCCGCACGACGAGCGCGGCTTCGTCTACCGTACGCTCTACCCGTCGGTGGACCTGATGCGCGAGGTCGCGGAGGAGATCTCGGGGAAGCCCGTCCTCCATCCGCCGCGCTTTCGCGAGTCCGTCGTCCACGACCCGGAGCTCGCCGCTCTTCTTACCGAGGCGCATCGGACGCTGGAGCGTCCGCACGAGCCGCTGCTTGCCCGCGACGCGCGGGTCGTGAGCCTCCTGTCGCTGCTCATCGTCCGCTACACCGACGCCGGCGCGGCGCTGCCGGCGAAGTCCGAGCCCGGGCCCGTGGCGAACGCCCGCGCCTATCTCGACGCGCGCTTTGCCGAGGACGTCGACCTTATCGATCTCGCCCGTATCGCCGGCCTGTCGCGGACGCACCTCATCCGCGCCTTCCGCCGCGAGACCGGGCTTACGCCTCACGCCTATCTCCTCGACCGGCGCTTCCGCGCCGCGAGCCTCGCGCTCCGGCGCGGCGAGGCGCCGGCCTCGGTCGCATTGCGCTGCGGCTTTTGCGACCAGAGCCATCTCAACCGCGTCTTCAAGGCCCGCATGGGCGTGACCCCCGGCGCCTATCGCGCGGCTTGAAGGCGCGGCACTTTCATCCAAGACGGGCGCGGCGATCTCCGGCATGGCGGGGGCATGCGAACACGATTGTCTCTCTCCACCGAGGCCCACGACGGCCTGCGCGACATCGCCCCGGTGATGATCGCGGCAGCCCCGATCGGCGGGCTGTTCGGGGCGATCGCCGCCTCGAAGGGCCTCTCGCTCGCCGAGGTCGCGCTGATGTCGACCCTCGTCTTCGCCGGCGGGGCGCAGTTCGCGGCGATCGAGCTGTGGAGCTACCCGGTCCCGGTCGCGGCGATCCTGTTCTCGACCCTCCTCGTCAACGCCCGCCACGTGCTGATGGGCGCCTCGCTCGCGCCGAAGACGCTCGGCTTCTCGTCGGCGCAGCGCTATCTCGGCTTCTTCTTTCTCACCGACGAGGCCTGGGCGCTCGCCGAGCGCCGCGCGCTCGCCCGCACGGTGACGCCGGCCTATTGGTTTGCCTGCGCGGCGGTGCTGCCGGCCTCCTGGATCGGATCGTCGATCGCCGGCGCCGCGCTCGGCGCGTTCCTTGGCGATCCGAAGCGCTTCGGCGCCGACTTCGCCTTCACGGCGCTGTTCATCGGGCTCGTCGCCGGCTTCAACAAGGGCCGCATCACGGCGGCGACAGTCGCCGCGAGCGGCGCCACCGCGGCGCTCGCCCATGTCACGGTCGGCCCGCCCTGGCATGTGCTTGCCGGCGCCTTCGCCGGCATCCTCGCGGCCTATGCGGCGGCGCGCCCGGAGGATGCATGAGGGTCGATCCGGCGACGCTTTGGACGATCCTCGGCATGGCGGCGGCGACCTATCTGACCCGCATCGCCGGCCTGCTCCTCGCCGACCGTCTCGTGCTGTCGGGCCGCGCCAAAGCCGCCTTCGAGGCGATCCCGCCGGCGGTGCTGATCGCCGTCATCGCGCCGACCGCGCTCGCCACCGGCTGGCCCGAAACGGCCGCCGCCGCGATCACCATGATGGCGGCGCTGCGCCTGCCGCTGCTCGCGACAATCGCCGTCGGCGTCGCCGCCGTCGTGGCGCTGCGGGCCATGGCCTAACCTCTCCCTTCGGGAGAGGTAGGCGCAAGCGCCCGCGTTGCCTCGACAAGCCACGCCCGCGTTGCCTCATCCAGCTCCGACGTCAGCATCTCGCGCACCCGGGCGTGGTACGCATCGAGCCATTCGCGCTCGTCCGCCGTGAGCAGCGTCGCCTCGACGAGCGCCCGGTCGATCGGCGCGAAGGTCAGGGTCTCGAAGCCCATCATCTCGCGCTCGGCGCCGGCGATCTCGCGCCTCTCGACGAGCACGAGGTTCTCGATGCGGATGCCGTATTGGCCGGTCTTGTAGTAGCCGGGCTCGTTCGACAGGATCATGCCCGGCTCGAGCGCCTGCGTGCCGAGCTTCGACAGCCGCTGCGGCCCCTCATGGACCGACAGATAGCTGCCGACGCCGTGGCCGGTGCCGTGGTCGAAATCGAGCCCGGCCTGCCACAGCGCCTGGCGGGCAAGCGCGTCGATCTGCGCCCCCGACGTGCCCTTCGGGAACACCGCCCGGGCGATGGCGATGTGGCCCTTCAGCACGCGCGTGAAGCGGTCGCGCATCTCGGCCGTCGGCTCGCCGACGGCGACCGTGCGGGTGACGTCGGTGGTGCCGTCCTCGTATTGCGCGCCGGAATCGAGGAGGAACAGCTCACCG